>JACAES010000009.1 GCA_013388735.1 Chloroflexota bacterium | reverse complement strand
GCCGCCGCCAGCATGGCTTCAAAATCGGCCTGCCGCACGAAGGCCTGAAAGTAGCGTTCCGCGCCCAGCCGCGCCAGCAGCGGGCCGAGCCAGTTTTTCAGCCGTTCGCGGGCGTTTTTGGGATACACAAAATGCCCGGCGTCGTAATTGATGAGGAAATAACCGTCGTCCTTGATACAGGCGCGGGCAGCGCGCAGGTAATCCAGCCGCCGGTAAACATGCTCGAACACGCTGAAGGACACCAGCAGATCGAAACGTTCCTTCACCAGCCGCCCGTAAACATCGTAAGCGTACCCGTTGAGGATGGTCGCCTTCAGCCCGGCGGTATTGGCGCGCGCGGCTTCGCAGGCCGCCGGGGACGGCTCGACGCCCACGTACAAAACGCGCGGATTCTGTTTGAGCAGGCGCACGAAATTGCGCGCGTCGCCGCAGCCCAGGTCGAGAATCGTCACGGCGGGTTTGTCCGCCGCGTACTGCGCGATCCAGTCCAGGCAGTACAGCTTGGCGGCGTTGCCTTCGGTTAAAACATCCATGCCTTTTTGTTTCCCGGTTGGATATACTTTCGGCGTAACCCGGTTGAATATAGGGGCAAATGCTGTGGCCGTCAATGTCATCTATCTGCATGGGTTCGCTTCATCGCCTGCCAGCGGCAAGGCGGCGCTGTTTAAGGAACGCTTCCGGGCGCTCGGCCTGCCGCTGCGCGTGCCAGACCTGAACGTGCCGACCTTCGAGCGGCTGATGTTCACGGCCATGCTCCAGCGTGTGGCCGAAGAAGTGCGCGCCTGCCCGCCGGGGCCGGTTTACCTGATCGGTTCCAGCCTGGGCGGGCTGGTGGCGCTGCACTTCACCGACCGCTACCGCGAGGTCGAAGGCGCGCGGGTCGAGCGGCTGCTTCTGATGGCCCCGGCGCTGGACTTCGTGAGCAATCGCAGCCGGCAGCTTGGCGACGAAGGGCTGCGCCGCTGGCGCGACTCGAACCGGCTGGCGATTTTCCATTACGGTTACAACGAAGACCGGAGCGTGCATTATGCGCTCTACGAGGACATCAGCCGCTACCACTCGTATGACGTGCGGCTGGAACTGCCCATGCTGATCGTACACGGCAGACGCGACGAAAGCGTGAACCACGAACAGAGCGTGCGTTTCGCCGTCGGTCGCCCGAACGTTGATCTGCATCTGGTGGATTCCGACCATTCGCTTATGGATCAGATGGACATGATGTGGGACGTTTCGCTGGATTTTTTCGGCCTGAGATAACACGGAACAGCCATAACAAAAGCATGACACGATTGAGATAAGGATGGGCGAAAATGATGGACTCATCAAATGATGACCGCGCCGGATGGGAAACGCTGTTTCGGAGCGGGGTTTTTCCGCCCCGCTACCAGACGCTTGCCGCGCCGAACGACAGCGTTGTCGAATGGGCGGACACGCTTCCGGCGGGCGCTGCCGTGCTGGATGTCGGCTGCGGCGTCGGGCGGCACGTGGTTTACCTGGGCGGGCGCGGCTTTAAGATGGCCGGCATGGATTTATCGCCGCGCGGCGTCAGCATCTCGCAGCAGGTCTGCGCGGAACGCCGGCTTGATTTTGATGGGCGCGTAGCCGACATGACGGCGCAACCCTGGGCGGACAAAACCTTCGACGCGGCGCTCTCCACATCCACGATCTGCCATCACCGGCGGGCGGACATCCTGACGGCGCTGGGCGAAGTCCGGCGCGTCCTCAAACCGGGCGGCCTGTTTCTGGTGGATTTTCTGCATAAAGACACGCTGGCCTACCAACAGGCGCGCGAACAGGCCGCCGCCGGTGAACTGACCGAAGTCGAGCCGGACACCTTCGTTGACCGGCGCCCGCAGCCTGACCTGATAGACGACGCTTTTCTGCCGCATCATTTTTGTGACGAAGCGGAAGCGCGCGACCTGCTGCGCGGGTTCGAGATCATGCGCCTGTGGGCCGACCTGCCCGGACGCACCCCGGACGGCGGGCCGGGCAAGCGGGGCTACTGGGTGGCCTGGGCGCGCAAGCCGCTCGCGGAGTGAGGTGACGTTGGGGGAGAGGAAGCCACCGCCGCGCGCCCCTGAATCTGCCGGTAGTGGATGTCGGCCCCTGGCCGGAGAACTTCTCGCTGCGGCGGGAGGATATGTATGACGACGACGGGCGCTAAGTACACGGACGACAAGCTTAATTTGCAGGGCGTAGGAGCGGCACCCCCTACGGATTATCGTAAACGTAGAAGATGTAATCCTGGGAAGTGGTCTTGACGCCCAGGTCGTTGAGCAGCCTGAGAAGCTGTGCGCGATGATCGGTGCCGTGATTGACGACGTGCAGAAGCACCTGCCACAGGATAAGGTCTTTGTCTTCGCCCTCCGCGAAAGGTTTACCAGCTAACATATCGTCCCGCAGCGCCGCCAGATAATCCCGCATACGCTGCTCGACTTTATCCCAGTAGGCGCGAATGATCTGCCGGTCGTGGAAGTGAACGGGATTGAGCGAAGGGGGGATTTCGACGCCGCGCAGCCCGCTAAACCAGGTATCATCAACGCTCATGAGATGAACGACCTGGTTTCGCACAGACCCGACCGAATAACCGACTCGCTGGATGAACTGTTCCTGCGACAGCGGCATGATATAGGTGTCCCATATCTTGCGATTTTCGGCGAAGTGATAGTTGTAAAAATGACGGAAGGCGTCGGCGTTCATAAGATTTGGCGCAGGAAACCACCAGCTTTAGCGGGTGAATGAATGCGCTCTTGCTCCTTTCGTGGCATAATGGTCTTGGGTGAAGACACTCCCTCACGGGAGCAACGGTTACTGTACCCGTGCAACTTCCAAACCGAGCCTATGTGGTTGTGGCGG
>JACAES010000132.1 GCA_013388735.1 Chloroflexota bacterium | reverse complement strand
TATGAGTTCTACCAGAAGCTCGGTTATACCATCATCGGTGTGATGCCGGACGCTAACGGACGCGGCAAGCCGGATATTTATATGGCGAAACGGATCGGCTGATGCGGTTCATCCTGTTCGACATTGACGGTACGCTGCTGCTGCCGAAAGGCGTGGGGCGAGAGGCCACGCGCCGCGCCATGCTGGAGGTGTTTGGCACAGCCGGCGACATCAACGGGCATCACTTCGGCGGCAAAACCGACTGGCAGACCTTGTGCGAACTGCTGGCCGCGCACGGTTACGACGCGGCGCGCATCGGCCAGCAGATGCCGGCCTACGAACAAGCAGCCGCCCGCCATATGGCGCAGATCATCGGCGATTTCCCGGTGCAGCCCTGCCCCGGCGCGCTGGAAACGGTGGCCGAACTGCGGCGGCGCGGCCTGCCGCTGGGCCTTGTGACCGGCAATGTGTCCAGCATCGCGCCCGTCAAACTGCGTGCCGCCGGTTTCGACCCGGCCTGGTTTGTCGTCGGCGCGTATGGCAGCGAATCCGCCGACCGCAACCAACTGGCCTTCCTGGCGCTGGAACGCGCGCGGCGCAGGCTTCAGCGTTCGATTGCGCCGGAACAGGTGGTCATCGTGGGGGATACGCCGGCGGATGTGGCCTGCGCCCGCGCCCTGGGCGCGCAGGCGGTCGCCGTGCTGACCGGCTTCAGCAGCCGCGAGGTATTAAGCGCCGCCGCGCCGGACGCGCTGCTGGACGACCTGACGGAGTTCTTCAAGGTTGTGCCGTTATTCTAGACGCTCTTTCGCCGGTAGAGGGCGGTGCGTCCTTAAACGGCGTTCGCCTCGTCGGGGCAGTCCAGTGGTTTGATGAACTTCGCCGGCGCGCCGGCGATGATACAGTTGCCGTCCGGGAAGCTGTGGTTTACGACAGACCCCGCCGCGACAATCGTCCTTCTGCCCAGCGTTACGCCCGGTAAAATTACGCTGTTCATGCCAATCCAGCACTTTTCGCCAATCACGATGTCTTCCGGCGGCAGGTGTTCATCCAGATTGCATGGGTTGTGATTCATGGTGATTAACCCGACGTTGGGCGCGATATACGTGCCTTTGCCGATGACGATTCTGGCCTGGGGATGCCCCTGGAAGTAACAGCCGAAGGTCTGGAAGTTGTTCAGGTCATCCGGGTCGAAGGTGATGCTTTCGGGATGAGCGACACGCATGAACGGACTGACCGGCCACGAGCAGGCACGATTAAAACCGAAAATCTTCTGTAAGATGAGCGAACGGTAAACCCATACCCAGCCCAGCACCTGCGAATCAAAGTATCGGCCATGAAGATATTTGCGGTCGAAAACGAGAAAAGCGAGCGGTTTGATGAGCGGGGCGAACAGCCAGCGAATAAGTCCCGTCAGGATTTTTCGGCTCATACGTTTCCTGTTACAGCCAGATAACGGCCAATGGCGTAGCGGTTCATAAGGATATGTAGAATATACAGAACAAACATTGCCGCCGAATAGAAGGCGATGGTTACGATCGGCGTGAAATGCAGCAGGCCGGCGATAACGAAGATCAGCACGATCAGTCCGGTTCGCATCACGTCGTAAAGGAGCTGTAAATCCTGCCGCTCGACGACGAAGATGGTTTGCGACAGCGACGAGACGACGAACTGTATCAGGAACATGGGGGCCATGATCTGCAAAAATTCGCCCGCCGCGCGCCAGTTTTCCCCGAACACAAAACCGAAAGCCGGCGGGCTGACGAGCGCCAGCGCGATAATCGGCAGCAGCGCGATCAAAAATAAACGCCGCGCCGTCTTTGAGAAAAACGCGCTCAGTTCGCCCGGTTTTTCCCGCGCAAGCTGCGAGGCGCGGCTGAGATAAACCTGCCCGACTGCCGTCCCCACCAGCGCCATCGGCAGGCCGATCACGCGCTGTCCCAGCGAGAACCATCCGGCCACGTCCGCCCCGTACAGGCTGATGAGCAGCAGCGCCGGAAGCTGAATGCTGGCGATATTCAGCGCGCCCGACCAACTGGCATACAGCGGAAAACGCCGGTAGCGTCCGGCGGCGTCCATCAGGCTGCCGGGCGTGACGCTGCGGAGATGGTCGCGGTTCTCGCGCCAGGCCAGACGCGTCAGCGTCAGCGTCCCCATGATCTGCCCGACGGCGTGGCCGAGCAGCAGCCCGCCGATGCCCAACCCGGCCAGCCCCAGGATAAGCTGCGCCGCCGCCATGCCGAAGTTCTGCATAAAGCGGGTGCGGGCCAGCAGCCTGACGGCATTCTGCCGGATGCCCCAGTAGCTTAAGCCCTGGTAAAAGCCGGCCCCCATCAGGCTTAACAGCAGCAGGCCGAGATGCGGATACAGCCCCGGCGCGTTAATCAGTTGGGTGAGCGCCTCGCCGGACAGGCCGAAAATCACGCCGAACAGGACGGTCGTCACGATCACCAGCAGCAGCACCAATACGATCAGGTTGGCGGCGCGCGCCGGGCTTTCCGCCAGCGGAATCGCCAGTTCGTAGCGCAGCGAGTTCATCGTCACCAGGATGGAAAACACCGAGACGAACACCGCCAGCAGGCCGAAATCTTCCGGGCTGTACAGGCGGGTGAGGATGGGCGAAACGGCGATGACGGCGGCCTGTCCCAGGGCGGTGCCGCCGGCGATGAGCGCGACGCTGCCGATGAAGCTGTTCTGGGATAGGCGGGAGGTCAGGTTTTTGAGAGCGATCATAATTGTGATCTTCGGACTTGCGCGGCGTCTGGCGCTATAATAGCGGAGATTGTCGCAAACGGACATCCATAAAATCAGGATCAATTCATATGCTCATCTGCAATGTGGTCGGCGCGCGCCCGAACTTTATGAAGATCGCGCCGATTGTGGACGAACTGCAAAAACGCCGGATGCCGCAAATCCTGGTGCATACCGGCCAGCACTACGACGCCAATATGTCGCAGGTCTTTTTTGATGAACTGGGCCTGCCCAGGCCGGACGTTGACCTGGAGATCGGCTCGGACACGCACGCCCGCCAGACGGCGCGCATTATGATGGCTTTCGAGGACGTGTGCCGCGAACACCGGCCCGGACTGGTGATCGTCGTGGGTGACGTGAACTCGACGCTGGCGGCGGCGCTGGTGGCGGCCAAACTGCATATCCCGGTCGCGCACGTCGAAGCCGGCCTGCGTTCGTTCGACCAGTCCATGCCGGAAGAAGTTAACCGCGTGGTGGCCGATCATTTGTCCACGCTGCTGTTTGTTACCGAGCAGACCGGGGTGGATAACCTGCGGCGTGAAGGTGTGGCGGCGGAAAAAATTCATCTGGTGGGCAACTGCATGGCCGACACGCTGCTCAAACACGCTGCGGTGGCCGTCGAGCGCGCGCCCTGGTTGGACTTTGGCCTGACGCCCGGCGCTTACGCGCTGCTGACGCTGCACCGCCCGGCCAACGTGGACGACCGGGACGTGTTCGAGCCGCTGCTGGCGGCGCTGTCCAGCGTGACGGCGCGGCTGCCGCTGCTGTTCCCGGTGCATCCACGCACGCGCGCCCGCCTGGACGAATGGCGCGTGCCGCTGCCCGCCAATCTTAAGCTGATCGAGCCGCTGCCGTATCTGGCGTTCCTGGGGCTGCTGGCGAAAGCGCGCCTGGTGCTGACCGATTCCGGCGGCGTGCAGCAGGAAACCACCATGCTGAACGTGCCGTGTTTGACGCTGCGCGAGACGACCGAACTGCCGGTGACGCTGGAATCCGGCACGAACCGGCTGGTCGGCACCGATGCCGCCAAAATCGAAGAAAGCGTGCGTTTAATCCTGGAGGGCGCGTGGCAGACCGGCCAGCGCCCGCCGCTGTGGGACGGTCAGGCCGGCGCGCGGATTGTGGACGTGCTGGCGCGCTGGTCAGCCCTGGCCGGCGGCGTCTAAGAGGACGGCCTCGTAGCGTTCGGCTACCCGGTCGGCGTCGAAGTTCTGTTCGGCATAGGCGCGCCCGGACTGGCTGCATCGGCGATGAAAATCCTCGTCATCCAGCAGGCGGGTGATGGCTGCGATCAGTCCAGCCTTATCTTTAAACGGCACGGTGACGCCCGCTTCGCTGCGCCGCATCAGGTCGGCGGTGATGCCCTCGACGGCGATCACCACCGGCGTGCCGCAGGCCATCGCTTCATAAGTTTTGGACTGCAAAATGCTGCGATAGAGGGGATGGTCATGCACCGCCCAGAAGGTGATGTGCGAGGCGTTCCAGGCCAGCGGCATATCGGCATGGTCTATCCAGCCAATCCAGCGCACCCGCGACAGGTCGGGCTGCGTTAGCCGCTGCTCAACCCGGTCACGCTGGCCGCCCGTGCCGATGAGGACAAAACGCACGTCCTGGCGGTCGTTGAAGTGCGCGGCCACGTCCAGCATGGTTTCAAAGTCCATGTGCGTGCCGAACGTGCCGATGAACGACACCCACTTTTCGTCACCGGACGCGCCGTGCTGCTGTCGAAATGACGTAGTATCCAGCCCGGGGCGGAAACGCCGCAGGTCAACCGCGTTGTAAATGGTGGTGATTTTTTCGCCCTGGCCGATGCGGCCTTCGATGTTCTCTGCCAGCGAATGCAGCAGCGTGACGATGCGCCGCGCGCCGCGAAAAGTCACATTCACCAGCCAGTAAAATATCCGGTAGAGCGGGCTGCTGGCCGAAAGCGCGCCGACGGCCAGCAGATATTCCGGCCAGAAGTCCGACACGTTGAGGACGTAGGGGGCGCGTTTGAGACGGCTGAGAAGAACGCCGGCCAGGGACGTAAAAACCGGCTGCGATTCGATCAGCACCACGTCCGGCCTGGGGATGAACAGGCCACGCAGGGCGGCGGTGAACATAAACGAAAGCTGGCTGACCAGCCGCCGGCTGATCTTCGGGCTGCGGGTAGCCCACAGCCACGTCTGGATAACACGCACGCCGTCTCGATTTTCAACGACCTGAAATTTCCCTCGGTAGCCGTCCAGGATACGTCCGTGCGGATAGTTGGGCAGGGTGGTTAAAACCGTGATCTGATGGCCGCGCGCCTGTAACAGCCGCGCCAGCCGCGAAAGGCGCACCGCCGCCGCGCCCTGGTCGGGTTCAAAATACGAAGTCACAAGCAGGATATGCATAGTGGGTTATCAGGCCATTCGCCCCGGCTGCTGCGTGCGGGGCGGCTCGTGGGTGGTGTACAGGTCGGCGAAGGTGTGATAGGTCTGGAGCGCCAGGAATCGCTGGCTGAAACGCTGCCGGTTGGCGGCGGTCAGCGGCAGGCGCATATCGTAGGCGTCCTCGTCGTTGTTACGGTAGTAACGCGGTTTGGTGCCGACCGTCTCGAAATCGTATTTATGATAAAGGTTCTGCGCTTTGGTATTGCTGACGCGCACTTCCAGCGCAACGAACCCGGCGCGCAGGGCAACCGCCCGCCGCACCATCGCCGCCAGCAGGATTTCGCCCCAACCGCGTCCCCGGTAGTCCGGGTGAACGGCTATCGTGCTGATGTGCGCTTCGCTCATAATGTGCCACAGCCCGCCGTAACCAACGATGCGCCGCCCCGTCGAACGCCCGTTCAGCGGCAGCCAGCGCCGCCAGCCGCGCGCCGCCGGGGCAGGGGTTTCGGCTTCCAGCACCACCATATAACTGTAGGTGGATTCGGTTACTTCGTAGGCGTAAGAGCGTTCCGACCAGGGCAGTTCAAAGGCCATCCGGTCAATGTTCACCACCTGCGGCACATCCTGGAGCGTCATATAGCGGAGGGTGAGAGTCATGGTTCGGGCGAGTCCTGTGTTTTGATATAAATCGGCGTCAGTTTAACCGCCGCAAAACCGGCCCGGTCAGTTTTGAGGCGGGCTAACGCTTCTTCCGCCAGGAAACCGGCGCGGCGCAGGCGGTAGGCCGGCGGCACCAGCGAAACGGGGATGTTCTGCGCCTGGGCGGCTTCGAAGGCGGTGTGGCCGTCCTCGCTGATCTCGCCGGTCAGGTAGGCCGCGCCGTCAATGCTGGCGAAAAGGGTTTCCCAGTCCATCAACTTCGGCTCGCCCCGGCTGCCCCAGCGACCTTTGCGCCACTGGTAGCGCGCCACGACGATGCGCCCGCGCCCGGCCTGCACGACCACCAGCAGCCCGCCCTGGTAATACGGCTGCCCGGCGGCGATGGTGTCCAGGGTGGAAATGCCCACCAGCGGCAGGTTATTGGCCGCCGCCAGCCCTTTCGCCAGCGCCACCCCCACCCGCAGCCCGGAATACGAACCCGGCCCGATGGAAACGGCCAGCGCGTCCAGCGCCTTTAATTCGACGCCGCAGCGGTCGAGCAAAGCCTGAATGCTCGGCGCGAGTTCGATGGTGTGATTATTAGCCGTGTGCCAGGTCTGTTCGGCCAGCAGCCTGCGCCCATCATGGAGCGCCAGGCTCATCATCTGCGTCGCGGTATCAATTGCCAACAACATGCCGTTTATCTAAATTCCAAAAGTGAGTTCTCGAAAACTGGCGATCAGTTCTTCGGCACGTTTGCCGCTGCCGGCAAAAACCAGGTTGCGCCGCGTCGGTTCCAGGACGCGCAGTTCGACCCATAACCGCTGGCGGGGCAGCGCCTCGGTGATGCGCTCCGGCCATTCGATGATGACCGGCCCGCGCCCGTTCAGAATGTCCTCAAAGCCGATGGCTTCGATTTCGGCGGCGCTGTTCAGCCGGTAGCAGTCCAGGTGAAACAGGCGCTGCGCGTCGGCGCGGCGGGTATGTTCGTGTACCAGGTTAAAGGTCGGGCTGGTAAGCGGCAGTTCGACGCCCCATCCGCTGCCGATGCCGGCGGCAAAAACAGTTTTCCCCGCGCCCATATCGCCCGCCAGGCAGATCACATCGCCGGGTTGGAGCAGCGTCCCCAGGCGCGCGCCAAAACGCTGCGTTTGTTCGACGCTGTGGCTGATGATGTCCAGTTGGCCTTCTTTCAAAATCGGCAAGTCGGACTCCGAATCGCTACCCTTCGCATTATACAACGCCAGTCCCGGCCTAAAAAGGGCGGCGGATAGAAAAATATTCGCACCGGAAATAAACCAAAAACAAATCGCCCCAGGACAATCAATCCTTTATTTTCATTACAATTAAAGAGTATGGCAAAAGAAGGTTGGTCGTGTTTATGTGGACATCTGCCGAATGGGGACTGCGCCAACGACTGGTAATCATCATTGTCAGCATTTGTGTGTTGATCGTCGCGGCGGTGGCGATGATCGCCCTCAACGCGAACGCCGCCGCCCTGCGCGCCCAGACCGAAATCGCCCTGATACGGCACAACCAGATGATGGCGAACGCGCTGGACGCGGAACTTCAGTTTGTCACGGCCTCGACGCAGGCTTTCGCAGCGGCGCTGGACGGCCAGCCGGTGCTGCCGGTTTCGCAGGCGCGGGCGATGGCGGACAGTTACCTGTCGGAAAGCGGGCGTTTGATCCGGCGGCTGAACGTCTACGGCCCGTTCCGCGATACCCACCAGACCTTGATCGTCAACGCGCCAGAGCCGGACTCGCCTTTCGAGCCGATGCTGCGTTCCATCGGCGGCGAACTGAACCCGGCAAGCTGGTTTCTGGAGCCGCTGCAAGACGGCCTGGAACGCTGGCACGGGCCCGACCGCGCCTTTGACAGCGGCGAAAGCGAGGCGGTTATTTCCTACGCGGTGCCGTTTGCGCTGGCCGGCGGCGACGTGGCCGGGGTGGTGTGGGCAGACGTTCCGGTGAGCAGCCTGCGGGCGGTCGTGCGGGCGACCGTTAACCTGGAAGCCCGCGACGGTTACTGCCTGCTGCTGAACGGCCAGGATGAACTGGTGATGGCCGACAACCTGCCGGGCGGCGCTGTGCCGGATGCGCTGCTGAATGACCTGCTGCGGCTGCCGGAAATCGAAAACTTCCGCGCCGACCTCCGCGCTGATGGCGGCCTGGTGGTGGCCGACCTGGAAGGCGCGCGCCCGTCCGCCGTCGTCGTCAGCGTCCTGTCGCAGACCGGCTGGCAGCTTGTCAGCGTGATGCCGGCAGGCATATTGAATATGCCCTACGACCGCGCCATTTTCCAGGTGATCGTCATCACGGCAGCCGGGCTGGCTGTCCTGGCCGCCACCGTCCATTTTTATATCGGCAGGATGGTGACGGAGCCGCTTCGTACCCTGGGACGCGCCGCCCTGGAAATCGGCGCGGGCGACCTGCGCTACGAAATCGGCTTCCAGGAACGCCGCGATGAGATCGGGCGGCTGGCCGGCGCGATGGAAGACATGAAACGCAGCGTGGAACATTCCTATCATCAGCTTTCGCTGTGGAGCCATACGCTCGAAAAGCGCGTCGAGCAGCGCACGGCGGAGCTTGAAGTCGCCCGGCAGGATGCCCAGGCGCGGGCCGCCGAACTGCGCGCCGTCTACGATGCTTCGCTGTCAGTCGTCGGCGATTACCAGCTTGAGGCGCTGTTACAGCACCTCAACCAGAACATCCTGGAACTGCTCAAAACGCGCTACGGCGCGATCTGGCTGACGGAACCGGACGGTGAACGGCTGCGGCTGGTGGACGCTACTTCTGACCGCGTTCCATTCGGCACGCTCATCGGCGCGCAGGAAGGGCTGATCGGCCAGGTGATCCGCGAAAACCGGCTGGTGGTGATCGAAGATTTTGCCGGCTGGACCGGGCGGTGCGCGGCAGACCTCATCACGGCGGATACGGCGCAGGTGATGGGCGTCCCGCTGACGTTTTACAACAAAACCATCGGCGTGGCGCTGGTCGGGCGGGCCGCCGCCGATCCGCTTTTTGACGAGCGCGACCGCCGTCTGCTGATGCTGTTCGCCAACCTGGTGGCGCCGGTGGTGCGGAATGCTCAGTTGTTCGTGCAGCGTGAGGAAGCCATCAAAGCCGCCGAAAGCGCCAACAGCGTCAAGACGCGCTTCCTCGCCAGCGTGACCCACGAACTGCGCACACCACTGAATCTCATCATCAACAATATGGACTTCATGCGCATCGGGGAGTTCGGGCCGGTCAACCCGGAACAGCGCGAGCGGCTCGACCAGGCCATCCGCAGCGCCGAACATCTGCTGTACCTCATCAACGATCTGCTGGACGCCAGCAAAATCGAGGCCGGCGAGATGCGCCTGTTCGTCCAGCCCGCCGAAATTTACCCGGTGCTGGAAGACGCCCTCGACTCGGCGATGATGCTGATCGAAGGCCGCAGCGATAAGATCATCCTCCAGGCGCACATCCCGGAAGGGCTGCCCGCCATCCCGATGGACGCCCGGCGCGTGCGGCAGGTATTGACCAATCTGTTGAGCAATGCGGTCAAGTTCACGCCGGAAGGCCAGGTGAACCTGATCGTGCGGCTGCTGGATGACCAGATCGAGTTTTCCGTCACCGACACGGGCATCGGCATCCCGGCGGAGGAGATTGAAAAGCTGTTCCAGCCGTTCGAGCGCAGCACACGCGCCCTTCACCTGGGCATCGAAGGCACGGGGCTGGGGCTGCCGATTTCGCGTTTTCTGGTGGAGGCGCACGGCGGGCGGCTGACCGTCACGAGTCAGGTCAATCAGGGCAGCACCTTCAGCTTTCGCCTGCCGATTCAGCCTTCGGGGCAGGCTGCCGGCCTGCCGGCTGTGACGGCGGTCAAAAGCTGAACGCGGCTGCGAAGGAGATGTTGAGTCCGTCGTTTACTTGTGCCACGATATATGCGATAATGAACGATCGGGCTTATGGGTTGGAATAAGAGCGAAAGTAGATCAGATGAACCTCGATCACCTGTCCGACAAACATCTGCACACAGTGGAGCGGCTGGCGCAGGAACTCCGCCTTGTGATGCGGAAAAACAATGTGAAGGATGCCGCCTTCCTTGAGGCTTTGTATCAGCTCGAATTGGAGGCCGGCAAAGTTCGACGAGAACGGTTTGATGCCACCAATGCGGAGTATCTTGGATACTAACACAGTCGCAGGATGCGCAGGTAGATATTAACCCCCTGTTTTGGTAGTTTAGTCCCCACTTTTTGCGTCTGCCTCTGGCGGCGCGGCGTCCCGCTGCCGGTACAGCAGCCACGCCACCAGCCCCCACAGCAGCATCATGCCGAAAAACGGCGTTGAAAGCGCCAGCGCGGGCAGCGTATTATCCGACGGCGGCTGCAAATAGCCCAGGATAATCGGTATGTGCAGGTTGATGAGCAGCGCCGAAACCAGGCTGAGGAGCTTGAGGCGCGCGCGCTGGCGCGCAGACAGCCCACGCCGCTCGCGGAACAGCGCGACGTAGACCAGCAGCGCGGAAAGCATCCCGTGGACGCCCAGCGTCGAACCGGCCAGCAGCGCCACCAGCAGCACCGCCGCGTATTCGAGGTCGAATTTTTCGGCAGGCGTTCGGGACAGGGCGGCGTGCGGGCGCGAGATGAGATACAAAGTCAGCCCGCCCAAACCCAACAACAGCCCAAAGCGCGTCAGCGTCACCAGCGCCGGGCTGACCAGCAGCGGGATGATCTGCGGCGATTCGGAAAATAACTTCTGTGCGAAGCCCAGGATGGCATTGTTAGAGTGGTTCAGCGCCGGCTGGCCGTCCGCCGTCAGGTTCGGCAGCACGTTCAACAGGTAATAGACGAAAGCATCCGCGCCGGAGACGGCCATCTGGAAAACAATCGCCAGCAGGGTCGTGACTGCCGCGCTGAAAACCACCCGCCAATCCCGCTTCCACAGGAAGTACAGCACAAGCAGCCCTGGATAAAATTTCGTCCATACTGCCAGCGCCAGCAGGACTCCGGCCAGGCGCGGCCTGCCGGTTCGATAGGCGGCCCAGGCCCCGACGGTGGCGGCCAGCAGCACAATGGTGATCTGTCCCAGCCACAGCGACATCAGCACTGGCGCAAACAGCGGCGTGACCGCCCACAGAATCAGCCGGTGATGGCGGCGGGCGATGAAGCGGCAGAGCAAGGCCAGCGTCCCGGCCAGCAGTATGACGTTGAGCGCGAACCACAGCCGCGCCGACGTTCCCTCATCCCGCGCGACCGCCACCAGCGGCGTCATAAGCTGGACTTGCAGCGGCGGGCCGACGTAATCGCTGCTTTGCAGGTCGGCGTACAGCGGCCTGCCGTCTAGGATGCGCTGAATGCCCCGGTAGTAATAACCAAAGTCGCCTGCGCCGTTGGGGTGCGTGGTGTAAAT
>JACAES010000013.1 GCA_013388735.1 Chloroflexota bacterium | reverse complement strand
GGCGGCGGGCGTGTCGGTCGGCTGGGCAGCCGGCGTCTGCGCTTCGGCGGCGGATCGGGCAGCGGCGCGCCGTTCGATTTCCCGCGCCATTTCCCCGCTCTGCTCCATCTCCCAGTAGATCACATTCCAGTAAATGAGCTTGCCGGCGCGCCCTGCCGCTTCGCGCACGACCTGAACCGCGTCTTCGACAAACGCCTGCGCCAGGTACGGCAGCGCCGCCGGGTTATTGCTGATACTGCCCAGGTCGAGGGCGGCGCTGCGCCGTTTGTCCGGGTTGGGATCGTCCAGCAGGCGGCGCACGATCAGCCGGATGTCGCCGTCGCCAGGGCGGGTGGGCAGCACACGGCGTTTGCCGATCTGCGGGCGTTCTTCCAGGCCGGACGACAGGGCATCCGCGCCGGGCGTTAATCCCGACATCGCGCCGATCAACATGCCCTGCGGGCCCATCAGCACCCCGCCGATGGCCGCGCCCAGGGCGATATTGCCCGCCCTGCCGCTGCGTTCGCGCAAGAGCTGCATGTCCAGGTCGGTCTGCATTTTGCGGAGCAGGTCGGCCTCGCGTTTGTCCTCCTGGTTTTCGATTTCGTACTCGATGTGGAAGTGTTTGAAGATGGCATCCAGCGTGGTGTAACCGGCCTGCCGGGCGGCCTGCACACGTTTGCCCGCCCAGGCGATGGCGGCCTTTACTTCAGCAGCGGTTTCGACGCGGTAGCGGGCCGCCAGAGCATCCAGCGCCAGCGTTTCGTCCAGCAGGCCGATGATGCGCGCCGCCTGCAAACGGGCGCTGGCGTCGTCGGCTTTCAGTCCGTTCAGCAAGTCCTCAAGGTTCATAAGGCGTCCCTCGAATCGTTGGCGTTTTCTGTATGATAACCGAAATTGCGGACGCCGCAGGCTGAAGTTTTTGGCTATAATGCACGCCTCAAAACCGATCACCACAGAAAGGCAGGTGAACCAACCATGACTACCATTCAGTATGCCCAGCGCCAGGAAAAACTGCGCCAGATCGCCGGTGTGGACGCGGTATTGATCGTGCCGGGCGCGAATATGCGCTACTTCACCGGCCTGGATTTTCACCTGTCGGAGCGCCCGATCATTGCGTTTTTTACGCCGGACGGCGCGATGTCCATCATCCTGCCGGAACTGGAAACGCCGCGCCTGAACGCCCGCCCCGACCTGGAAGCGCGCGCCTTCGCCTGGACGGATACGGCGGGCTACCGGGAGGCCTTCCGGCAGGCGCTTCGTGACCTGGGGCTGAACGGCAAACGGTTAGGTGTGGACGGCATGACCATGCGTCTCAGCGAATGGCTGGCCTTCCTGGACATTGACCCGTCGCTGACGGTGCAGCCGGTGGAACGTGACCTGGTGCATATCCGCGCCATCAAAACGCCGGAAGAAATCGAACTCATGCGGCAGGCCATCCGCCTGAGCGAGAAGGCGCTGGATAACCTGTTGGCCTGGGTGCAGCCGGGCTTGACCGAACGGCAGATCGCGGCGCGGCTGGAGGACGAACTGACGACCCTGGGCAGCAGCGGCAAAGCCTTCGAGACGCTGGTACAGACCGGCCCCAACAGCGCCCTGCCACACGGCACAACCACCGACCGGGTTTTGCAGGCCGACGAGTTTTTGCTGATTGACTACGGCGGCACGGTGCAGGGCTACCCGGCGGACATCACGCGGACGTTCTGCCTGGGCGCGCCCAGCGCCGAAATGCAGAAAATCTACGCGACGGTGCTGGCCGCCAACGAGGCCGGGCGGGCGGCTGCCGGGCCGGGCGTGGCAATGGGGCAGGTAGATCGGGCAGCGCGCGGGGTCATCGAGGCGGCGGGTTACGGCGAGTATTTCATCCATCGCACCGGACATGGCCTGGGGCTGGACGTACATGAGCCGATTCCGCAGATCGCTTCCGGCGTGGCAGACCTGCTGGAGCCGGGTATGGTGTTTACCATTGAGCCGGGCATTTATCTTCCGGGACTGGGCGGCGTGCGAATCGAGGATAACGTCGTCGTCACCGAGGACGGGCTGGACGTGCTGACCGCTTATCCCAGGCAGCTTGGGGCAAAACCGCACTGAACAAAACTGCCGGATAGAGGGGGTGGGCGTTAGCTCTTGATTAAAGGGCAGATGCCCGCCGGCTATCCGGCGTTATGCATTTGTCCACCGGCGCGCTAACGACGCGCGCCGACCGGATGCGCGACCTGCCCCAGAAACGACGCGACGGTGTTGAGCAGTTCGCTTTTCATAACCGGCTTGGCGAGATAACCGTCGCAGCCGGCGGCCAGACAGTGTTCGCGGTCGCCGTGCATGGCATTGGCCGTCAGAGCAATGACCGGAATCCAGGAAAGCTGCGGCGAAGCCTTGAGCCGGGCGGTGGCTTCCAGCCCGTTAATATCCGGCAGGTTGATGTCCATTAAGATCAGGTCGGGCTGTTCACGGGCGGCCAGTGCAACGCCGGTCAGCCCTTCAGTGGCCTCCAGTACCTCATAGCCGGCGGCGGCCAGTATCTTTTTGACCAGGCGCATATTCTGAGGATTGTCTTCAACATACAGGATTTTCACGGACATGGTATTTTCCCTGAGTATTGCGGTGCAAACTAATCACAACTGTAAATTCATTATGTATCGACCCTTCGGCAGATGTCAATGATACAAAGCCGTTATTCGTAAATTCTTTATGAAATAAAGCCTGCCGGGCTATGGTTGAACTGCCGCTTGCCGCCGCCGGGGCGCGGGATTATTATTGATACGTCGTTTCAATTAGAGGTGATCCCGAAACAATGGACGTACTGCAAACGCTGTTTGTCGAACCGCTGCAGCTGGCTTTCATGCAGCGGGCGATAGTGGCGGCGGCGCTGATCGGCGTCATCAGCGGCGTAATGGGCGCTTACGTGGTCACGCGCGGGCTGGCCTTCCTGGGCGACGCGCTGGCGCACAGCATTCTGCCGGGCGTGGCGGTGGCCTTTCTGGCGGCGGGCAGCGGCGGCATGTCGCTGCTGGTGGGCGGCCTGGCGGCGGGCGTCCTGTCGGCGCTGGGCATCGGCTTTCTGACGCGCGGCGAACGAATGGCCGAGGATACCGCCATCGGCATCGTTTTCGCCGGGATGCTGGCGCTGGGCGTGGCGCTGATTTCGAAGGCGCAGAACTACACGGTTGACCTGACTCATGTGCTGATCGGCAACATCCTGGCCGTCAGCGCCGACGACCTGACCCTGACGCTGCTGATCGGGCTGGTTGTGCTGGGTCTGGTTTTCCTGTTTTACAAAGAGCTGCTGGTGGTTTCCTTCGACGCCACGCTGGCGCAAACGCTGCGGCTGCCGGGCGAGGCGCTGCGGGTGCTGCTGCTGGTGCTGCTGGCAGTGACGATTGTGATGGGAACGCAGGTGGCGGGCGTGGCGCTGGTGGCGGCCATGCTGGTGACGCCGGCGGCGGCGGCGCGCTTTTTCGTGCGGCGGCTGCACCATCTCATGCTGCTGGGGGCGGCCATCGGCGCAGGCAGCGGCGTGGCCGGTTTGTACATCGCCTGGCACGGTCGAGTCGCGCCCAGCGCGGCCATCGTGCTGACCATGACGGCGCTGTTCCTGGCGGCGTTTTTCCTGGCGCCGGGCAAAGGCTATCTGTGGTCGCTGCTGGGCCGCAGCGTCAAAGCGGCATAACGGAAGAGCCAGACATTGGGCGCGGCGGTGTGTAGGGGGCGGGCTTCTAAACCCGCCCCTACCGTATGATTCACGGATTGCGCACCTGGACGATTTTGCCGTTGATGTTCAGATTGCCGTTCGCATCCCCCTCAAGCATCCAGTCGCCGGCAGCGACCAGGTTCACCCAGAAGTCACCGCGCGGCCTCATGCCCGGCAGGTTGAGTTTGACCGCCAGCGCGTACAGGTTTTCCTGGCGCAGCCGGGCCAGCGTCTGGATGAAGACCGGCTCGCTGACGCCATTTTCGACCAGGCGCGACTTGGACGGCAGGCCGAGCGTTTCTTCGGTTTTAGGCAGCAGGTGGTTAAAACGTCCGTGCTGGATCGCCATGTCGAAGATCAGCGCGTAGGCCAGCGGCGTCTGAATGTTGCGCGGCGCGATGCTCAGTTCCACCACCGGCTTGTAAAATCCTTCCACGGCCACCTCGTCCTGCACATCCTGCATGATTTTTTCCTGCGCGGCCTGCACCAGCAGCGCCTTCAGGTTCATATCGCCGCGCAGCGTTTCGTCCCTGGCGCTGATGCGCGGCAGATAAGCGCGAAGCTGCTCCGCGACGGGGCTGGTTGAACGTTCGGTAAACAGCTTAACGACGGTGATAAAACTGCCCGCCGCCAGCGTGAACTGGAAGCGCCCGTAGCTGATGATGCCGGAGTCGTAGTTCTGGTAGGTGGCATAACCGCCGCCCTCAAACGCCGAGGTGATGTTAAAAGCGGCCTTCTGCACCCGGTCGGCAGCGGCAGGGGTGGCCGCCAGCGCAGGGACTCCCGGCGCGGCGGGCGCAGGCGCGGGAACCGGTGGCGGCGCGGGTGTGATTACCGGCGCGGGCGAGGGCATTTCCTCCCGCTGGCCGACCGGCGCGACGATATGCTGCCCCGCCGCCAGCGGCGAGACGCTTTCATCCCGCGTCAGCGCGAAGGCGAAGGTCGGCACGGCGATCAGGCCGTAGCCACAGCGCGTGCCGTCACCGTAGATTTCGAGCAGGTCGTCGCGCGCCCAGCCTTCTCGTCCATCCGGGAACGCCAGCCGCAGCCATTGGTAGACCTTCCCCTGATGGTGACTGCCGGTTTCGTCCCGGCGCGCGTCCAGCACGCCCAGGTTCGCCAGGCGCACCGGGGCTTTAAACAGCACGGCGTAATTGGTGCTTGCGCCGGCGCGAATGTTGATTTCGGTGATCGCCGGCGATTCGGGGATTCCCCGAATGATGGCAGTCAGCGGCGCGTTCGACATGAGTCCTCCCTCGCTTATCAGCGATAGAATAATAGGCCGGGGTCGAGCAGGTTCTTTTTCATGCCCGCCCAGTTGGTGTCGTTCGGGTTGGTGGAAGCCCGCATCTCCAGGTGCAGGTGGGTCGCTTGGGAATTGCCGGTATCGCCGCACGCGCCGATGACCGCGCCTGCCGCCGCCATCTGGCCGTCGCTGACGACGCGGCTGTCCAGGTGGGCGTACATACAGTACAGGTGCGCCCCGCCCAGGCCGCGCGAAACCAACGCCTGGCGCGTGGAAGCGGGAAGCTGTTCGTTCAGGTAGCGCACGATCACATAATGCCCGTAGCCATAGTTCCAGGCCGGGTCGTTGAGGGCGGTTGGGTCGTTGAGCGGGATGTTATAGTGTTTGAAGCTGGGGCGGTCGGGCGTGCAGCGGGCGCAGGCCGCCGACCGGATGACCAGCCCGCCGGACGGCCCGGCCAGAACCGGTTCGCCAGTGCGCGCGCCGAAGTCCCATCCCCAGTGGCCGTCCGGGCCGTCGTAACCGCGCACCCACCAGCGGTCGGCCATCGGCGCGGGGTACAGGTCGGGTTGGGTGAGTCCCAGCGGGGCAGCGCTGGCGTCAAACCGCAGCGTATCCTCGCGCATCCAGCCCTCGCCGCCGGTGGGCAGCGTCACCTTTACCCAGCGGAACGGCCCGCCGACCTCCTGCTGCACGGCCAGAATCGGCAGGGCCGTATTCCGGTTGATGCGGGTAACGGTCGAGAAGGTGATGCCGGGGCCGGAGCGCACGTTGGCGCCGTCGCGGGCATTGACGTAGGCGACCGGCGCGGCGCTGGGCGTTGACATTACAGGCGGCGGGGTAGCGACCGGCGCAGGCGCCGGCGGCGGAGTCGGCACAGGTGGCGTTTGCACGTTCGTCGAGATGCTGACCGGCGGCGGGGTAAACGGCACGGGCGGCGGCGGTGGGGTGCTGACCGTCACTTCCATCGGCGGCGGCGTGGCGATGGCCGGCGGCGGCGTGCGCGTGAGGACGAAAGCGAACGTCCGCACCTGGATGACGCCGTAACCGAAGGGCGAGCCGTCGCCGGAGACTTCCAGCAGATCATCGCGCGCCCAGCCGGCCTGGCTATCCGGCAGTTCCAGCTTGAACCACTGGTAGACTTTACCCTGAAAGTGATTCTGCTGTTCGTCCGGGCGCACCTCCAGCACGCGCAGATTGCCGGTGCCGACCGGCACTTTTCTGACGATGGGGTAACTCGTGGCCGGGCCGGAGCGGGTGTTCACTTCGGTGATCGAAGGTGTTTCCGGCAGACCGCGAACGTAAACCACAAAAGGATTAGCTGCCATCAAGAACTCCTCCTTGCATAAACACTCTCATCGTAAACCGAACAAACCGCAAATTAACCTTGAAGTTGCCCGGAGAGGCAGCAGCGCGACGTGTCTTCGATTTATCTTATAATTAATATTGAGAGGGCGTCAAGCAGTGGGGAATTACGCCCCAGAGCAGTCGCATGAAGATACCGCGTCTCAATAAGCAGGCTTTCCGCTGAAGCGATTACCCTGCCACCGGCCAGCCCGGTTGTGAACCGACGCGGGTTGGGGGTAAACTGAACAGCGTACCGGGTCGAACAATCCCTGAGGAGCATCAGCATGGAAACGGTGAAAGTTTTCGAGATCAAGGAATACATGATTATCTGGCGGCAGTTGGAGCTGATGAACTTTCATGGCACGACGGTGCGGGTGCGCGCCATCGTGCGCTGCACGGGGGGCGAGTATACGATGGACGTGTACTTCGTGGACGACGCAAGCGCCGTGCCGGAGCCGATGTACGACGTGATCGAAAAGAAGGGTTATATGTTCCTCAACATCCGGGATGTGATGGCTTTCACCGATATGCTGCGGAACGAGCGCCCGGTTTACGGCCACCTGCGCGGCGACCGCCCGGACTGGATGAGCGTCTCGACGGCCAAAGAGCCGGTCGGCGAAGGCGAAGGATAAGGGGATTATCGCCCTCACACATACCCGCGCGCCTGATACCAGCGGTAGGTATCCTCCACGCTCTGCCGCATCGTCACCTGGGGCTGACCGAGTTCGCCCCAGGCTTTGCTGAAATCGAAATAAATGAAGCGCCCGCCCAGGCGCACCTGGTTACTGTCCACCGGCGTCTGGATACCCAACCGGCGCGCCAGGTCAATCGCCGCGGCGACCGGCGGCAGCGCCCAGTCCGGCGTCGGGAAAAATGGCCTGCGCGCGCCGACCACTTCGGCGATCAAAGCGTACCAGTCGCGGTGCGGCAGATTGGCCGTCCCCAGCAGATAGCGTTCTCCGCTGCGCCCGCGTTCGGCGGCGGCCAGGTGCATCCGCGCCACGTCGCGCACGTCCACCACGCTGATGCCGCCGGATGTGACCGGCACCAGCGCACCGAGTTTTTTCACCTGCGTGATGTACGTGCCGGAGATCATGTTCAGGTCGCCCGGCCCCAGCACGACCACCGGGTTGACGGTGACGACTTCTAACCCGGCGGCGGCGGCTTCCTGAACCACCTGCTCCGCCAGCACTTTGCTGTAACCATAGGGAAAACGCGCCGGCGGCAGATTAAACGGCTCGCTTTCGTCGGCGGGCTGGCCGTCGGCGCGGGGGCCGATGGCTGCCGCGCTGCTGGTGAACACCACGCGCCGGACGCCTGCTGCGCGGGCGGCTTCCAGCACCAGCCGCGTACCGTCCACGTTGGCCCTAAACAGCCGCGCCGTGTCCGCCCGCCAGTAGTCGGCGACGGCAGCCACATGGAAAACCCAGTCGCAGCCCGCGCAGGCCGCCCGCAGCGAATCCGCATCCAATATATCCCCCAATGCCGACTCGAACGGCAGGCCGTCCAGCGCGTCCAGGCGCGAAGTCGGGCGGTGCAGGACGCGGACGGTATGCCCCGCCGCTGCCAATGCCCGCGCCACGTGCGAGCCGACAAACCCTGTTCCCCCGGTGATAAGTGCTTTCACGATGCGTCCGAACCGAACCCTAACCAACCATTTGAAGGCATATCAGGTCTGCTTTCTCTGGAGACGTTCGTTTTGTGCCGGGGATGACGACTGCGCCCAATTTTACCGTGACCTCACCCGCCGGACAACCACCGCTGGACGGCCATCACGCCGCGCAGGTTGCGCGCAAATTCGCTGTCGCGCGTGCCGGAAAGTTCCACGTCCACCGACGGGATGCCCTGGCCGTCGAACCAGTTGGGCGCTGTGCCGGTGACGATGTAGGCGGTGAAGGGCTGGCCGTAGGGATAACCCGCCGCTTCGCCCAGCACCCCGGCCAGCGTCCACGAGATACCGCTGCCGGGACAGTCGCCGGCGAATACGCCGTTGGCGGCGCTGTGGTAAAAAATGACCGCCGCCGGATTCAGTTCACCGGCCAGGGCGGCCAGCGCCCGCGTCTCCGGCTCGGAAAACGGCTCGCTGCCGGGGTTCACCTGCCGGTTACGCCAGTACGCCTGGGCCGACCATTCGCAGCCCCAGTTGCGGTTGAGGTCTACGCCGTTGGCGTTAAAGCGTCCGTCGGTCACCTGCCCCTGGGCGAAGCCGTCCGGGTTGGCGACCGGCACCAGCACCAGCGTCATTCCCGGCAGCACGTCGCCGGGGCTGCCCTCGAAGTGGGCGGCCAGTTCGTTGAGCAGGCTGATGGTATTGGCCTCGTAACCAGCATGGATGCCGCCCACCAGCAGCAGCGTTCGCGGGCCGCTGCCGAAGCGCCAGGCCAGGATGTCCTGCCCGCCGGCGGACTGGCCGATGGTGAACACCGGGCGCGGGCGGGCGGCCAGGTTGGCGGCGGCGATCCCGACCGAGGGATTAGCCGGCAGCAGCGTGACGAGCGGGAGCGCCGACAGCGGGGGCGCGGGCGTGGCAGACGCCACCGGCAGGGCGATGCCGCGCGGCGTTTGCGTGGCGCGGGGCACGACCAGTATAACCGGCGCCACGGTTTCGGTAGGGATCTGCGTTAAGACCA
The DNA here is from genome assembly GCA_013388735.1 of Chloroflexota bacterium. Lineage (GTDB taxonomy): Bacteria > Chloroflexota > Anaerolineae > Aggregatilineales > Phototrophicaceae > CFX2. The sequence continues at coordinate 26,717 of JACAES010000013.1, read as the reverse complement.
AAGTCGGCTGGCAGGCAGCGGCAGACGCGAGTATGATTAAGGCACAGATGGTGATGATATTGAACGCGGGCTGCCAAGCGTTTTGGCGCCGAAGGTGGTATATGATATCCCGAATCCAGGCTGCCTTCATCGTGGTGTTATTACTCCTGGCGGCTTGTCAGCCTCAGGCAGAGGTCGTTGATCTGCCGACCCTGGCTGTGCTGCCCAGCCTGACACCCAGTAATACGCCGACGCCGACCTTCACGCCGACCCATACCCCGACTTTCACGCCGACCTTCACGCCCTCGGCGACCCATACCCCGCTGCCGACGGCCACCTTTACGCCGTCGCTGACGCCAACCTTCACCATCACGCCGACGTTTACGATTACGCCAACCTTCACGCTGACGCCAACCGCGACGGCGACGGCCACCTTCACCGCGTCACCGACGCCTGCCACCCCTCAGATTATCACATTTACGGCCAGCGCCACCACTGTCACGCCTAACACGACCATCACCCTGACCTGGCAGACGGTTTCTGACACAGCGCGCATTGACCAGTTGAACCAGCAGGGCGCGATTGTGCAGTCGTTTTCGGTCGTGCCGTCCGGCCAGCTTCCGGTATCGGTGCCGGGCAACCTGGGGCGGCTGGTGGTTTACCGGCTGGTGGCGATACGCGGCGGCCAGGAAGTGACGGCTTCCGTCCCGATCACCATCCAGTGTTCAATCGGCTGGTTTTTCGGCAACGAGTTCGCCCCGCCCGGCTCCGGGTGTCCGACCGCGTTGGGCGCAATCGGGCAGGGCGCGTTCCAGTCCTTCGAGCGCGGGTTTATGATTTACGTCAACGCCAACGCCCTCAACACCATTTACGGCTTGCAGGCGCAGAACAATCTGTACATCGGTTATACCAACGGCTGGGATGGTTCGACCGGCTACACCTGTTTCGGCACGCCGCCGACCGGGCTGGCTGCCCCGCTGGAACTGTTCGCCTGGGCCTTCTGCAATACCAACGCGCCTATCGGCTCGTGGAGCGGGGCGCTGGGTTGGGCGACCTCCGGTATCAACCGCGACCAGCGCACCATCCAGTATGAAGAAGGCACGGGCGCCTTTTACATCGATTCACCGGTGGGCGTATTCCGCTTCAGCGGCCCGCAAACCCGCACCTGGACGAAGATTAAATAGGCGGCGAGGGCATCTGTGAACCCGACTCTGATCCTGTTTGCCGGGATGCCCGGCAGCGGCAAGACCACCCTGGCGCGGATGCTGGCGCGGGAGTTAAATGTCCCGGTGTTCGCCAAAGACCGCGTCCAGCGCGTGCTGCGCGACCATAACCTGGCAGACGCCTCCAGCGGCGACGGCTACTACATCATCCTGGATATGGCCGACGAGCAGCTTTCGCTGGGTTTGAGCGTCATCCTGGATGCGACCTTCCCGCTTGACCATTTTCGCACCGTCGCCAGCGAGATCGCCGCCCGCCACCGCGCCAATTTCGCCGCCATTTACTGCACCTGCTCCGACGATACGGTCTGGCAGGAGCGTATGACCCACCGCGTCCAGTATGTGCCGGGCTGGAAACCGGTCGGATGGGACGATGTGGTGCGGATGCGCGATTATTACCAGCCCTGGAATGACAATGCCCTGGTGGTGGATTCGCTGTACCTGCCGGAAGAAAACTTCCCCAAGCTGCTGGAATACGTCCGGCAGGCCGGGCCGCGCATGTACGTGGCCGTGCAGCCGCTGCCGGAGCGCGACCAGCGCAAACGGTAGTGAAGTCCTTAGCCGTCAGTCAATAGTCATTAGCATATCAATCAGGGCAATCGCTTCAAACCGTCATCTTGCGTCACATTAACCCCTATCCCCCCGACCTCCTTTCCCCGTATACGGAGAAAGGGGGAGTAAGAGTCGCTTTAAGCCCCCTCCTTGAATTCGGGGAGGGGGTTTGGGGGTGGGGTCAAGGGCGGATAGCACGCTTATTGAGACCAAGTATCTTCAAGCGATTACCCTGGCATATCAAATATCAATAAGATAAGACGGCCTGCCTCCAGGCAGTGGGCTTAAGCCCACTGTCGCTATGCCGATTAAGCTGGTTCATGTACTCAGTCAAAAGACAAATGGGAATGGTCGGTTGTGGTCTTTGTTGAAACTGCGCCATGTTAAGACTGCCGCCGGGCCGCAACGGGCCGCAGCCTTTTTCGTATAACAAATAATGGTACACTAGACCCCGTACTGCGTGTCACTTGCGGAAGGATAACGTTGTGCGACGTTTTGTCATTATGTTCCTGCTGCTCAGTTTCGGATGCACCGGCGCGCCCACCGCAGCGCCCCCCGACCCGCGGCAGCTTTTGACCCAGGCGGCGACCAATATCCGTCAGGCCGAGACGTTTCGGATGACGGTCGAGCGTACCGGCAGAGAATATTACATCGCCACCGACTACGGGTATGCCGAATTCCGGCGGGCGGACGTGCAGTACGCCGCGCCGGATACCATTCAGGCCGGGGTGCGCGTGGTGGCTGCCGGCCTGCCGATTGACCTGGAAATCTTTTTCCGGGGGCAGGATCAATGGCTGCGCGGCATCTGGACGAATAACGTCTGGGTTCGGCTGGCCTTCGTGCCGGGCTTCACCCCGGCGGCGCTGATGGCGGCGGAAACCGGCTTTCAGGCGGCCATCAAGGCGCTGACCGGCTTGCAGATGATCGGCAGCGAGCAGTTGATAGACGGCACGCCGGTTTACCACATCAAGGCCGAGGCGGCAGGCGAGGATGTGTCCGCCTTTATGGCCGGCCTGATTCAGGTCACGGGGCAGGTGGTGGCGGATGTATTCATCCACCGCGAATCGCTGCTGCCGGTGCGGTTCGAGATCGTTCAGCCGGAAGAAGCCACCGCTGAAGACCAGACCGAGCCGACCATGTGGGCAATTGAAGTTTACGACTTCGACCAGCCCGCCCAACTGGACGACCCGGAAGCGGCTTCATGACCGAAACAACAACCCAATCGAAAACCCTGCCGGCGCGTCCCTGGCTGGTGCTGGCGTTGATCTGCGTCCCGGTCTTCATCGGTTCGCTCGACCTGACCATCGTTTCGGCTTTTCTGCCGGAGATCATCATCGGCCTGGGGCTGCCGCTGCAAACCTCGCTGGACGACTCGGCCTGGGTCGTCAGCGGCTATCTGCTGGCTTACGCCGTCAGCATGACGTTCATGGGGCGCATCAGCGACCTGCTGGGGCGGCGCTGGGTGTACATCACCTGTCTGGTGATTTTCATCATCGGTTCGGTGCTGGTGGCGTCGGCGCATCTGTGGCCGACCGATACCCTGTACACGCTCTTCCGGCGGCTGGGGCAGCGGCCCGACCGGGAAAGCGTGACACTGCTGGCGATCATTCTGGGGCGCGTGGTGCAGGCGTTCGGCGCGGGCGCGCTGGTGCCGGTCAGTCTGGCGCTGGTCGGCGACCTGTTCCCGGCAGCGCGGCGGGCGCAGCCTTTAGGCGTGATCGGCGCGGTGGATACGCTCGGCTGGGTGCTGGGCCACCTGTACGGCGGCCTGCTGGTGAACTTTTTCGCCACCCACAAAGACGGTTTTCGCCAGCTTCTCGACGGGCTGGGTTTAAGTTACTGGCCGTCCCCGGACTGGCGCACGCTGTTCTGGATCAACGTGCCGGTGACGCTGGTTGGGCTGGCGCTGACGCTGTGGGCGCTGCGCCGCGTGCCGATGCACCGTGCCGCCGGGCGCTTCGACTGGGCCGGCGCGCTGCTCATCACCGGGGCGCTGGTGGGGCTGATCGTCGGGCTGGGCGCAAACATCGAAGTGTCCAGCACAACGGCCACCTTCGAACAACTGTCGCGCATCCCGTCCTATGCGGGGCCGGTGCTGCTGCTGGCGCTGGCGCTGTTCGGCGGCTTCGTGCTGGTGGAGCGGCGGGTCAGAAACCCGCTCATCGAACCGGCGATGTTCCGCCACCGCAATCTTTCCGCCGGCGCGCTGGTGAACCTGTTCGTCGGCTTCTGCCTGATGATCGGGCTGGTGAGCGTGCCGATTCTGGTCAACATTCGCATTCAGGATGCGTCCAAGCTGTCCGAAGCGGCCTTGCAGGCCGGGGTGCTGCTGTCTGCGCTGACCGTGCCGATGGCGCTGGCCGCCGTGCCGGGCGGCTGGTTAAGCGACCGCTTCGGCTATCAGAAGACCACGGCGGCGGGACTGGCGCTGGCGGCGGCGGGTTTCGCGCTCATCTGGCAGACGTGGCGGATTGACCTGCCGGACGCCATCATCGCGCTGGACATGCTGCTGGTCGGCGTCGGGCTGGGGCTGACCTTTTCCCCCATCAGCGCCGCCGTCATCAATTCCGCCGACGAAGATCACCGGGGCGTGGCTTCGGCGCTGGTCATCATCCTGCGGCTGATCGGCATGACGGTAGCCGTAGCCGCCCTGACCAGCCTGGCTTTACAGCGCGTGTCGCAGTTGGCCGCCGCCGAACTGGGGCCGACGGCAGCCGACCCGACGCAGTTCGTGGACGTATACGCGCGTATCACCGTGCAGGTGCTTGGGGAAATGGGGCTGCTGGGGGCGCTCATCTGCGGGCTGGCGCTCGTCCCCGCGATCATCGGCCTGCGGCGCGAACCATCCACGCCCGCCGCTGCGACCGGCGACGACCGCGTTGTGACGCCGGGGGACTAACGGGCCGTCGAAAAACTGCCACTAACAGGCTGAATTTCGGCGGCGCGTCCCTCGATCAGCCGCAGGTGGCGCTGTAACCCAACGCCTGGAGGATGTCCCAGACAATCGGTATGCGGCTCCACAGGCACAACTGGTCTACCAGGAAAGCGCCGACCAGCGTCCCGCAGCAGCACAGCAGCGAAATCCCGGCGCAGCCGATCAACAGCCAGCGGGCGGCGCTGCGCGGCTCTTCCTCACGCATGGCGTAGGGGTCGTAATCGTACCCAGGGCCGGGCGGCGCCTGGGGCGGCGTGTAGACCGGCTCCGGGGCGGGCGCATAACCGAATGGAGAAGGCTGCTGCGCCGGCGGCTGTGGCGCGCGCGCCGCCGGGGAAGACGAGGTGGGCGCCATCTCCGGGCCGACCTCGGCGGACGGCGCGGGGGCAGCCTGCGTCCGCACCAGTTCGTACCCCAGCGTCACGGTTTCCCCCAGGCCGATCATGTCGCCGTTATTCAGGGGCTTGGCGCCCGTCAAACGCTGCGCGTTCACAAAAGTCCCATTGGTCGAACCCAGGTCTTCCAGCGTAAAACCGCCCGCGCCGCGCGTCAGGCGCATGTGGTGGCGGCTTACCTCCGGGTCATTAATGGTGATGTCGTTGGTAATATCACGACCCAGTGTGATAATGTCTTTGTTCAGTTCGTAAACCTGGTTCGGCTGCGGACCTCGGCGGACGACCAGACGAAAACGCTCGTTGGCCTGCATACAGGCGTCCTCCTTCAGCGATGCAATATTGGAGTTATTATAACAACGTTAATCAAAAGCCAGCAAGCGGTGTTTCATCGGTGGACGGCGGCGCGGCTTCCTGGTTGGTGATAAGGCGGCGCAGGCCGTCCGGGTCAAGGCCATAGCGCCGCAGCAGCGCGCCCCCGGCTTCGGTCGCGGCCAATGTCAGCAGCAGGTGTTCGGTGCCGGTGTAGTGGCTGCCCAGGGTTTGCGCCTGGTCAAGCGCCCGGTTCAGGATGTCTTCCAGGCTGGCAAACAGGGCGGTATCACCGTCTTCCAGTTCCCGGCGCAGGCGGCGTTCGTCCAGGCCGGCGGCCCGCAGCAGCGCCGAAATCGAACTGCGTTCTTCCAGCAGCAGCACCAGCAGCAGATGCCCCTGACCGACGTTCGGATGATCGAGCGTGACGGCCATCTGTTCGGCGGCGTTGATGACGCGCCGCGACAGTTCGCTGAGGCGGGCGTTGCGTTTGGCAAGGTGCAGGTCGGGTTCGGTAAAACCATCATTCAGCACGCGGCGCACGTGGCGGCGAAGCTGCTCCGGCGGCACGTCCAGGTGGCGCAGCAGCGCCCGCGCGTTGCCCACATTCATGCGGGTGACGCCCAGCAGCAGGTGTCCCGTGCCGATGTAATGGTGGCCGAACCAACTGGATTCATCGGCGGCCAGCGCCAGGGCGATGTTCAGCTCATCGGCGTTGGGGATGTCCTGCGGCGGCGCTGCCATGCTGGGAGTCAGCGTTTTTAAAACCTGCTCGATTGCCTCGGCAGTCAGGGCCAGCTCTTCCATGACCTGACAGCCCAGGCTGCCCCGCGTGAGCATGACCCCCGCCAGCAGGTGGCCGGTATCGGCAAGCGGATGTCGCAGACGACTCACCACCAGCGCCGTATGCGTGAGGGCGCGGCGAGCGTGGTGGCTGTAACGGGTAAAACTTGGCACTAAGGTTCTCACCGGACGATGACCTGGCACGTTTCGGTTGACCTGCTTTTATTATAGTGCCGCTGGGCTATGCCCCGCAAACCCCATCTTGTCCCAGGCCGGTCAAACCCTGCGCCTGCGTCCCGGCGGGGGGCAAATTGACGGCGCGTTCAGGGCGGCTATAATCGAGACACAAGACTATTTTGCAGTTCATAAGGACAGCTTTTCGTGACCACCTTGATTCAGATCCGTGACATCGCCCGGTACGAAGGCCAGGAAGTCACCCTGCGCGGCTGGGTGTACAACCGCACCGACAAAGGCAAGCTCCAGTTTATCCAACTGCGCGACGGCTCCGGCATCGCGCAGTGTGTGGCCTTTAAACGCGAGATGGCCGAAGATGAGTTTGAGATCGCCGGACGGCTGGCGCAGGAATCGTCCGTCATCATCACCGGCGCAGTGCGGCGGGATGAGCGCGCTCCCGGCCTGCCGGGCGGCTACGAGGTCGGCATCAAACAGCTCCAACTGGTGCAGATGGCCGAAGAATATCCCATCACACCCAAAGAACACGGCGTCGAATTCCTGATGGACAACCGCCACCTGTGGCTGCGCTCGACGCGCCAGTGGGCCATCCTGCGGATTCGCGCCACCATCGTGCGGGAAATCCGCAACTGGCTGGACGATAACGGCTACCTGCTGGTGGATACGCCGATCATCACGCCCGCCGCCGGCGAAGATACCACCACCCTGTTCAGCATTGATTATTTTGGCGAACCGGCCTTCCTGGCCCAGACCGGCCAGCTTTACAACGAAGCCAACATGGCTGCCTTTGGCAAGGTCTACTGCTTCGGGCCGACCTTCCGCGCCGAAAAATCCAAGACGCGCCGCCACCTGATGGAATTCTGGATGCTTGAACCGGAGATGGCCTACTTCTCGCTGGAAGACCTGATGGCGATGGAAGAACAGTTCATCAGCCATATCATCCAGCGCGTGCTGGAAAAACACGCCGAAGAACTCAAAATCCTGGAACGGGACACCACCCGGCTGCAAAACGTCCTGCCGCCCTTCCCGCGCATCAGCTACGACGAGGCGGTGGAGCGCCTGAACGCGCTGGCGGCCACGCTGGAAGACCCGGAACAGCGGGCGCAGACGCAGATCGAATGGGGGACGGATTTCGGCAGCCCGCACGAAACCGCCCTGGCGGAGATGTTCGACAAGCCGGTTTTCGTCTATAACTTCCCGTCGGTCTTTAAGGCCTTTTACATGCAGCCGGTCGAGGGGCGGCCAGAGGTCTGCCGCAGCGTGGACTTACTCGCGCCGGAAGGCTACGGCGAAATCACCGGCGGCAGCGAGCGCATCTGGGACAAAAGCCTGCTGGAAATGCGCGTGGATCAGTTGGGCATCGGGCGCGAGGCGTACACCTGGTATCTCGACCTGCGGCGCTTCGGCAGCGTGCCACACGCCGGTTTCGGCCTGGGGCTGGAACGCACCGTCGCCTGGATTTGCGGCCTGCCGCATATCCGCGAGACGATTCCCTATGCGCGCATGTTAAGCCGCAAGTACCCGTAGCGGGACGTCACAGGTTGTCCAGGCCGCAGCCGCTTTCGACCAGTTCCCGGAATCGCTGCGTAAAACGCGCCGCCGGCGCGCCATCAATCACGTCATGGTCGAAGCTGACGGTCACGTTCAGACACTCGCGGATTTCGATGCGGTCGTCGCTGCCCAGTCCCGGTTTGCGGGCGATGCCGCCCAGCGCCACGTCCAGGCTGTGCATCATGAACGGAATCGCCCACCCGCCGCCGCGCCCAAACATGCCGACGGCCGTCAGCCCGACCGTGCCGAAGGTGCTTTTGAGCCAGAAGGGGTTGCGAAAAACGACGGTGTAAAACGCCCGGCGCACCAGGCCGGGCAGCGCCGCGAACAGCCGCAGCCCCTTTAATTCGCCGCTGCGCCGGTAGCTGCTTTGAAACGCGCGAATCGCGTCGTGGATTTCCCGCGCCGATTTGCGGTTGGCGGCGCGCACAAAAAACGGCGCCGGCACTTTGCGGCCTTCGACTTCCACTTCGACCATCAGGTTGACGTCCACGTCGTCGAAGATCACCAGCCGTCCGCGCCAGTCGCGGTAAGCCTGAACGGGCTTATGGTCTTCGATGGCGCGCGCCAGGCAGAACAGGATAAAGGCAGTGAAGGAAAAGGTTTCGCCGGTGCGGGTTTTGTGATTCTGTAAAAGCTGCCGGGGATGCGTTACATCCACTTCGATCAGGCCATGAATGGGATGCCGCTGCGCGGCCATCCGCCCGCCTTCAACCGTGATCTGGCGCACCGCCGAAAAGGGTCTGATCTGGTAGCCGCCGCGCTCGCCGGTCATTACACAGCCTCTTTAAGCGCCACGATGCGCAGCCGCCGGTAATCCGCGATCCACTGGCCGTCCCGGTACAGCACAGGGCGCAGCCGCGTTTCGATGTCGGCGATGATTTCGTCGGTTTGTTCGGCGGGGATGAAGTGGAATAAACTGCCGGCGAACATATTCAGCCAGTTCCGCAGGCCGTCTTCCCCTTCCAGCGGCGTCGGGCGGTCGAAGTCGGCGGCATATACCACGCGAAAGCTGTGTTTTTCCAGCAGCGAAGCGTATTCGCCCAGGCTGGGGAAATACCAGGGCAGCGCGTCGGGGAACAGGTATAGCCCGTAAGCCTGAAGGGCATTGCCGATGCCGCCGAGTATGGTCTGGATATTGCCCCGGCTGCCGAACTCCGCCACCAGCCGCCCGCCGGGTTTGAGCGCGCGCCACATGCCGGCGGCCACTCGTTCGGCATCGGTCATCCAATGCAGCGCCGCGTTGGAAAAAATCGCGTCCAGCGGTTCGTCTGGACGGTAATCACCGCCCTCGGCCTGGATGAAGGTCAGCTCAGGGTAGTTCTGGCAGGCCAGTTTTATCATATCCGCCGAATTGTCCACGCCGACCACACGCGCGCCGAAAGCAGCGATTTTGTGCGCCAGGTGTCCGGTGCCGCAGCCCAGATCGAGGATGGATTCGCCCGGCTTGGGTGACAGCAGTTCAATCAACTGCTCGCCAAAGTCAGCCACGTAATGATGTTTATCGTCGTACAGGCTGGCGTTCCAGGCGTTCGGGGATAGAGGCTTTTCCATAATTATGCACACTCGCTTTCCATAAACGTCTCACAGGCGGTGATGATGTCCGGCAGCGCCGCCAGCGAAGCGCGCCAGTCGCCGCTTTCCAACGAATGATTCAACCCTTCGTACACCTTCCAGGTTATGCGGGGATGCTGGTCGAAGGCGGCCACTACTTCCGGGGAATACAGGGCGTCGTTCGTGCCGATGAGCGCCAGCGTGGGGATGTCGTCCAGCCCTTGCAGCGCGCCGCCGATGGGCGTCAGCAGGATGAGCGCCACGTCCGGCCCTTGCAGCGCGCGCGCCATCTCGGCGGCCAGCGGCGTACCCAATGACTTTCCGGCGATACACACGCGCCGGTAGCCCCGTTCCAGAACGGGCCGCGCCGCGCCCCATACGTCGTCCATCAGGTAGACGGCGTTCTCAACATCCAGTTCCACGTTGGCCGCCTGGAAGCCGTACTCTACGTTCAGCACATCGAAACCCAGCGCCAGCGCCGCCCGCCGCAGGTAATACAGCAGCGGATAATCGCAGGTGTAGCCCTTGCCGGGAAGCTGCACCAGCAGGCGGTCAGCCGGGGGATCATGCGCCAGCAGCATATTTGAAACCGTCACGCCGAAGCGCGACGCCACAGGGACGGGGATCGTTTCGACGGACATCGGGCGGTTTCCTCAACTGCTCCGGTGGATAACCTGATTTTAACCGGAAACCATCAAATGCATCAAACGCTCTTCAAAACACACAACGGGACGCCGGGATGGCGTCCCTGATGGATTTTGGAGGCAGCGAGGAAACGAGCGCCCAGGGCGGCTATCCTGCGCGGCCGCCCCGACAGGTTGTGTCAGTGCGCGGCGAGGGCGACTTCTGCCGACGCTGCGCTGCGGCTGCGCTGCGGCAGCATCAGCGAACTGAACGCGCCCAGCCCGACGAAGATCGCGCCCAGCAGCGCCGCCAACTGGGCCGCTTCCGACAGCCCCTGGCCGAGCGCCCGCTGGATGCCGGTCTGAAGGATGGCGACATCCGGCGCCAGTTCGGCTTTGATCTGGCTCATCAGCGCCGCGTCATCCAGGTTGACGCCCTGCAAACGCAGCGCTGCGCGGCCAATCGGCGGAATCTGCGCCACTGCCGTATCAATCGGGTCGGCGCTGGTATCATAACCCTCGTTTTTGTCCAGCCCTTCGATGATGGCTTGCTTGACGATGCTGCCGGCGGCGCCAAACTGACCGCCCAGGATGCGCGCCTCGTTCGACAGCGCCTCGTTGGCCTGGACGCGCGCGGCGAAATCCTCAAAGACGGTCATGTTCTGGACGTAGGGTTTGCTGGCGGTGGCGAAGGTACCGAACAGCACCGCGCCGATGACGGCGATGCCGACCGATGCGCCCAACTGGCGAATGGTATTGTTCGCGCCGGAAGCCACGCCGGCTTTTTCCAGCGGAATATCCGACAGGACGATGTTGGCAAGCTGGGCAATCGCCAGACCAATGCCCGCGCCGTACAGCATCAGCGGCCAGATCAGCGTTTCCACGTCCACCGAGATAATCCGGCTGACCCAGAACAGCGCCACCGCCTCCAGCGCCATGCCGGTCGTGACCACCCACTTCGGCCCGAAGCGGTTGGACAGGATACCCGCAGTGGGGGCAACCACAATCGTCACCAGCGCGAAGGGCAGGAATTGCAGACCGGTTTCAAACGCGCCCAGCCCTTTGCCCAATTGGAAAAACAGCGACAGCGTGAGGATGATGCCGAACTCACCCAGCGCCACGATCAGCACCGTAATCAGCCCGTAGCGGAAGCTGGGGTATTTGAGCAGGCCGAACTCGAACAGCGGTTCGCCGCCGCGCCGCTCCTGCCGCAGTTCAACCCAGATGAACACCAGGAACATCAGCGCGGCGAAGCCGAACACAAACGGCACAAACGAGGGCGTTCCCGCCGGGATTACCCCGTCGGCCACGTTGGGGTAGACAATCGGCCCCAGGGTGAACACCGCGCGGGCTTCCACCCAACCGTAGTTCTGGCCTTCAATGGCGCCAAAAACGAACGCGCCTACCGCCAGCGTCGCCAGCACCACGCCGGCCCAGTCAATGCGCGGCTTGGCGAACGGATTGCGCGATTCGCGGATGGCCCAGAAGCTCCCGACGACGGCGATGATGCCCACCGGCACATTGATCAGGAAGGCCAGCCGCCACGATTCGGCCACCACGCCCGTCCCGTATTCGATCAGCCAGCCGCCCAGGATCGGGCCGATGGCCGCCGCCACGCCCGCCGTTGCGCCCCACACACCAAAGGCGATGCCGCGTTCCTTGCCCTTGAAGGTGGCCGAAATAATGGACAGCGTTGAAGGGGACATCATCGCGCCGCCCATGCCCTGCAAGGCGCGAAAGAAGATGAGCGAGCCGATGCTGGGCGAAAGGCCGATGCCCAGCGACGCCAGCGCGAACAGCGCCGCGCCGCCCACGAAGATATTGCGCCGCCCGTACTGGTCGCCCAGCTTGCCCCAGGTAATCAGCGCCGCGCCGAACACCAGCGAGTAAATCGAGTTCACCCACTCGGCATCCGCAAAGGACGCGCCGTAGGTTGCCCGGATGGACGGAAAGGCGATATTGACGATGGTGCTGTCAATGATGATGAGCGTCAGGCTGAGGCTGAGCAGCAGCAGCGCCGCCCAACGGCGTTTGTCGGCTGTCTCCGCAGGGGGAGCAGCCGCTGTTGAAACCGGGAGCGATATTTCCGACATGGTTTGAACTCCTTGGATAATCCACAAACTGCGGTCATTAACCGGAGCGCGCAGCGACCGCGCCGATAAAAAGCTGCGTCCCGTATTGAACAGCGGTGTCCAGGTTGCCATCCGGCGGACGCGCATACTCGCCAACCGCGCCCAGCACAAAAAACAGCAGTTTGATGACCAGCGGTGTCGGCAGCGTTGGAACGATCTGCCCCTGTGTTTTGCCGTCGTCCACGATGCGGTAGAGCATCGCCATCACCCGCGCGCGCGGGTCTTCCACCGGGCCGGCGTGCAGAACGTCCAGCACCGACTCGGCGCGCAGATTCGCCAGGATGCTGTCCGGCTGGTAAGCCCGCTCGATGAGCGTTTGCAGAATGACTATCAGCCGTTCCAGCGGCGCGCCGGTCGTGTGCTGCAAGAGATGATCTTCCAGCGCCTCGATGCTGAGCAGCACCACCCGCATGAGCAGGGCTTCCTTGCTGGCGAAATGCTGGTACAGCGTCGGCTTGGAGATGCCGACCATCTCGGCCAGGGTGTCCATGTTCATGTCCGCGTAACCATGTTCGCGGATGAGGTGGCTGGCGGCGTGCAGGATTTCCTGCTCGCGCTGCTGCTTCATACGCTCCTTAAACGACTGGGTTGGCATTTTTACTCACGAGTAGAAAACTGAACGAACAGTAGACATCATATGGAAAAAAGGCGAACAAAGTCAACCGGGGACGGGTGGACTCTTAGCGTCTGCTGGGGTTTTATTTAGCGCGCGCTCATTTTGGGGACACAAAAACGCCGCTGGCCGGCGGCGGTTGCGGGGCAGTTTGTTAACGCGGTAGCCAGCACAGACGCCCATCCCTGCTTCACAGCCGCAGGCGGTCGCCGTTGGCCTTCAGCCACTTCACCCAAGTCTTATAATCCGGGCAGAAGCGCCCCACCAACGACCAGAAGCGCCGCGAGTGATTCATCTCCTTCAGGTGGCACAGTTCGTGGATGATGACGTAATCCAGCGCCGCCGGGGGAGCCATCATCAGCCGCCAGTTGAAGTTCAGGTTGCCCTTGCTGGAACAGCTTCCCCAGCGCGTACTCTGGCCTTTGATGGTCACGCGCTTAAACTGGAAGCCGAACTGGTCGCCCAGTTCGGCGGCGCGAGCCGGGATACAGGCTTTCGCCTGGGCGCGATACCAGCTTTCCAGCGCGGCGCGGGCCGCCTCTGCCTGCGGCTGTTCGAGGGAGGCCGGCAGCCGAACGCGCAGCAGATCGCCATCCAGCGCCACGCTGGCGCGTCTGCCGTTGGCTTTCAGGCTCACGTCCAGCGTCACAGGCCGTCCCTGGTACAGCACCGTTTCGCCAGAGGCATACCGGCGTTCCGGCGCGGGGGCAGTCGTCTGCGCCTGCCGGTAATGGTTGAGAATCCACCCCCCTCGGCTGAGCAGAAGCGCTTCAACGTCCTTTTCGCCCAGGGGCGCGCCCGCCGGGATGACCACTTCCAGCCCGCCGCGCGCGCTGATTTTCAGGCGGATGGTCCGCGACCGCGCGCTTTCCCGCACCGAGTAGGCGATTTTCTGGCCGCCCAGAACGATTTCCGGCATCAGCCGCCGACCGTTACGCGCTGGTCGAGCAAAACCTGCGCGCCATCAAAATCAAAGCGAAAGTCCATACGATGCAGGCTTAAACCCTGAAGCGCGCGCGTGACCGCCGGCTGGTGTTCCTCGTGGCAGTACAGCATCAGGAAACCGCCGCCGCCCGCGCCGGTGATCTTGCCGCCCAGCGCGCCGTTCTGGCGGGCCAGGTCATAGGCCGTATCAATCTGGTTGTTGGTCACGTCGCTGGCAACGCCGCGCTTCTGCTGCCAGGACTGGTGCAGCAGTTCGGCGAAGCCGTCCAGATCGCCGGATTGGATGGCCTGTAAAATCTGCGCGCCCAGCGCCTTGATGCGGTGCATCCGTTCCAGGGTGGCCGGGTCCTGCTGGCGGCTGGCGCTGGACTGGCTTTGCAGGATTTTTTCGGAATTGCGGGACTTGCCGGTGAAAAAGAGCATCAGGCGGCGCTGTAAGGTGTCCAGCGCGCCGGGCGGCAGGCTGATCGGGTTGATCTGTGTGCCGTCTTTGGTGAAGATGAAGTGGTTTAGGCCGCCGATAGCCGAGCCGTATTCATCCTGTTTGCCGCTGGGCAGGCTCAGTTTATTGATGCTGATGTCGCAGGCCATTTCGGCGATTTCGGCATTGCTCATACGGCGTCCGTGCCAGGCGGCCAGGGCGGTAATCATCGAAACGGCCACCGCGCCCGACCCGCCCAGCCCTGTGCCGGGCGGAATCTGCGAGGCTAGAAAGATGTCTACGCCGTCCGTGTCGCCAAATTCACGAATGACGGCTTTCGCCAGTCCCAGCTCGCCATCGGTGCTGAAGGTTTGCCCGGTTTCGTGGCGGTAAAAGACGCGAAAATCGGATGAGATGACCTGAAGCGCGTCGGTCGCCCCGCGCGCGATGAAGGTATAAATGTAGCGGTTGATCGCGGTATTGATGACTGCGCCGCCAAACTGACTGTAATAAGCCGGCAGATCGGTGCCGCCGCCACCCAGGCTGATGCGTACCGGCGCGCGTGCGATGAGAAGCAAGTAGTCCCTCCTTACATCGTCAGAATATTCCTACCTTCAGGCTTGGCCGATGGGTCGTGCTTGCCCGGCCAATGCTCTTGTGTTATTGTAATTCAACAAATTGGATTTGGCCGCATAACAATCGCTTAACACTCTGCCGTCTCTCAATCCCGCGAGGATACATGTTTCGTCTGATTCGCCGCCTGTTTCTGCTGCTGGTCATCGTCGCCGTCTTTGGCGCGCTGGCGTATCTGATTACCGCCGAAGACGCCAAACGCCAGCGCCAAGTGTACGCCCTGCGCGTGACGCTGGGGGTGCAAACGGCGATTGCCCAGGCGCTGTTTGACGCGACCCGCACCGCCGAAAGCCATTTGCGGCAGTATCGTCTGGTGATTATCCAGCCTGGCGAGGCGCTGGATGAAATTGCCGGCCAGTACAACACGACGGTCGAAGTGCTGCGTATGGCGAACGGTTTGCTGCCGGATGTCGAGTTCGGGAACGGCGAAACGCTGATCGTGCCGGAGGGCGTGAATGTGCTTTTCCCGCCGCGCCGCTTTTCCATTCATACCGCCATCGCCGGAGACACGCTGGAGTCTTTAGCAAAATTTTATGCTGTGTCGCTAGATTTACTGGAAGGCGATAACCCGGTGCTGGCCGCGCGCGGCGTCATCCCTGGCGACATTGTATTTATACCGGTTGTCCTGACATCATAAAGTATAATCACGGATGACGAATGCGCTCACTGCTGTTTCTCGTTTTGCTCGTGTCCTTGCTGGCAGCCGCCTGCGATGCAGCGGCGGTTCCAACTATACCTCCCATCACCGTCGTCATTACAGCGGTAGACGATACTGAGGCTTTGTCCGACGGTATCGCCCAGGCGCTCACCGGCACGGCGCAGGTTTTCATCGGCGCGACCGAAACGGTGCTGGCGCAGGGGGGCGTCACGCTGACGCCCAGCCCAACCCATACCCTGACGCCGACCGTGCCGGCGCGCCCGACGCGCCCGGCCTCGCCAACACCGACGCTGACGCCGACCGTGACGCCGACGCCAACTTTTGCCCCCTTCCTGACCATCACGCCGGAAACGGTGGAAGGCGATACGGCAGGTTGGCTGCGGGTTGTCCACGCCTGGCCCGGCTCGACGACTGCGCCGGCCAGCGTGTTTGACATATACATTAACGGCGAAGCGGTTTACCGTTCACTGCGCGCCGGCCAGCAAACGCCCTTCCAGCAGTTTGCGCCGGGCGCGGTCGAGGTGGCCTTAAAAGTCGCCGGCAGCGATATTCCCGGCATTATTACCAGGCCGCCCGCGCTCAGCCAGGTGGTGCAGATTCAACCGGGAAAAAATACCTCGCTGCTGGTGATGGCGACGACCACCGGCTCGAAGCTGGTGATCGTGGAAGAGGACGCCGCACCACTGCCGACCGGCACATCCCGGCTGACGGTTGTTCAGGCCAATCCGCAGTTATTTACGACCAATCTGCTGATGCCCGATCTTCAACGGGCGCTGGCCTATAATATCAACCCCGGCGACATCATCGGGCCGCTGGACATGCCGAGCGGCCAGGATCTTCTGATTGACCTGTACGACGCCCGCAACCCGGAACTGCTGATCGCCAACCTGCCGCCGGTGACGCTGGTGAGCCGCGTCAGCTATCTGCTGGTGCTGGTGCCAAGCGGTGACGAACGGCTGACCGGCTCGCTGCTGTTCAGCGGCAGCACGCGCACCCTGCCCGGACAATCTCATGCCCGTTTTATCAACCTGACCTCGGCTGCCGGATCGTTTCGCGTTTTTCTCAATAACAACCTGGAGTTCGGCTCGCTGCCGGCGGGCGTTTCCGATGCGCTGCCGATCTCGTCAACCAGCACCGAACTGCTGCTGAAGAACCCGGAGGAATACGAGCTGGCTAAAGTGGCGATTGGCCCCTGGACGACCGAGGAGGAGCAGCAGGCCGATAAGCTGATTCTGTTATATGACGTGGAGGCAACAACCCCCACCAACAGCGTTGGCGTGTCGGTCTTCACGCAGAGCGCGCCGCGTTCGGCGATCAACGCCAATGTGCGGCTGGTTCACGGCCTGCCGGGCGTCATCCCGCTGAATCTGGAAATGCGCCCGGTGCGCCTGATAACCGAAACCAATCAGTTTGGCACGCCGCAAGCGCGGCAGATCGGCGAGGCCGACCTGCCCTGGGTGAACGTCGCCCAGGCCGAATTCGCCAGGGTATCCCCCTATGTGGCGCGCACACCGGAAATATTCGAAGTGCGCGTCGTCCTCAGCGGCACGCGCAACGTGATCGCGCAGATGAGCAACGTGCAGCTTATCGCCGGGGGCGTCTACGATTTTATCGTGCTGCCCGGCGATGAAGCCGGCTCGGCGCGCCTGGAACTGGTGCAGCCGCGCGCCCAGGTGGCTGCCGACAAAGGCGACCCGGCAGCCGTCGCCGAGGCGGTGGAAGCCACCCTGACGGCCATCGCGCCGGTGGCGACCGCGACCGCCACCCGCGTCAGTTCGCCAACGCCCACGCGCACGCCCGTTCCGACCAATACGCCGCGCCCGACCAATACGCCCAGCGTTAAACCGCCGACCATCTCTGCCGACCCGCAGCCGCCGGACACGGTCGGTGACGTTTTCGTGCTGTACGGGCAGGGCTTTCTGCCGCAGCGGGCTTTCAGCGTCCGGCTCGACAATTCGATAGAGCCGATTCTGACCAGCGTAACCAACGCCGACGGCACGATCACGACGCTCGTCAATCTGCCGGGCGGGGTATCGCCGGGCGTGCATGTCGTCCGCGTGTGTGTGGGAACATGCCCCGGCAGCGGGCAGGAGGCGCTCACTATTATCAGGATCGCTTCGCCCGGCATGACGCCGACGGCAACACGGCTGCCGTAACGAGGATTATTTATGCCAAAAACGTTGTTCGTTCGGTTCACGGTTTTCGGGCTGCTCGCGCTGCTGCTGGCCGGGCTGCTCCCGGTTGTCGCTCAAACGGACGTGACACAAGTCAATCTGGCGAACCTGCGCGTCGTGAATGCCCTGGTCGGCATCGGCCCGGTAGATGTTTACCTGGACGGCGAACGCATCGCTTATGCCCTCGCGCCGGAAGCGGCCACCGCTTATTTTTCCATCCCTGCCGGCCGGCATATCCTGGCCGTTCGCCTGCCGGAAGCCGAGCCGCTGTCCGTGCCGGTGGCCGACCTGCTGGTAGACCTGTCGCCCAACCAGAGCGAGACGGCAGTCGTTTACCAGAAGCAGTTCGCTACCGAAGGTTTTGTGCCGACGCTCCAGCAGGCCGGTGCGATTTTCATCCTAGACGATGATCGCAGCCTGACGCCGCTTGGCAAAACGCGCATGACCGCCGTTCATCTGGCGGTCGGCACGCCGGGGCGGTTGAGCGTGGCCTATCCATCCCGCGAGTCGCTGCTGCATGAAGTCGCGCTGGAAAAACCGTTCGGCACGATTGATATCGCCGCGCGCGTTTATTCGCTGGCGGTGGTCGCCGCCGACAGCCCCGATCTGGCGGTGCTGTCCCGGCTGGGTGATTACAGCTTTTACGCCAATACACTCTATACCATCATCATCGTGCCGGACGTGCGCCCCGTCGTCAGCAGCGGCGGCCAGCCGCAGATCGGCCCGGTGTCCGCCACGCCGCGCGCGTTTGTCGTCAGCGCGCCCATCGAACCGCCGCCGGGTGGTATCCGCCTGCGTGTGGTTCATGCCGCGCACAATACCGCCGTTCTGGACGTTTACGTGGATGGCCGCCTGGTGGCGGAGCGTGTCAACTACAGCCGCGCGACCGAATACCTGGGCTTGCAGGACTACAGCCATGTTGTATCGCTGCGCCTGTCCGGCGAAGGCGGCGCGGAAGCGCCCCCGCTGGCGGAATGGCAGTTCGAGATCACGCCGGAGAATCGCCAGCAGGCCAACTGGACGCTGATGCTGGTCAACGCCGGGCAGGAAGACACCAGCGCCGCCCTGCCGGTGACGCAGCCCGGACCGACCGGCGAGGCCGAACAGGCCACCATCATCAGCGCCGTGAACGGCGATCTGTTCATGGTGCTGCTGCCGGACAACATCGCGCAGACACGGCGCGGTTATGCCCGCGTGCGGCTGATTAACGCCGTCAACGATATTCAACCGCTGCGGCTGCTGGCCCAAAACGTGCCGCCGCTGCCGGCCCCCCCCGGTGTGACACCCAGCCCCACCCCCGAACCCCCGGCCAACGCCACGCCCATCCCGCCGCAGCAGTTGGTCGAGGATGTGGTATTTGCCGCCGAAGCCAACGAGTCAGAAGTGCCTGTCGGCCTGTACAGCGAACTGGAGTTCATCCCCGCCGGGACGACCAATGCGCTGGCGCTGCTGGAAAACGTGCAGCTCGTCGGCGGCATGGTCTATACCTTCGTGGCGATGGGGTCGCCCATCGGCAACCCGCCGATTTCGGTGGTGACGTTCGAGGATTTCGGCGTCGGTCTGCCGCTGGATCGCCTGTACCTGGGACTCATCACGGCGGAAAGCGCCAATATCCGCACCGGCCCGTCTACAGCGTCCGGCATTCTGCGGCAGCTTTCCATAAATACCGAGGTCGAGGTGCTGGGGCGCAACCTGAACGGCGAGTGGATTCGCATTCGTTTTACCGACCCCGATACCGGCAATGTGCGCGAGGGCTGGATTTCCGCCACCGCCAACATCCTGTCTGTCACCCGGCTGGGCGTGCCGGTGAACGTGCTGGCGCTGCCGCGTTACGTCGTGCCGGAAAACTGAAACACAAAAACAGGGGGCTTAAGCCCTCTGTTCGCTGCCAGACAGGCCTTGCTGCTAACCAGTCCGTCGGCTGGAAGCCCCCTCATCCCAACCCTTCTCCCCCGAATTCAGGGGAGAAGGGCTAAAAAAGCGATCCGTCATCCCTCCCTGAATTCGGGAGGGCGGGGGGAGGGATGCTGCCGCGACACGGCGCAGCCTGTTCGGCGCTTCTAATTCTGCGAATGGGTGCCTTCGGCCACCGGGATAGCGTCCGGTTCGATGACATGCCCGTTGCCGGCGGCCTTATCACGCGGCTGCGCCGTCACGTAGCTGCCGTACAGCCGCCATTCGTCCATGCGGCAGGAATGAACCAGCTTGCCATCCCATACCGTCATATCCGGGCAGCTTTCGCACATATCCACCCGGCCATCTTCCATCAGGTCTGGCCCCTGGATGATGCCGATGCTCTGGACGTAAATCGGCTGGAACAACCGCTGCGGGTGACGCAGGAAGTCCTGGAACCAGGCGCTGACGGTTTTCCGCACGCCCTTGTCCACCAGCCCCAGCATCATAGCGATCTTGGGGATTTTGTTGCTGGGCGAATAAATGACATACGTGCCGTGCTGCAAATGATGGAAGACCTGGAACAGTTCCATCACCTTCGCGCCGACCGAACCGTACATCTGCCCCCGGCTGCCCAACTGCGCCGAAACCAGCCAGGTTATTTTGTCGTGCGCGTTGGTGCCGCCCATGTAGGCCGAGGTGTCGTAATGCGGGAAGTGTTCGCGGATTTTGTTGTAGATGTCGGTCGAGGTCAGATACGATTCTTCGTTCGAGTCTGCGACGTAGCTGGTTTGCAGGTTGACCTTCCGCCCCTGAGCGTAATAGTCGAAGTCGCCTTCCATCACGGCATTGCGGAAGCCGATCAGCACCAGGCCATGCACACGGTCAATATTCTTGTTGGCCCACTTGACCATCTCCGGCACAAAATCCAGGTTGCCGGGGTAAACCGTCATGCCGAAGAAGGCCGTCATGCCGCCGACATCATAGACCATATCGGCATAATACTGGCGCAGTTCGAACAGTTCCGTTTCGCTTTTGCCCTTCCAGTGCGGGCGCTGCTGTTCGCTGTCAATGTGGAACGTAAAACCAATCGCCCCGGCGCGTTTGAGTTCTTCCACCATCGGGCGGTTGTTTTCCAGCTTGATACCGTTCGTCAGAATGAGCGGCTTCATCTTCAGGCTTTTGATGTAAGCCACGATTTCCATAATGTCCGGGTGAATCAGTGGTTCGCCCCCGGCGATGGAGATGTTGTCGCAGTTGCGCCACTTCGCCAGCAGCGCGACTTCCTCTTTAATCTGCTCTAAGGTTTTATGCCCCTGCATCCCGTTGATACGGTAGCACCCGCGACAGTAAGTGTTGCACTTGTCGGTGACTTCCAGCCAGCCGATAGGGTTGTCGTTTCCCGACCAGGGAAACCGGTACATATTACGCTTCGACAGTTCCATGCGGTTTACGCTCCCTCGCTTGCTGCGCCAGCGGGGCTTCTGGCGGGGACGGTTAGCGCATCCCCTCCGGCGCAAAATATTTAGTGTCGCTAAACATTTTAGCGCGGATATTTAGCTTAACGAAGCATTTCATGCAAAAAAGGTGACATTTGTCATACGTCTGTCATACGTCCAGCAGCAGACGCACATTCAGCCCCCAGGCCAGATAGAGCGCGCGCCAGAAACGTTTGAACTGTGTGATGGAGCGGTCGTCGTCCGGCGCATCCTGAAGCTGGAACGCATACCGTTCCAAGGCATCCTCCGGCGAGGCGGACAGGTGAATCAACTCGTCGGCTTCCAGGTCACGCGGGATGATGCCAAAGAAGGTAAGCAGGACGGCAGCATAGGCGGGTTTGAGGCTGCCCATCAAAAACAGCATCTTAAAGACCTGGTTGCTGCTGACGGTGACTTCGCCCAGCTTGCGCAGCAGCACGCCGCGTTCCTGAAAGTACGGCTGATCGGCGCCGCGCATGGCGTTTACCTCGGCGGCGTCATCGTTCGCGTCCTCGATGGCGCGGCGCAGCAGCAGCCAGGGCAGCGGTTCTTCCGGCAGGGGCAGCCGGTTCAGCAGCCACAATTCCGCCGCGCCGGAGATGGGATATTCGATCAGACCGTAACAGCCGAACGGTTCGCTAAAGTTATTGGCGGGGCAGCCGGTGCAGTAATGGGCCAGCGGTTTCAGTTCCAGGGCGGCTTCCAGCAGCTCCTGCACCATCACGACGCGGGTTTCCTGGCTGCCGTCGGGCGTTCTGCGGGTCATCTCGAAGCCGATTTCGGCAGCAGGCCGCAGGTCGCCGTTTTTGCGGAACAGGTCAATCACGGCCTGTGCGCGCGCCCGCCCTTTGATGCGCTCCAGGATACCGGGCGTCGAGAGTTTTTGTTTGGGGAAACACTGATAATCAATGGTGTAGTCAATCGCCATGAACAAGTCCCCGGTGACGAGTGCTGCATTATAACACGCGCGTCATTCGCCGCGAATCCGGCTGAAGATCAGCGTATCGCGCAGCGTGCCGTCGGTGGCCCATTCGTCGTGGCGCAGGCGGCCCTCCTGGGTGTACCCGGCGCGGCGGGCGACGGCGGCGCTGCGGAGGTTGCGCGCATCGCAGCGGATTTCGACGCGCTGCGCCTGAAGGGTATCGAACGCAAAACGGGTGATGCCGGCCACCGCCTCGGTGATATAACCCTGGCCTTCCAGGCTGGCGCGCACCCAGTAGCCGATCTCAAAAGCCGGCAGCGACCAGTTGATGTGATGCAGGCCGCTGCCGCCCACGAACAGGCCGTCACTGCGGCGGAACAGTACCAGCGCCAGGTCTTCACGCAGGATGAACCGGGCGGCCATGCGGCGGCAGTATGTTTCGCTGTCGGCGACCGTCGGCGGGGGATGCGCCCAGGGCATCCAGGGGCGCAGGTGGTCGAGCGATTCCAGCACTGCCGTGTTCATGGCCGGGCCGTCGCCGGGGCGGGGCGCGCGGATGAGCAGGCGCTCCGTCTCGAAGTGGTCGGGAAAGTCCAGCAGGATGGGGTTCGGGTGTCCGGCCATAAAACGCACCTCACGTTGAATTGCCGTGAATTATCCGTTAAGTCCATAAAAATCGCCAATACTGGTGAAAAAATTTAAGGCCGCTGCAAGCCGGATAGCGCGCATAATGAGACTGTTACTCTATGCACGACGCCGTAATGAAAACCATGATACGTTTTCTGAAAAACAGACTGGTCATTTTTGTAATCGTTGCGGCAGGCGCGGCGGTTTTTACCCTGGCGATGGTTAAGGCCACCGGCATATTATCATGGGCGCCGACCTGCTGGGGGCCGGGCGGTCTGCCGGTCGGCGGTCTGTGGAACAGCGGCACGGCTATGCCGGAGGCGCGGCTGGAGCCGGCTTTCGCCGTGCTGGATGGCCGGGTCTATATCGTCGGCGGCATGAAAGCCGGCTGGCTGGCTTCCAGCGTAACGCAGATTTACGACCCGCTCGGCGACCGCTGGCAAACCGGCGCGCCTGTGCCGGTGGACATTCATCATGCCACGATGTCGGCGCTGGGCGGTTATCTGTATCTGGTCGGCGGTTACGACGATATGGGCAAAATGCTGCGCGCCGAACCGGACATCAGCCAGGGCTGGCGCTACGACCCAACCGGCGACACCTGGACGCCGATCGCAGACATGCCCGCGCCCCGCGCCGCTCATGCGATGGTGGAGATTAACGGCCTGCTCTACGTGGTGGGTGGGACGGGTGAAAACGCGCGCAGCGTGTGGGTCTACGACCCGGCCACCGACAGTTGGGACACCTCGCGGCGCGGGCTGATGCCGACGATGCGCGAACACCTCGCGGCGGTGGCGCTGGACGGCCAGATTTATGTTTTCGGCGGGCGCTGGAAGGATGTCAACATTGGCACAGTCGAGAAGTACGACCCAGCCAGCGACACCTGGACGACGCTGGCCGATATGCCTACGCCGCGCAGCACGATGTCGTTGGCCGTTCTGAACGGGCGCATTCACGTCGTCGGCGGTGAAGACATGGTGAGGGCCTGCACGCATGTCGCCCACGAGGTGTATGATCCGGCCAGCGACACCTGGACGGCGCTGGCGCCCATGCCGACCTCGCGTCAGGGCATGGCGTCGGTGGTGATTGATGGGCGGTGGTATCTCATCAGCGGCTCGGTCGGCTCAGCGCGTTTTGCCGACCGGGGACTGACCGGCCTGGTCGAAATCTTCTTTCCAGGCGAGGGGGTTTAGTATCGCCAACAGCAGTTGAACAGCGGCTAGAGAATCGAAAGGATCAGATGTTAAATATGAAACGACCGTTAGTATTGCTCATCGGCGGTGTATTCATCCTGGCCGGCGTCGCTGCCGCTGTGATGGCGGGGCGGCGGGCGCTTAATGTGGTGGATGCGCGTAAAATCTGCCCGGAACAGCCGGCGCTGGCCGAAATGGTCAGCGGCACCTGGGAAGCCGGGCCATCGCTGCTTCAGGGGCGCTCCGAGGTGAAAGCCGCCGCGCTGGATGACCGGATTTACGTGGTAGGCGGCCTGACGACCAACAACGCCCCGACCAGCACCGTGCAGGTCTTTGACACAGCAGCCGGCGAATGGCGGGAATCCACGCCCCTGCCGGTGGCGCTGCATCATATGGGCGTGGTGGCGCTGGATGGCCGCGTCTTTGTCACCGGCGGTTATGATGATGCCACCTGGAAAGCCGATGTAAAAGACAGTTGGGTATATGACCCGGCAGCGCAAACCTGGACGCCGATTGCGCCTATGCCGGGGCCGCGCGCCGCGCACGAACTGGTGGTGCTGGACGGCCTGATTTACGCACTGGGCGGCGATGCGCCGGACGACCCGCAGGCCGTTTGGGCTTATGACCCGGCAGCCGATAGCTGGCAAACCCGCGCCCCCATGCCCAGCCCGCGCGAACACGTCGGCGTGGTGGTGGTGGATGGCCTGATGTACGCCATCGGTGGGCGCTGGCCGATCTTCGGCAGCAATCTGGATGTGGTCGAGGTGTATAACCCGGCCAGCGATAGCTGGGAGACGCGCACGCCCATGCCAACGCCGCGCAGCGGTTTTGCTATCGGCGTGGTCAACGGCCAGATTCACGTTGGCGGCGGCGAGAACCTGCCGTCGCTGTGCGTGATCGCGCAGCACGAGGTTTACGATCTGGCAAGCGACACCTGGTTTTCGGCGGCCAACCTGCCGACGCCCCGGCACGGCCTCGCTTCGGCGGTGATCGGCGACCGCTGGTATACGCTGGCGGGCGCGACCGGCACCGGCGACGAGACCCAGCGTTCCTTCAGCAGCGTGGTCGAGATTTTTACGCCCGGCGTGGCGTCGTAAGCGCGGCGATCAGGGTAAGGGGTTTAAGCCCCTGGTTCCTGAATATACCTGACCGACTCAAATCTCAGAAATTATTTGCGAAGTCTGCGGGCCGGTTTGAAACCCGCCCCTACTGGCTTCTCAGGACTTCATCAGGCGGGGGGTGTCTGCTGATACCCCTCGGTTTTTGCTTTGGGATAAATGGCACAATCGCAGCAAAAAAGACCCCAAATACCCATGCTAACTCTGCCGCGATGTGGTATTATCGGCATGAAATCGGAGAAGTAACGCCGCCGGCGAATCCACCGGCGAGACAATAAAGTTCATTTAGTAAGGAGCGACCTTAAAATGAAGAAGCAGGGATTTTTGATTTTTCTCATCGCGGCGCTGCTGGTGCTGGCCGTCGTGCCGGCGCTGGCGCAGGACAGCCTGATCGAAAGCGTATGTCTGGTGACGGACGTGGGCAAGGTCAATGACGGCACCTTCAACCAGTTCGCCTATGAGGGTATGCTGGCCGCCGTCGAAGACTTTGGTCTGGACAGCACCTACATCGAAACCCAGGCGCAGACCGATTATGATACCAACCTGAACCGCTGTATCGAAGAAGGCTACGATGCGATTGTGACGGTCGGCTTCCTGCTGGCGGACGCAACCCGCGCCAAAGCGGCTGAACGGCCTGACGTGTATTTCATCGGCGTAGATCAGTTCGTCGGCGAAGATGCCGACGGCAACCCTGCCCCCAGCAACTATGTCGGCCTTCAGTTCCGCGAAGACCAGGCCGGCTTCCTGGCCGGCGTGCTGGCGGCGCAGCTCACCGAGAGCGGCATAGTCGGCGGCGTATACGGCATTGATATTCCCCCGGTCATCAAGTATCGCAACGGCTTCGAGCAGGGCGCGAAATTCATCAACCCGGACATCAAAACGCTGGGTGTGTACATTGACAGCTTCACCGCCCCGGATCGCGGCGCGTCGGCTGCCGGGCAGTTCATCGGCGAAGGCGCGGACGTGATCTTCGGCGCGGGCGGCCCGACCGGCTCCGGCGCCATCACCCGCGCGGCGCAGGACGGCGCGCTGGTCATCGGCGTAGACCAGGATGAATTCCTGACCACCTTCGGCAACGGCGAAACCCCCGGCGCGGAAAACCTGATTTCGAGCGCCCTCAAGCGCGTGGACGTGGCCGTGTACACGGCGATTGAAGCGCTGGTCAACGGCGGCGAAGACTTCCCCGGCGGCACGAACCTGATTATGTCGGCAGAAAACGACGGCGTTGGTTTTGCCGAGCCGCACCTGGCTGCCGACAAGGTTTCGGAAGAAGTGATCGCCAAGATGGAAGAAGTTCTGGCCGGCCTGAAGGACGGTTCGATTGTTACCGGCGTTGACCCGGTGACGGGCGAACTGCTGCCGGAAGAAGAATCGTAACCGCCGCTTCTGGCTTCTGAAGTGAATCGCGGCCCCCGCTCCAAACGGAGTGGGGGCTTTTTTGATGCGTGTTAAGCGGGGTAATCGTGGCGCTGCGTGCCGGGGATTTCCAGCGGGAAGTCCGCGCCGAAGGCCAGCGCCGGCGTCAGCGCGCCGCGATATACGCCGTCCAGCACGCGCTCGACCACGCGCACGCCCGCCTCGGCGGTGAAGCGGTAGGCTTCGACCGTTTCCAGGCCGGCCTGCCGCGTTTCGCCCCTGGCGTTCCGCGCCTGCGCCCACAGCCACGCGCGCCCGCTCTGCCGTTCGGCTTCGCCGGGGCCGACCACCAGCCGGTCTATCTGCCCGCCGAAAAAATCGCGCAGCGGCGCGGCCTTGAGCGCGACTTCCAGCAGCGGGCCGGACAGCCGGAACAGCCGCACCAGACGCGGCGGGAAGGCTAG
>JACAES010000083.1 GCA_013388735.1 Chloroflexota bacterium | reverse complement strand
TAGCCCCAACGGGACTCGAACCCGTGTCTTCACCTTGAAAGGGTGGCATCCTAGACCGCTAGACGATGGGGCCTTACAGCCAACAGTTTACCAGTCCTGTTGGTAAGCGTCAAGGTTGAATCAGAAGGCCAGTTCGCTTAACACTTCGCGCACAACCGCCCGCACCCGCGCTTCCAGATCGTCGTCTGCTGACGCCACCGACGGTGCCACCGGCCCGGCTTTCGACAATGACAGACCGCATGCCGCGCAAAAACGTTCCGGGTCGCCGGGGCGTTCCAGCCCCATCTGCCGACGCGCTTCTACCAGCTTTTCCACCTGATGCGGGGCGATAGCCTGCGCGCCGCCCATCAGTTCCGCCATGTATAAAATCTTCGCCGTGTGTTCCAGTGTTTCCAGCCGCAAGTAAGCGTCCCACACGGTTTTCGCCACCGTCAGCGAACCATGATGTGACAGCATAATCGCGTCATGCTCGCGGATGAGGTTCTGGATAGCGTCGCGGTTTTCGACGCTGGCCGGGGTAGAATACGGCGCGGTCGGCACCAGCCCCAGGATGACGGCAGCTTCCGGCACGACACAGCGCCGGAAATCGTAGCCGGCAATCGTCAGTGCGACCGACGTCGGCGGGTGGGCATGAACCACGCCATTTACGTCCGGGCGCTGTTTGTAACATTCCAGATGCATTGCAATTTCGGATGTAGGCTTCAGGTGCGCGTTGGCGGCAGTCGGCCTGTCCACGCGGCTGCCATTCATATCCACGATGATGAGCTGGTCGGGCGACATAAAACCTTTTGCCAGGCCGCTCGGCGTTGCCAGAACGCGATTGTTCGACAGCCGGGCGCTGATGTTGCCACTGGCACCGTCAATCATGCCATTCTGGTACATCAGCCGGCCAATCTGACAGATCTGATCGCGGAGTTCGTTTTCCGTCACGATCACAGCACTCCTTAACAGCGGTGCGGAAACACACGCGCTTGTATCAATAGGGTAGAGTCTGAAACATCACTGTCCCAGCTAAGAACGATCAACCCGGCGCGGCCTCACGCCCGCCAGTTAAGCTGCGCCCCAAAGCGGCTGCTGACCTGAAGCACGTCCGCCAGATCAGCATGAAGCCGGGAAATGACCACGCGGCGCACCTTCTGTTTCGCTTCCAGGGCCTGGTCGGTTATTTCCAGCGCGGCTTCCACGTCCGATACCAGCCCGGTGAAAAAGACGATTCCCTTGCCACCCAGGCCGTCCGCCAGCCGGATTTCCATCAAATTCACCTGCGCGCCCTTCACGCCTTTGTCGGCGGCATGGATGGCTGCCGGCACGGTAGCCGTTTCGACAATGCCCAGGGCATCGTCGGTTTTGATCGAACGTTCCCCGGCCAAAGCCCGCACGACATCGGGATGCACGCCGGGCAGAAAGATGTGATCGTTCAAAACGTCCGGCGCGGCTTCCAGCCCGGCTTTGAGGGCTTCGTCCACTTCCGCGACCGGGCCGCCGACCAGCACCAGAAAACGCCCCGGCTGCACCGTCCCGGCGCGCACGATGTCCAGCGGCGCTTTTTTCACCATCGCGTCGGCGGCCAGCACGCCGGCAGCAATGCTGCTGAACTCCAGCAGCGCCAGCGCCGGGTCAATTGTAAGCGGTTTCAGGTCGGCCACGTTGTCAGTCCTTGCTGCGGGCGCGCTTCAGAACGCGCCATCAAGCTGCACATGCAAGCTCTATACAATCCTGAACGCATCCTTCAGCGTGCAGCGGCGCAGGCGGCTGAAGCTGCGACAGGTAGTCAGGCCTTCGCCGGTGGGGCTGGCGATGGTGAACGAGGTAAAGCCCTCGCCACCCCAGCCCAGACCGGCCAGGCTGGGCGCGTTTTTGACGAAGATGGAGCAATCCATCTCACGCGCCATCCGGCTGAGGTTATCAATGTTTTTGCTGTGCATCACCGCCGTATGCCGGAAGCCATGCTCAGATTGAACGGCCAGATCAATCGCCGCATTAACATGTGGCATCGGCACGACCGGCATGATCGGCATCATCTGTTCTGACCAAACCAACTGATGATCGGGTTCGACAACCGCGACAATCTGCCGCACCTCGCTGCCCACGTTAATCCCGATCTCTTTCAGCAAGATGCTGGCATTCTGGCCGATGAAAGCTTTGTTCATCACACCGGGCTTGCCGGGGCCGCGGTCTTCATCAAAGATGGATTTCATCAACCGACGAAGCTGCCAGGAGGTAATCAGGTAGCCGCCGTGCCGGGTCATCGCTTCGGTCAGGCCGTCCAGCACCGATTCGACGACGAAGCAGGTTTTTTCCGTCACACACACCAGGTTGTTATCAAAACTGCCGCCGCGTACCACGTCTCGCCCGGCCTGCTCAAGATCGGCGGTTTCGTCCACAACGACCGGCGGGTTGCCCGGCCCGGCGCAGATGGCGCGTTTGCCGCTTTTCATAGCCTGCCGCACTACACCAATCCCGCCGGTGACGACCAGCAGGCGCACGTCTCGATGCGTCATCAAGGCCTGCGCCGACTCGATGGTGGGTTCGGCCACGCAGGTAATCAGGTTGGCCGGGCCGCCAACGCTTTGAATGGCGCGGTTCAACAACTGAATGGTATAGGCGCTGCACGCCTTAGCGCCAGGATGGGCATTAAACACGACCGCATTACCGGCGCTAATCATGCCGATGCTGTTGTTAATGATCGTGCTGGTCGGGTTGGTCGTCGGCGCGATAGAAGCGATCACGCCGTAGGGCGCGTACTCGGTGATCGTCAAACCATCATCGCCAGACGCGGCAGCAGTATCGAGAAACTCCGGGCCGGGAGTTTTGTTGGCAGTCAGTAAATTCTTCTGGACTTTATCCTCGAAGCGCCCCATGCCGGTGTCTTCGACGGCGAACTGCGCCAGCACCTCGGCATGTTCACGCATGGCAGCACGCATGGCGGCCACCATACGCTTGCGCAGTTCCAGCGGCAGCTCCGCAAGCTGCTCGAAGGCAGCCTGCGCCGCCGCCACCGCGCTGTCCGGGTCGGGGAACAAACCATCCCCCTGCCCCAGGCTGGTCGGTGGGCGGGCAGGGGCGCGGCGCGCGCCGGAAGGCGCTGGCGTTTCGCCGCCGATTTCGCGCACAACGTTCTGAATGATACGATGGATTTGTGAGTCGTCAAGAGAGGATGAGTCAGCCATGCGTCATTTTCATTCTACTTAGCAGCCGGAAAAGTCAGCTTAAAAGTCGTCAACCCGGTTTCCGGGTCGCTGAAGGCGGTCATGTCGCCACCCTGCGCTCTGGTTGCCGCATAAACAAACGGCAGCCCCATCGCCACACTGGTGCGCGTGCCGGCCTCCCGGTCTTTCCAGCGCGGCGCGCGTTCAATGATGCGGCGCTCGTAACCGGGGAAGATCGAGCGCCCATTGTCGGTAAACATCAGCACCACCCGGTCGGCTTCCTGATAGACTTCGATGCGCAGCAGGTCGCCCTGAACCGTGAACTTCACAACATTGTCTACTAACGCATTCAACATGCGCCAGACCAGAGCAGTATCCAGGCACGCCGCTATCGGGGATTCGGTGACCTGAACCTCGTGCTGTAGTTTTTTGGCGATGATGATCGCCTTACCCTCCCCATCCAGATAATCCTTGACCAGTTCGGCCAGATTACAGGGATGGCAGTCCAGTTCATAGGCACCGGCATCAAGCCGGATTGAGTCCAACAAATCCAGAATCAGGTGCATCTGGCGATTAGCGGCGCCTAATGCCCCGCGCAGCAGGCGCACGACGCCATCGGCAGCGCCATCCTGCATGGAAAGCAGCACTTCGAGTGTGCTGATGACAATACCAATCGGGGCTTTCAGATCGTGGATCAACATCGCCGTTGTATCGGGTATGTCATCGAGCCGTTTCCCCAAGACTGTTTCTACCTCAAGGGGTGAGGGTTGTCCATCGTTTTTCAACAGCCTATCTCGCAGGGTTTCCATTTCGCGCGGGAAATCCACTGCTGCGTCTGCCCCGGCAGCCAGCGCCGCCAGGCGCAAAAAAGATTCGCCGCGATGAAGTGCGATCACGCGCAGTGCGGAGGCGCTGCTCTTAAGCTGGCCGCAAATCTGCACACCGTTAAAACTGGCGTCGGACACGTCCACCAGGGCCGCCTGCGGCTGAAGGTCGGCCACAAGCCGCAGCGCCTCCGCGCCGGTATGCGCCTGGTGCAGCGCCCATCCCGTTTGCGACAGTGCCGTTTGAAGTGACCCCTGCAGCCCCTCATCGGCGACCAACAGAATACCGTTCACGGCGTTCACTCCACGACTTCGTAAACCATGACCGCTACGGTTCGACCTTTCATCGTCTGGTAGCCAATCGGTTTCAGGTTGAGCGGCGCGTTCAACCGCTGGTAACACGCCTCGCTGATGAGTATCTTGCCGCCGGAACTCATATCCTGCAGCCGCGCCGCCACATTCACGGTATCCCCAACCGCCGTAAAATTCATCAGATCGGGCGATCCAACATTACCCACCACGACCATTCCGGTATGGATACCAAAGTTCACCTTCATCCGGTATTCCGGCTCAAAATGATGATAGGACGCCTCCAGCGCGCTGCGAATTTGCAGCGCCGTTCGCACGGCACGCAGCGCGTGATCGTCCTGGGGCAGCGGCGTATTATACAGCGCCATCACGCCGTCCCCAATGAATTTATCCACTGTGCCGGAAAAGCTCTGAATTACGTTGACGATGATGGCATGATACGTATTCAGAACCGCCAGCAGCTTTTCAGGTTCGGTGCGCTCCGAAATCGTGGTAAACCCTTCCAGGTCAGAGAACAGCACGGTTACTTCCTGTAGCTGACCGCCCAGTTTGATCTGTGTGGGGTCTTGCAGCAGCTTCTGTACCACCGAAGGGGAAACGAAACGTTCGAAGGTTTGTTTAATCAGTTCCTTGGTATTACGCAGGTCGTCGGTTTCGGCCTTCAGGCGCAGGCGCGCATTCACCCGCGCCGCCAGTTCACGAGGGCTGAAGGGTTTGGGCAAATAATCGTCCGCGCCCAACCCCAGGCCGGTCACCCGGTTCTCAATGTCGGCCAGCGCCGTCAGCATCAGAATGGGAGTCTGCGCTATTTTTGCATCGGACTTGATCGCGGCGCACACCTCAAAGCCGTTCATGCCGGGCATATTCACATCCAGAATGACCAGATCGGGCGCGTGCGTTTGCGCAGCGAGCAGGGCGGTCGGGCCGTCGTGGGCCACAATGGCCTCGTAGCCGAGGCTTTCAACAATATCTTTTACAAGCTGGCGGCTGTTAGCATTATCATCGGCAACCAGAACTCTCAAGACTTATCCCCTTTAGCCACTTAGCCAAGCAAACGGGTGAGCTTCGTCCTCAGTTCTTCCACATTGATCGGCTTGGCAATATACTCATCACAGCCGGCTGCTATCGCGCGTTCCCGGTCGCCTGCCATCGCGTGCGCGGTGAGCGCGACGATCGGGATGTGCTGGGTTTCCGGGGACGCTTTGATCTGCCGGGTCGCCGTCCAGCCATCCATGTAGGGCAGCGCCAGATCCATCAGGATGAGATCGGGTTTGTGGGTTTCTGCCATCTCCACGCCCTGTCTGCCATTGGTTGCTATCAATACGGTGTAATCGAGTGATTGCAGAATGTCGGTAATCAACATCAGGTTATCGCGGTTATCCTCGATGACCAAAATGCGGCGGCCCATCGTTGTCCCCTCCCGGCTGCCGAGGCATGAACATCACGCCCGTCCTGTCTGGTAGTCACTTACCCGACGGTTTCATCCTGCTGGAGTGCAGACTTGGAATAGATGGTGCGATTGTCCACCTGCCAATGATCCACTATTGCCATGATGATAGCATCCACCGGGCGCGCATCGGTCAGGTGCGTTTGCCGGGCGCTGCTGCCAGAAGCGATCAATACGCGCTCACCTTCGTCCGCGCCAACGACATCCACCGCGACTACATAGCCGGCGGTTGGCGCGTTGTTTGTCGCCAGACGACGCACCAGGCGCAGCGGCAGGCTTTGCATGTTATCCGTTTTGCGTGTTGCCACGACCGTGCCGATTACCTCACCAATGAACACGGTTTATTCCTTGCGTCCCGCATTGACGGTGCGACCGGAGACGCCTTCGATAGCCGCCAGCGCCGCGCCGTAACCGGCCATGATATCGCGTTCGTCACCGCCCAAGTACACACGGCCAAAACTGCCGAAAGCGACGACTTCCAGGATGTTAATCTCGGCGGCTTTTTCCGCTTCGTTGGCCGCCAGCGCCGCATACCCGGCCGGCTCAACCTCCAGCACGTACAGCGTTTGTCCGGCCAGGATCATATGGCCGTGCCGCATCCGGTTGATAAGCTGGGTCTGGTGGGCGTCAATGTTGCGAATGATTTGGCTGGACACCACGCGCGGTTTGAGGCGGTCGTCTTCGCGCACGCCCAGCGCCTCCAGGATGGCCGCCCCGGCGGCGCGCGTCTCGGCCTGGCTGCTGGAATGCACTTCCAGCAGGCCGTATAAACGCTCGACAATCTGCATACCGGGGCGGACGCCGGTCGCCTTCAGCGCCACATCGGTGATGCGGTTAATTTCGATACCGGGCGAGATTTCGATCCACATCGAGGCGTCCCCCGGCAGGGGCAAAAAACCTCTCGCCACCGTTCCCAGGAAGGCGGCGTGCTGAGGCTGCAAACTATCCAGAAAAACATAGCTGCGTAGTTCAACGGTCACGGCTTCAATCTCCGAGCGAGGGTTGGATCAAAGTTTTCTTGAACTTTAGCGCGCTGTGCATCCGGCGGCGTTTCGGTCACTCCCAGCAGCGCGTCCAGTTCGGTCAAAGCATCACGATCAAATTCCTGATAGCCGCAAATGTCGCACGTCCAAACCAGCATATTCGGCGCCGATACCAGATGGCCGTCGTGCATTCGCACATAGGTGGCCTCTCCGGGCTGACAGTATCCAATCTGGCAGTAGGGGCAAGAATACATAAATTGATCGGACATGGTACTTACCCTCCGCTGGCGGCGACTACGGCGAATCGCCATAGGTGTAGGACAATATACCCCAGACTCCAGGCGGCCAGTAGCGAACAATCGCGCGGCCTATGATCTGATTCCGGTGAATGGGGCCAAAAGCCCGTGAGTCATGGCTGTGGTTGCGATTATCCCCCATAAAAAAATATTCATCCGAAGCCAGCACCCAGACCCGATCTTTGCAGCGGGACAGGCTGCATGGCTCGTTGAGATACGGTTCATCCAATTCTACACCATTAATGTAAACCGCCCCATCACGAATTTCCAGCGTTTCGCCCGGCAGGCCGATCAGCCGTTTAATCAGCGGCGGTTCGCCGGGGCGGGTATCCGTCGCGTTAAAGACCACGATGTCGCCGCGCTGCGGCTGCCCCAGCAGGTAGTTGATGCGGCTGATAATCAACCGCTGGTCGGCGATCAGGTTTGGCTCCATGCTGATGGACTGCACGATTGAACGTGGCAGGGTCATCTCCATCAGCGTGTACATCGCCACCAGGAACAGCACCGTGCTGACCAGTTCGCGGGCAAAACTCCGGTGGCGCAGGCGGGGGCGGAGGGGGGTCCGGCGCGCGTTCACGGCGCATCTCCGGGATAGGCAATGCGGTTAACCAGCCCCCAGTCGGCAGGCGGCCAGTAGCGAATTAATGCCTCGCCGATGATCGCTTCGCTGGTGATCGGCCCAAAGCGGCGGGAGTCGCTGCTGTGGTTGCGGTTGTCGCCCATGACAAAATACTCGTTTTCGCCCAACTGCCAACTGCCATCGGGACACATGCTGGAGCGGCAAGGCTCGTTAATGTACGGCTCTTCGATCAAAACGTCGTTGACGTAAACCAGCGTCTCGCGGATTTCCACCTTATCCCCCGGCAGGCCGATGATGCGCTTGATATAAGGGGGTTCATCCGCCGGCTGGTTGGGTGGGTTAAAAACCACGATGTCACCGCGCTGTGGGTTGCCCATCATGTAGTGCAGCCGGCTGACCACCAGCACCTGGCCGGTATAAAAGTTGGGCTGCATACTGGGCCCTTCGACGATAAAACGCACGCTCACCAAATTGACCAGCGCATAAATCGCGCCGATCAGGATGATCGTGTCCAGGATTTCGCGCAGTAATCCTCGGAGTCGAAGTTTAGGGCGGGGCAGCGTGGTCAGAGTCGCGGATAGGTCTTGCAAGGGTCGCCCTCGTTGATTAAAAGCAGTTTGAAGAAACCATTATAGAGCGGCGTCGCATGGCTGGCAATGCTGATTGGAAGACATCGCTAACGCTTTTTAACCGTTTTTCACAAACGCTCCATGCACAAAACGACGGTTAGCTCTATACTTTAGGAAGAACGAAATTCAGAACAAAATCCAAACGCGAGGCAGTTTTGGCAGGCGAAACCATCTTAGTCATTGACGATGGGCGGGAAAATCGGGACTTTGTAATCGAATACATCTTACAGCCCAATGGTTACATCCCTCTGGCCGCGTCCGATGGCAAAGAGGGAGTCGAACTGGCGCTGGAACGCCACCCGGATTTAATCCTGCTTGATCTGCAAATGCCGCGTATGAACGGCATAGATGTCCTTAAATTCCTCAATGCCCGCCAAGTGGATATTCCCGTCATCCTGATGACCTTTCACGGTTCGGAAGAAATCGCGGTCGAGGTTTATCGCCTGGGCGTGCGTGATTATGTCAAAAAACCCTACACGGTCGAGGAGATGCTGGCGGCTATCGAACGCAGCCTGACCGAAGTGCGCCTGCGTCGGGAAAAAGAACAACTGACCGAACGGCTGATCCACGCCAACCAGGAACTTCAGCGGCGCGTGAGCGAGCTGAACGTGCTGCACAGCGTCGGCAAAAGCGTGACCGAACTGATGAACATCAACGAACTGCTGCCGCGCATCGTGGATGCCGCCACGCAGATTACGCAGGCGGAAGAAGGCTACCTGTACCTGGTGGAAAATAACCATCTGATCTGCCGGGCGCACAAACGCGCCAACAGCGGGAAGGCGCGACCCGCCGATTTTGAAGTTCATGACCGGGTGGCAACTTATGTCATCCGGCAGTGCCAGCCGGTCGCGCTCAAGCCGGAGCATCTGGCGAAGGACGGCAGCAAGGCGCATTCGGCGGCTTATGCGCCGGTTACACTGCGCGGTGAAGTCATCGGCGTGCTGGGCGTCAGCAATGTTTCGCCCTACACAGCAACTTTCACCAAACACGAGAGCGCGCTGTTGAGTATGCTGACCGATCACGTCGCCATCTCTATCGAAAATTCCCGGAACTTTGAAGAACTGCGGCAGGCCAAAGAACGTGAAAACCGGGAAATGCGCGTCACCTTCGAGAAGTTTGTGCCGCCGTCGGTGGTTGACCGGGTGCTGTCGAACCCGGAAGGGCTGAAGTTGGGCGGCGGGCGTCAGGAAATCAGCGTGATTTTTGCCGATATTCGCGGCTTCACCAGTTGGAGCGAAAACGCCCCGCCCGAACAGGTGATGGAAATGCTCAACGACTACCTAAGCCTGGCGGCGGAGATCATCCTGGCCTGGGATGGCACGCTCGACAAGTTCTTCGGCGATGGCCTGATGGCGATTTTTAACGCGCCGAAAATGCAGGAAGATCATGTTCACCGGGCCGCCGACGCCGCGCTGGCGCTGATGCGCGCCGGCGAGGAGATGCGGATGCGGCGCGGCGATAACCTGTCCTACAGCATCGGCGTCCATGTTGGTGATGCGGTGGTGGGCTACATCGGCACCGAGCGGGCATTAAACTATACGGCCATCGGCGACGTGGTGAACACGGCCAAACGCCTTCAGGAGATGGCTCCACCGGGGCAAATCTGGATTGACGAGTCGGTCGTCCGGCGGTTAGGCGGTCTGGTCGAGGCACAGTCGCTTGGCACGGTCAAAATTCGCGGGCGGCAAAAACCTTCTGCCGCCTTCCAACTGCTGGGACTCAGGCCGCGCAGTTGAACTCGTTATTCGTCCAGCATCCCCTCGCGCGGGCGAAAACTCAAACGAATCGGCGTGCCTTCAAAGGGAAATTCCGCACGAAGCTGATTTTCCAGGAAACGGCGGTAGGTGAAGTGAACCAGCCGCGTATCGTTGACGTGGAACAGAAACACGGGCGGATTGACGGCCACCTGCGTGGCGTAAAAGATTTTTAATCGTTTCGTACCTTTGGCCGGCGCAGGGTGCTTCTGAATGGCGGCGCGCAGGATGCGGTTGAGGTCGGCGGTGGCGATGCGCTGGAAACGCCCTTCCCAGACGCGGGCAGCTGTTTCCAACACCTGGTGGACACGCTGACCGGTGAGGGCGCTGATGAAGATGATGGGCGGGTCGGGCAAAAAGTCGAACTTCTGGCGGATATTTTCCATGTATTGATTCATGGTGTAGGAGTCTTTTTCAACGGCGTCCCACTTGTTGACGACGATCACGACGCTTTTACCGGCCTCGGTGATGTAACCGGCGATGTGCATGTCCTGTTCGGTGATGCCGTCCACCGCGTCCAGCAGCAGCAGCGCCACGTCAGAGCGTTCGAGGGCGCGCATGGCACGCAGGACGCTGAACTTTTCGACACCCGGTTCGATCTTGCCGCGCTTGCGAATGCCGGCGGTATCCACCAGGCGGACGGGCATCCCGTGCCAGGTGATTTCGGTATCAATCGCGTCGCGGGTGGTGCCGGCAATCGGGCTGACGATCACCCGTTCCTCGCCCAACAGCAGGTTGAGCAGGCTGCTTTTGCCCACGTTAGGCCGCCCGACGATGGCAATCTTGAGCATCTCCTCGCGGTCTGACTCTTCTTCGACCGGCGCGGACGCTTGAATGGCCTCGACGACCGCATCCAGCAGGTCGCCCACGCCGATGCCATGATAGGCGCTGACGGGGAACACAGGGCCTAATCCCAGGCCATAAAATTCAACCGCATTTTCGGCCACTTTGGGGTTATCGGCCTTATTGGCCGCCACCAGAATCGGTTTGCCCTCGTTGCGGCGCAGGATTTCGGCGATCTCCTGGTCGGCGGCGGTGATGCCATGAACGGCGTCCACGAGCAGCACGATCACGTCGGCCTCGCTCACGGCCATAAACGCCTGGCGTTTAATCTGCTCGACAAAATCTATGCTGCCTTCGGCCAGGGGGGATGTATCGCGTGAGCCTTTGGGCTGGTAGATTTCGATGCCGCCGGTATCAACCACGTCAAAATCAACGCCGCGCCAATCACCCTGCGCTTGAAGCCGGTCGCGGGTAGTGCCGGGGATTGCGTCGGTCACGGCCATCCGCTCCCCAACCAGGCGGTTAAAGAGCGTGCTTTTGCCCACATTAGGCCGCCCCACCAGGGCGACAACCGGTTTACGCGCCATGTCGTTTAATACCTCGTCCTTCAATCCTGCGTCATGCCGGGAGGAAAGGAACGGCATGAACCATGATTGTATCAGACCCCGGCGTGTCTGCGTAGATTCAAGGCGCGCGGGGCGTAGAGGCGACGCCGCCAGTAATTTCAACGTCAATTTCGGCAGGCAGCACCGATACGTTGCTGGCCGGTATCTGCCCCTGGCGGATAGACACGGTAGGGGTGATCGGATGGATGCCGGTTTCCAGGCCGTTCACGTCGGCGGCCACGCGAATGTCGCCGGCGGCCAGCGACTCCAGTTCCGGCTGCGGGCCGGTAATCAATACCGTGACCTGGTTTGGCACCGGGCGGGCGAGCAGCCCTCTGCCCAGGCCGATGACTTCAACCGGAATGCCGTCGAACTGGCGGCTGGTCGTGAGGGGGTTGATCTCCACCGATACGGTGACGGTCTGGTCGGTGAGCAGCAGCAGTTCGGCGTCCGGCAGCACGACCGGGATGGACAGGTCAAAACCGGCTGTCCGGTCGGTCAGATCAATCGGCTCAGTCGGCAGGATGTCCGGCAGGCCTGCCAACTGCGATGGTGACCCACTGACCAGGACGGCCTGCGGCGAGTACGTCAGGCTGCTTAAAACGTAACCCTCCGGGGGCGCGCCCAGGATAGTCGGCCTCACGCTGACCTCGCGCACGTCGTCGCGGCGGCGAATATTCACGCTGACGGTGACGATCTGCGGGTCGAGTGTGACGCCTTCGACGACCGCGCCTTCGGCATTGACCGGCGACAAACGCAGATCGGCCTCGAACGCGCTGCGCTGCTGGCTCAGGTCGAGCGAAGCCTGCGCGGCGGTCACTTCATTCACCTTGCTGGCCGGGCCGCTGACCAGCACCTGATGAAGGCTGACATCAAATTGAGGATCATCGCGGGAAAAGCCGGTGGGCGGTTCAGCAGTCACAACTGCCCGCAGCGTCACCTGGCGCGTGCTGGACTCTTCCAGCATCACGCGCATCAAACGGGGCGACATGTTCACCACGCGGGCCGGCTGGCGCGCCAGCCGGGATTGCAGTTCAACCGTGTGTTCGCCCGGACCCAGGCCGCTGAGATCGGCCCAGACTTCGATTTCCTCAGCGGTCAGCAAATCCTGCACCGAACGCGGGGCGCGCACCACCAGGCTGGTCTGACGATCTGCCGGGGATGGGCTGGTAAGCAGCAAACCCTCATCGGGGATCATCTGGATGGCAATGCGCTCCTGGAAACGCTGCTCTACGATGGGGTCGGACTGGAAAGAGGCGATCACCCACACCAGCAGCGCCAGCACCAGCGCACCGAACAGCCAGATGAGATTATCAATGATGGTTCGATTAAGCTGCGACCGGGTTCGCATCAGGCCTGTTTCCGCCAGTCACGCCAGTAATCCACCAACCGCTGGACGCGCGCGGTGGCCTGCGCTCTCCATGAAGGGTTCTGGCGGCGCTCCTGGCCGTAGAGGGCGTCTAAGATCGTTCGCAGCCGTTTAGAGTCCAGACGCAGAATCAGCCGTCCCGCGCTGGCAATCGAAATACGTCCGGTTTCTTCCGAAACCACCACGCAAACCCCGTCGCTCACCTCGCTGATGCCGATGGCCGCCCGGTGGCGCGTGCCGAGTTTAGGGTCGGGCAGGTTGCGGCTGGCGGTCAGCGGAAGCACCGAGGCCGCCGAGGCTAACCGCCCGTTCTGGCCGACGATTGCCGCGCCGTCATGAAGTTCCGTTTTGGGCCAGAAGATGGTCAGCAAAAGCTGAGAAGTCACTTCGCTGTTGAGAGGGATACCGGTGCGGACGTACTCCTGCAAACTGCTGTTACGCTCCAAAACGATCAAAGCGCCATGACGCCGCTCCGACAGTTTTTCCGCCGCCTGGCAGATTTCGTCAATCACGCGCGCCCGCGTGCTGTCCGGTGCCTGCCGGTTTAACAGCCCACCGGCGCGGCCCAACTGCTCCAATGCCCGGCGCAGCTCCGGCTGAAAAATCACCGGAATGGCAACCCCCAGCACGACGACCGTATTTTCCAGCAGCCAGCGCACCGCCAGTAGATTAAACAGGCTGGAAATCACCAGCATACTGACCAGCACCAGCACCGTGCCACGCAGCAGGGCAACCGCCTGCGTGCCTCGGATGAAAAAACTCGCGCCGTAAAAGACCAGTGCGACCAGCAGGATATCAAACAGGTCGGTCAGTGTGAGGTTTTCCAGGACCCAGAGCAGCTCTACCATCAGACCATCAGCCACCCAACTGCGTCAGCAAACGTTTATAATCCTCAATCCCCGGCGGATTTAACTGAACAATTTGGCGAATAGTATTGATGGCGTCCTGGTGCATACCGGCTTCCAGCTGAAGTTCACCCAGCGCGTCCAGCTGTTTGATCGCATCCTCTTTGCGCCCTATCTGCCGGTAGATGGCGGCCAGCCGCGACCGCAGCCCGGTGTCGTTCGGGTACATCGCCACCTGTTCTTCGAGCAGCTGCGTGATTTTGTTGACCTGCTTACTTTTAGCGTAGATGCCCAGCAGCATGTCGAGCTTTTTGATGGCTTCGACCTGGTTATTCTGCCGGTAGTGAATATCAATCAGCATCCGGT
Source organism: Chloroflexota bacterium (assembly GCA_013388735.1). GTDB lineage: Bacteria > Chloroflexota > Anaerolineae > Aggregatilineales > Phototrophicaceae > CFX2. Next base: position 56,725 of record JACAES010000083.1, on the reverse strand, counting down.
GAGCGCGTTCATCGGTCGGCATAATCTGGATGATTTCTTCGTAGGTGCGCTGCGCTTTGCGCATATCCAGGCGCATCTGATCAATGTCGGCTACGCGATGTTTAATCCGCACCACCCGCTCCGGTGAAGCCCCGACTTTGTTTGCCAGCTTTTCCGCTTCGATGAAGATGTCGCGCGCCATGTCAAAGTTACCCAATTGGTGATAGGTGTCGGCCAGGTCAATATACTGGTCAAGCGCCTCATCCCAGCGGCTTTCGCTTTCCAGCAGTTCGATCAGGCTTTCCCGCACCGAAACATCCAGCGGCGCCATCTCCAGCACTTCGCTCAAAATCGAAGCGGCGCGATCATTCTCGCCGCGCGCCATGTAGGTTTTGGCGACCACGTTGTATTTGTTGATGGCCTGGCGAACGCGCCCCTCGCGCATCATGATTTCAGCCATACGAATATGAACCGGCAGGTAGGTGGGCGAAACTTCTATCGCCCGGTGCGCTTCGTCCATTGCCAGCGTCAGCAGGTTCTGGCGCATGTAACGGTCAATCATTGAGATAGACTGCGTGAGTTTATCGCTGCGCGCCGCTACCAGAATATCCACGATGCCCTGTTCGCCTTCGTCCCGCAGCGTTTCCTCAAGCTGCCGGCGCGTTTCGGCGATGCGCTGTTTCCAGTCTTTGCCTTCCAGCAGGTTGACGAAGCGGTTGTTGATGGCTTTCATCGCTTCTTCCGAGCGGCCTTCCAGGGCGGTGAGCAGCCGGTCGTACAGCGTTGCCAGGTCTTCCGGGTCATCCACATCCATCGTCAGGACGGTATCCACCGCCTGCAAACTCTGAATCAGATAGCGCGACGCCTGCTTATGTTTGCCCAGGGCGTAATATACCTTGCCCAGGGCGTGCAGCGCCCCCGCCGAAAGCTGCGGATGCCCGACCGCTTCGCCGAGCGGCTTCAATGCATCGTTGGGTTTATTCAGCAGCAACAGCAGCGCACCCAGGCTTAACTTCAAAGCCGGGTGATTCAATCGTGATTCGGCGCGGCGGTAAGCATCAACCGCCCGTTCATAAAGCCCCTGGCGCTGGAACTCCATACCTTGCAGAGCATCCCCGCCGGCGGCATCCAACATGCCGCCCTCCATGACATAACTCGCCAGCAGCCCCAGGGCGTCGGTCATAGCCTCGCCCATCGGCCCCAGTGGGTCGGCTTCGCCGACCGGAAGCCGGGCCGGTTTCGCCGCCGCAGCCGGGACGGGGCGCGCCGTCAGCTCGCCGGTATCGCCCGGCACGCTTACTTCCGCGCCCGATTCAACCGCCCGCAGCGCATTCAGCGCCGCTACATTTTTGGCATCCAGCTTAAGCGCGCGCTGGATGGCTTTAGTTGCTTTTTCGCTTTCCCCCAAACGCTGGAAAGCCTGCGCCAGCAGCAGGTATTGGCGCATCGCCCTGGGTTTGTTACCCAGGCGTTCATAAGCCTGTGCCAGCTTGGCATGGATCGCCACCAGACCGGGCGTCAGCCGGGTGGCGCGCTCCCAGTTGTAGATAGCTTTGTCCAGGTCGCGCTGGGACAGATACACTTCGGCGACGTTGATATACTGCTGCGCGGCTTCCTTCAGGCGCCCCACCCGCTCCAGGATGTCGGCGCTTTTTTCGAGCGGGATCGGGTCTTCCTGGGCGATCTGATGGGCGCGCGTATACACCTTGAGCGCATCATCCAGCCGTCCGATCTCCAGCAGCGCCAGCCCCAGGTGGATGTGCGCTTCGGCATCGTCTGGAAATTCTTTGACGGCCTGCCCGTAAGCGGCAACAGCAAGCGACCATTCTTTGTCCCAGGCCGCGTTGTGACCTGCATTCATGGCTTGTTCATAGGCTTCACGATTTCCAGGCATGGGCTATCTTCCACTACCTTGCTCATCGGTTTTTAGTTGAACGGGGCAAATCCGGTGATTTCCCCCGCGATGGCTTACGACATCAGGTTAACGAGAATGGCCTTCTGTGCGTGCAGCCGGTTTTCCGCCTGAGGAAAGATAGCGGAATGCGGCCCGTCCGCGATCTCATCGGTGAGTTCCTGACCACGATGCGCCGGCAGACAGTGCATGACGATGACAGCCGGCTTGGCGCGTTTGACCAGCGCGGCATTGACCTGGTAAGGCTGCATGATGGCGACGCGGGCGGCGGCTTCAGCTTCCTGCCCCATGCTGACCCAGGTATCGGTATAAATCACGTCGGCATTTTCGACGGCTTCGTTCGGGTCATGCAGCAGCGTCAGGGTCGCGCCGTTTTTGCTGCGGGCGGCCAGATCGTGAAACTGGCTGACGGCGGCCTGCGGCAGTTCATAACCCTGCGGTGAGGCGATGACGAAGTGCATCCCGAAGTGTGCGGCGGCCTGCGCCAGCGAAACGGCCACATTGTTGCCGTCCCCGATGTAGGCCACGCGCAGGCCGCTGACACGGCCAAAGCGTTCATAAATCGTCAGCACATCGCCCATCGCCTGGCAGGGATGTTCGGCGTCGCTCAGGCCGTTGATGACCGGCACGCTGGCCCAGGCGGCCAGCTGTTCGACGTGTGCATGGTCAAATACCCGCGCCATAATTCCCTGCACATAACCGGATAACACGCGAGATACGTCGGCGATGCTCTCGCGTTTGCCCAGGCCAATCTCGTCCGGGCCAAGCATGATGGCATCCCCGCCCAGGTGTTTCATGGCGACTTCAAAGGATACCCGCGTGCGCAGCGATGGCTTTTGAAAGACCATCGCCAGCAGTTTGTTTTTTAGCAGGGGTGGGTTGCCCCCGGCCTTCCATTCGGTTTTAAGTTCGACCGCCGACTCGACCAGCCGCCAGAGTTCGTCGGCAGACCAATCGGCGAGGGTGAGAAAGTGTTTCATGACGTTTTTTCGCTGTGTGTGATAAATAATGGCGACCTCTTCTGGCAGTATAGCACAACTGGTAGTGCGGCGAAATGCGCTTTTGACCAATTGTGTCTCCCCGCTTTACGCGCAGTAAAACAATGTTAATATGGTTCTAATGCTCAAGACATATGATGATCTTCAGTAAAGCCAACATTTGATGCAACGAAAGATAGGGCAAAGTCAATGATACAACCGCCTAGAAATCCGCAAGACCAGAAACCCAACCAGACCGACCCACCGCCAGGCCCGCAGTTCCGCCTGCCGCGCTGGGTGTGGCCGGCGCTGTGGTTGATCCTGCTGGCGTGGATATTCCTGCGGCTGCCGGATATGGTGAGTGGTGTTACCAGCGAGCCACAGATCGAAATCCCGTATTCAGAGTTTTATAACCAGGTGATCGCCGATAATGTTGACGAGGTGGTATTACAGGAAAACCAGGTTCGCGGCGTTTTCAATACCCCGGTGACGTGGCCGCCCAGAGAAGATGCTGAGCAGCAAGGCGTCGCCTCGCGCACGTCTAACCGTTTCGTCGCCACGCTGCTGCCGGTGGATGACCCGCAGCTTGCCGCCACACTGCGCGAGCATAACGTGACCATCGTCAGCCAGTTTTCCGACACTTCCCCCATTCTGCTGTTCCTGCTCAACTTCGGCCCGATCCTGCTGCTGCTGGGTTTTTTCCTGTGGTCGGCGCGGCGCACACAGGGGCAGATGGGCAACGTATTCGGGTTTGGCCGCACACAGGCGCGGGAATATACCGTCGAACGACCTAAAGTGACCTTCAGCGACGTGGCCGGGCAGGAAGCCGCTAAATCGGAACTGGTCGAAATCGTGGACTTCCTCAAAGAGCCGGACAAGTATATCGCCCTGGGCGCGCGCATCCCACGCGGCGTGCTGCTGGTCAGCCCGCCCGGAACAGGTAAAACGCTGATGGCGCGCGCGGTTGCCGGTGAGGCGAACGTGGCTTTCTTCAGCATCGCGGCGTCGGAATTTGTGGAGATGTTCGTCGGCGTGGGCGCGTCCCGCGTGCGCGACCTGTTCAAACGCGCCAAGGACGCCGCCCCAAGCATCGTCTTTATAGACGAAATTGACGCCGTAGGCCGCCAGCGCGGCGCAGGGTTAGGCGGCGGCCACGACGAGCGCGAGCAGACGCTGAACCAACTGCTGGCCGAGATGGACGGTTTCGACCAGACCGAAAGCGTGATCGTGATGGCGGCCACCAACCGCCCCGACGTGCTGGATCCGGCGCTGCTGCGCCCCGGACGCTTCGACCGGCAGGTGACGGTCGGCCTGCCGGATAAAAACGGGCGGCTGGATATCCTCAAAATTCATACCAAAGGCAAACCGCTGGCGGAAGATGTCAGCCTGGAGTCGCTGGCGAAAGCCACGATTGGTTTCTCTGGCGCTGACCTGTCTAACCTGGCGAACGAAGCGGCGCTGACCGCCGCCCGCCGTAACGTCAAGCGTATCGCCATGCGCGATTTCCTGGATGCTTTCGACCGCATCGTGTTGGGGACGGAAAGCCCGCCGCTCTCCAACGAACATGAGCGGCAGGTGGTGGCCTATCATGAAGCGGGACATGCCATCGTCGGCGCGCTGACGCCCGGCGCTGACCCGGTGTTTAAGGTGACGATCGTGCCGCGCGGGCAGGCACTCGGCGTTACGGCTTCGCTGCCGGATGACGACCGCCGCAACTACTCGCGCGAGTATCTGTTCGGCAAGATGATGGTGCTGTTGGGCGGGCGCGCCGCCGAGGAAATCACTTTTAATCAGGCCACGACCGGTGCATCCAATGACCTGCGCCGCGTGACTGACATCGCCCGACGCATGGTATCCGAGTTTGGCATGAGCCGCACGTTCGGCCTGCTGAACTACGGCGATCATGACCACCAGCCGTTCCTGGGTTATTCGCTGTCGCAGGGGCGCAATTACAGCGAAGAAACCGCCGCGCGGATTGATGAAGAAGTCAAGCGGCTGGTAGATGAGGCTTACGCGAGCACACTGAACCTGCTGGAAAACAACCGCGACAAACTGGAAACACTGGCGAAAGACCTGCTGGAAAACGAAATCGTGGAAGGCGCGCGCGTGCTGGAGATCGCCGGGCGGGCCGTGCCGGAAGACACGCTGGAAGGCGTGACGGCACCTGATACACGCAGTAACTAACGCGGTCTCCCGTCGGAAAACGAACCGGAACGATCTGTTAAGGGTCTGTTTTTCCCTTTGCGGTCTGACCGAACATCAGGGGGTGAACCGTCCGGGTTCGCCCCTTTTTTGCCGGCGCGATTCGTTCGTTGCGGGGCGGACGCCGCTCGTGTACCATCATCGCCACGACCAATGCAATCCGGTAAACCGTCATCATGAAACTTCTGTTTGTCTGCGCATCGCTCGATCTGACTCAGCCGTTCAGCGCCACGCCGGCCTGGTGGCAGCTTCTTAAGGCGCTGTACGAAATCGGCGTGGATGTGATCGCTACACCGTACCAGGGGCCGGCCATCGAGTCGCTGTGGTGGCGCGCCGAACCCAACCCCGCCAAATGGCAGGGCGATACGTTCAAGTTCCTGCGCGACACAGCGCGGAAAATCGTGGGCGACAAACCGCCGGTGCAATCCCCACCTCCAACCCCTCCCCATCTGATGGGGGGCGAAGGGGCGGGGACAGACGAATCGTTCTCCGACCGGGCGGTGCGGCAGGTCGCGCAGACTTTCATCGCGCCGCTGTGGTTAAAGCACCTCGACCGCATCCTGACCCGCCAGCCGGACATCGCCGCCGTGATCTTCCTGACGATTCCGCTCAATCACGTCGTCGGCGTGGCGGCGGAAATCCAGCGCAAGCACAACAAGCCGGTGTTCTATTACGACGGCGACGTTCCCGCCAGCCTGCCGAATATGCAGGGATTCGCTTCCGGCTTTCGTATCTACCAGGGCGCGAACCCGGCGGAATACGCCGCGTTCATCAGCAACAGCCAGGGCGGGGCGGACGCGCTGCGGGCGCTGGGCGCGCGCGAAGTGTTTACGCTGTATTACGGCGCAGACCCGGACGTGTTCGGCCCGGTGGACGTTCCCGGCCAGGATATTGATGTGATGTTTTACGGACACGGGCGCGAGTACCGCCAGCCCTGGATTGAAGCCATGATAACCGCGCCATCCCGCGCCATGCCGGAAGCGCGTTTTGCCGTGCGCGGGACGAAGCTGGGCGATCTGGGGCGGGCGGAAACGCTGCCGTACCTGAGCTTCAGCAAACTGCGCGAGTACGCCTGCCGCAGCAAAATCAACCTGTGCATCACGCGGCTGGCGCACGCCAGCGTGTATGGTTCGTCGTCGTCACGCCCGTTCGAGTTAAGCGCGATGAGCTGCTGCATCGTCGCCAACCCCTACGCGGGCATCGAAGAATGGTTCGAGCCGGGCAAGGAACTGGTGGTGGTGAACTCGGCGGAAGAAGCCGCCGACCGCTATCGCTGGCTGCTGGCGCACGAGTCTGAACGGCTGGCGATGGGGCGCGCTGCCCGCGAGCGCGTGCTGAAGGAACACACCTTCCGCCACCGCGCCCGCCAGCTCGTCGAAATCGTGCGCCGAATGCTGTAGGGGCGAATCTCGAACTCGCCCCTCTATAGACACCCGGTGATTCACAGGAACGAAAATCGAAATCAGCACTAACCGGTATTTGTTCGTGGTTTAATCAATCTCCCTGTTAAGTCATCTGCTTTTCCCACTCACTGTTTGCTCTTTCGTGACCAACTTTTTGGGGTCACTTTGAAGATGGTGAGAGATACGAAGCATATCTGTCTCGTCGGTCTTCAGTTACAGGGACGATGTGCTTCCAAGCCGAAGGGAGTTTAGAACGACAAACACGCTGCTGAACGCCATCGCGGCGGCGGCCAGCATAGGGACAAGCAGCCCTAACATGGCGACCGGGATGAGGATGATGTTATAGATGAAAGCCCAGAATAGATTCTGGTAGATCGTCCGCATGGTCGCTTTGCTCAAGCCAATCGCGCGCGCCACACCGCGCAGATCGCCGCTCATCAGCGTCACGTCGCTGGCCTCCATCGCAATATCGGTGCCGGTGCCGATGGCGAAACCTACATCCGCCTGAGCCAGCGCCGGAGCATCGTTGATACCATCCCCTACCATCGCCACCTTTTTCCCCTCAGCTTGCAGGCTTTTGACAGCATCGGCTTTCTGCCCCGGCAGTACCTCCGCCCGGATGCGCCGGATGCCCACTTCATCGGCGATGGCCTGTGCCGTAAGCGGGTTATCGCCCGTAATCATGACCACTTCCAGCCCCAGGTTTTGCAGCGCGGCAACCGCCTCCTTCGAGCCATCCTTGACGGTATCGGCTATACCCAGCAGGCCGGCGACACCACCGTCTATGGCAGTGATGACCGCTGTTCGACCGCGCGCCTGGAGCGCCTCAATGCGCGGCTCGAAATCCGCCAGCGCCAAACCCTGCTCTCGAATAAAGCGCGAGCTGCCGATCAACACCGTTCGGCCATCCACCAGCGCACGCACGCCCCGCCCGGACTCGGCCTCGAAATTTTCTGGTTGGCTAAGGCGGTGTCCGGCTTCCCGCGCCGCCTGCACGACTGCCTGCCCCAACGGATGTTCGCTGCCGCGTTCAGCGCCGGCGGCCAGCCGCAGCAGATCATCGCGCGAAAAACCGTTCAGCGGCACGACATCGGTCAGACTCGGTTCGCCTCTGGTGAGCGTGCCGGTTTTGTCCAGGGCGACGATGTTCAGCCTGTGGGCGTTTTCCAGGGCTTCGCTGTTTTTGAACAGGATGCCCATCTCCGCGCCTTTGCCCGTGCCGACCATGACAGCGGTCGGGGTCGCCAGGCCGAGCGCACACGGGCAGGCGATCACCAGCACCGCGATAGCATGAACCATCGCCTCGACAAAACCAACCTGCCCGACCAGCAGCCAGCCTAAAAAGGTCAGCGCCGCCAGCGCCAGCACAACCGGCACGAACACCCCGGATACCCGGTCGGCAATCCGCTGGATGGGCGCTTTCGACCCCTGCGCCTGTTCGACCAGCCGGATGATCTGCGCCAGCGCCGTTTGCGCGCCGACGTGCCGCGCTTCGATCACCAGCCGCCCCTGTTTGTTGACCGTCGCGCCGATCACTTCGCTGCCGGCGCTTTTGTTCACCGGCAGGCTTTCGCCGGTCAGCATGGACTCGTCCACCGCCGAGCGGCCTTCGATGACCAGGCCATCCACCGGGATGCGCTCGCCGGGACGCACGACTATCACATCACCCACCAGCACATCGTCCACCGGCACGGTCACTTCCTGATCGCTGCGGAGCAGAGTCGCCGTCTTGGGCGTCAGGCCGATCAGCGATTTGATGGCCTCGCTGGCGCGCCCTTTGGCGCGGGCTTCCAGCAGTTTGCCGAGTGTGATGAGGGTGATAATGACCGCCGCCGTCTCAAAATAGACGTGATCGCCGATCACATCGGAAAAACCCAGCACGATGCCGGCCAGCACCGCCACGCTGTAAACATACGCCGCCGATGACCCCATAGCGATCAGCGTATCCATGTTGGCGGAGCGGTTGCGAGCGGCTTTGAACGCGCCGATGAGGTACTGCCGCCCGACGACAAACTGCACCGGCGTCGCCAGCAGGCCAAACACAAACGGCCACCCCGCCCACAGCAGCCACACCAGCAGTGGACTGACCGTCGCTGCCGCCATATCCATGCTGTGGCCGGCTTCCATACCGCCGCCGGTCAGGCTTGCCATCAGCAGGTCACGCCCCATGCTGAGCAAAAACAGCGGCAGCGTAAAAATCACGCCGATCAGCAGCATCCGCCTCTGTCGTTCAATTTCGGCCTGCCGAGCTTTGCGTTCGGCATCCTCCGGGGCATCCGCGCCGGATAAATCCAGCACACCGTACCCGGCATTTTTCACCGCCCGGACGAGATCGGCGCGCCGCACCGAACCCGGCACGTAAGTCACGGTCGCCTTTTCGGTCGCCAGATTGACGTTCACCGACAGGATGCCCGGCATTTTGTTGATGGCGCGTTCGACGGTGCGGACGCAGCTCGCGCAGGTCATGCCGGTGATGGGCAGTTCGATGCTGGCCTGCGCTACACCATAACCCGCCCGCGAAATCCGTTCGATCATCTCGCTCACGCCAATAACAGCCGGGTCAAATTCGACGTGCGCGCGTTCAGTCGCCAGGTTGACCGATGCTTCCGCCACGCCTTCCGTTCGGGATAAAGCCCGCTCGACATTACGGACGCAGCTCGCGCAGGTCATGCCGGTGATGGGCAGATCAATTTTCTGGACAGCCATTCCGCTAATCGCTCCTTATTTCTGCTTCGATCTGTGTCCCTACCGCGAAACCGCCGCTTTATAGCCCGCTTGCTCGACAGCGGCGATAATTTGTGCTTCGGTCAGCCGGGTTTCGTCATATTCCACATCAACGATCTGCCGCGCGTAATTGGCGCTGGCCGATTTGACGCCCGGCAAATCTTCAAGCGCGCCATCTATAGTCATCGCGCAGCCCACGCAGTGCATCCCCTGGACTTGAAAGCGTTTTTTCGTCATCATGCAGCGCCTTTCTGAACCTCGATAGTTCCGCTGTACATGCCCATACTGCATGTAAAAAACAGATACCCTTCCGGCTGCGGCGGCAGGTCAATGACTTCCACGCCGGTGATCGGCAGCGTTCGCTCGATGCCCAGGTTGGGAATCGTGAACGCCAGCGCGCAGCTGTAGGTATTCTCCGTCAGCAGGCGCAGCCGGAGCGGACGTCCACTTTCAACGCGCCAATAACTGGGCGCGTAGCCGTCCTGTCGAACGTTGATGGTCAGCTCCTGAACGCCGTTGACGATCTGAGGCGCAGCCGCATAACCGCCGGAGCGGAACAGCGAAGCCACGATTCGTTCCGGCGCGAGCGGCGAACCGAGTAAATTCAAACCGGCGTTGAACGAAAGCAGCCCCAGCACCAAAATCAGCACTGCAGCTCCAGTCGCAAAAAGCCGCTGGAACTGGCCGCGCAGCCGGGTCGCCAGGAAACCCAACACGAGAAAAGTGGGCGACGTACCCAGCACGAAAACCAGCATCACCAGCGCGCCCAAAAGCGGGCTGCCGGTGCTGATCGCCAGCACCATCATGGCCTGGGTCGTGCCGCAGGGGATCAAAACGGTCATAAACCCAAGCAGTGCGGGCGCAAAAATGCTCTGACTCCGCGATTGATTGCGGACCAGCCGGGTTAAAGCTTTAGGCGGCTGGATGGTAACATAACGAAAGATGGGATGGACATTAAACATATTAAGCGCCGTTGCCAGCATAAATAGGCCGACGCCGATCTGCATGATCCCCTGCGCCGCCGCCGTGATTTGCACCGCCGCGCCCAGCGCGCCCAGCGGCAGGCCGAGAAGTGTGTGCGAAACCAGTTTGGCGGCCAGAAAATACACTACCGGCCACAGGTTTTGCGCCGGCTGGACGGCAGTCACCGGCTGCGGGGCGGCACGTCGGCGGCCACGTTGTCGAGCCGGCTGGGGCTGGACGGCGACAGTCGTTCGCGTGATGGCAGTCACCAGCAGGCCGCCCTGTATGGCGAGGCATGTTAACCCGCCCGTCGTCAACCCGGTCAGAAAGATGACCCACAAGTCCATATAATGCCTCAAAACCCTTCTCTACCCGCTAAGCTCTACGATCAATTGTTCCATTATTTCGATTTCTGCGGTTTGGGCGCTGATAATCGCCTCGGCAAGCTCGCGCAGTTCGGGATGTTCGGCGCGGGTTAAAACACGTTCGGACATATGCAGGGCATCATCATGATGGTCAATCATGGCCTCTAACCAAGCAATATCGTAATCCAGCCCCTTAAGCCGGTTCAGCCCGGCCATCATGCCCATCATCATCGGCGGGTCGGTGTGCGGTCGGCCTCCCATGCCGCCATGCCCCATATCCATGCCGCCGTCCGCCATCATATCGGCCATCGCCACCGGTTCGTAATCCACGTTGTACCAGTCCAACAGCCAGCCGCGCATGGTTTCAATTTCGGCGCTCTGGGCGGTGATGATATTCTGGCACAGCGTTTTGAGCGCCTCGGCGCTGGCTTTTTCCAGGCAGTCCCGCGCCATGTCCAGCGCCATCTGGTGATGGTCAACCATACCTTCGAGAAAACGCAGTTCGGCGCGCCCTGCCCGCCCCTCAACAGGCTCATCGGCGGAAGCGGTTGAAACCCCTATTGCCAGCATCAACACAACCACAATAATCAGCAGCAGACGGTTTTTCATGGTAAGCTCGCTCCTCAGTGATTCAACAAGTCAAAAATCCGGGCGATTTCCTGCGTGGCCGTGTCGGGGTCTTCCACCATCTTAAACCGCGCCGTATTCACCAGGTAACACTCCACCAGATGCGTAATCAGGCTGGTCATGCCCTTCTCGATTGCCCGCGCCTGGATGACGCGCTCCTCGCAGCTTCCTGCGTCGGCTTCGATCAGCCGCTCCAGCGCGTTAAGCTGCCCCTTGATGCGCCGGATGCGGTGCAGCGTTTTTGTGTTATATTCACATTTCAGGTCGCTGTGAACGTGCGCGCGGTTCTCATCGGCCATCGGATTCGCCTTTCGCCTGATACCCTGTGGGGTATAGTATCATACCCCCAGGGGTATGTCCAGTGATGTTCATTACGCCGATGTGGTTACATCCAGACCTCTTATGCTGCTCTCTGTCTTCTGGGCCGATGCGCTTGCTGCCGGTGCGCGTCGGCATCCTGGCGACTTTCGCGTTGGTGCCGGTCTGGTATCGCTTCAAGGGCGCACCGGGCGATTTTAAAACCCTGTACAGTACCGGCTTTTTGATCTTCTGGCCGATGCTGTGGACGGTGGGCTGGTGGCTGGCCGTCGGACTGCCGGGCTTCGCGGCGCTGCGGCGCGATAAAGTCCGGCGGTTGTGGGCATTGGCGCTGCTGCTGCTGGCGCTGTGGGCGTTCCTGTCCGGCGCATGGGCCTTCACCCGCCGGTTCGCGCCAGAAGTGACCACCGGAGCGGCGCTGCCGCTGGCATTGGCAGCATTGTTCGCCATCACGGTCGCCTGCGCCGGGCCGCCGCCGCGCGTCATTGCCTCTGCTTTGATCGCCGGGCTGGCCTGGAATGCCGCGCTGTCCGGAGCGCAGGCTGCCGTGCAGGGGTCGGTCGGCCTGAACGCGCTGGGCGAATTCCGGCTGAATCCGGCAGTGTCCGGCGTGGCGGTTGTGCAGGCGGAAGGCATGCGCTGGCTGCGGCCCTACGGTCTGCTGCCGCACCCGAACATCCTGGCCGGGTTTCTGGCCCTCACGCTGCTGATGACGCCGGCCTGGTTTCTGTCCGGCAGCCAGCGGCGGCAGGCGGCAGGGACGGCGATTTTTTTGTTCGGGCTGTGGGGGCTGCTGCTGACGTTTTCACGCGGGGCGTGGCTCGGCTTTGCCGCCGGGGCGTTTGCCGGGCTGCCTTTGTTGTGGCGTGCGTGGGCGGCCTGGCGGCGTCTGGCGTTAGTTTTAGTGCTGACGCTGGCCGCCGCCGGAGCGTTCGCTGCCCTGTACGGGCCGTTTCTGGCAGCGCGCGCCGGGGTTGGCGAGGAGTCCATTGAGCAGCGTTCGGTATCCGACCGCGCCGTCTATATGGATTTCGCCTATCGCGCCATCCGCGAATCGCCGCTGACGGGTCTTGGTGCGGGTAATTTCCCCTGGCGCGCCAGCTACTATCTCCAGTTCACGCCCTACGATTTACGCGGCCAGCCCGCGCACCACGTCTTTTTATCGGCCTGGGCCGAACTGGGCATCATCGGTTATGCGCTGACGGCGCTGGCGCTCATTTTCGGCATCGAAGCGGGGCTGACCGCTCTGCCCAAAAACAGCCGGGATAAACCGGCTGTTGACGACTATTTAGCGCGGGCGGCTTTTCTGGGCGGCATCATCGCGCTGATGATAATCGGCCTGCTCGACCATTATCCCTGGACGCTGCTGCACTTCCAGGCGCTCTGGTGGGGGCTGCTGGGCGCGGCGGGCAGTCATGGCTTGACCGGGACGGGCAGCGCTTCCACCAGCGGCAGCGCCCCGCAGGCGCCCGCCGCATAAACCGCGTCCGAACGCACCCAGAAATCCGCCGTCAGCCGCCACCACAACACGCCGTCCGTCCCGGCGGCACGGCCATCAGGTTGGGCGCTGTCTCCGGCCTGGATGAGCGCGCGCACTGGATAATTCATACCCGGCCCGCTCCGTAATCGTGCCTCGGCGAAAGCCGCCACCGTGCAGGGGTCGTCCACGTCCACGCCGGTCAGCGGGTCTACCTGCGGCTGCCCCGGTATAATGACGCCACCCAACGCCACCGGCACGACAATTTCACGCGGCAGCGCCATCACCGGCAGGGCGCGCGCCTCGGCATAGACGTAAGGCTCCGGCAAACGCGGGGCGATTTCACCCGCCAGCCCATCGGTCAGCGGCACGCGCACCCGCTCGCCCGCCGCGACCGTCCGGCGCTCGCCCGCCGCCAGCAGTTCGACGCCACCTTCCAGCACCCATACGGCCATTTCGTCCGGCTGCGCGGGCAGGAAAATCGTGGACGACGGCTGCACGACCAGCAGCGCGCCGTTCACCCACAGGGCAACCACCCGCCCGCCGGCGGGCATCTGCGCCAGGATGCCGCCGGGCGCGGCCAGGCAGGGCGCGCGTTCGGATGGCTCGGCGCGCAGGGTGAAGGCTTGCAGCGGGCCGTAAAAAGTGTTCGGGACGGACGGATCCGCCGGGTCTACTGCCGCCAGCAGGCTGATGTCGCCTTCAACTTCCAGCAGCCCGGACAGCACCCAGCCCAGCCGGTCATCCTCAAGCTGCACCCACAGCCACGAGCCGTCTTCCAGGCGGCCCGCCACCAGCAGCGATTGTCCCAGGTTGCCCAGAGCGACGGTTTCGGCGTCCGGCGCAGGCAGGGCGCGAATGTTCGCCCCGGCCAGTGTGCGAACGCGCGCCGGGAAAGTGACCAGCGGCACATCCAGCCCGGCGTTTTCCACTTCCGCCGCGCCGAACAGCAGCATGGTCACAGTTTCGTCCGGCATATTGGCGGAAAGCCGCGCCAGCGCCAATCCCCAGCCGCTTTCATCCGTATCCAGCGCGCCCAGCGATAACGCCTGCACGGCGGCAGCATCGGCCAGATCACCCGGCGCGGCCAATAACAGATCAGCATCGGCGCGCGGGGCGGCCTCCAGCGGCGCGTGGCCGTAACACACCTGGTCGCGCCCGGTTTCGCGGCAGGCGTCCAGAGTTTGGTTCAGGATCGTTTGCACGACTTCCAGGCAGCGCGCCTCCACCTCGGCAGCCGGCTCAACCTGCGCGGCAGCCGGCAGCGCGCCGGCCAGCATTAACACAATAACGAGCATCCACTTCCGCATAACCAGCCCTTCAACAGCATAACACAGAGGCACAGAGCCTCAGAGACACGGAGAGGATTATAACCCGTCTTTGCGCCTCTGCGCCTTTAAGTCTCTGTGTTACGCTTTTCTCCCCCTGCCCCTCTGCGACTTTGCGTTACGCCTTTTCTTTCGGCACGTCGTACAGTTCGATCATCACGCCGCCGGTGCTTTTGGGATGCACGAAGGCATAGCGTGTGCCGTCCTCGCGGCTGCGCGGCGTGTCGTTGATGAGTTCAAACCCCTGGCCGGCGATTTTTGCCATCGCCGCTTCGATGTCCGCGACCGCAATGCAGATGTGGTGCATCCCCGCACCGCGTTTGGCGAGATATTTGGCGATGCCGCTGTCGTCGCTGATCGGCTTCAACAGTTCGATGCGCGACTCGCCGACCGGCAGGAAGGCCACTTCGACCGCCTCGTGTTCGTTGCGTTCCGTCCCACCCAGCGGCAGCCCCAACGCATCCTGCCAGAACTTCAGCGCCGCAGCCATGTCCTCGACGACAACGGCGATATGGTCAACTTTGATCGGTGACATAACTTCTCCTGTTTTACTCATAGAACACTGCCCGACTAACCGGCATCGGGCGCGCTTAAATCCTGATTGTAACGCCTGTCGGTGTTATAATGCGACATATCAACAGCATGGTTTAAACCAGCCGTTCTTCCCACCAGACTGTGTTTAAGGAGTTTAAGCATGATGGCGATTGCCAACGAACCGACCGCTTTGACCATTCACCTGACCGAGGAACATCTCGCGCTGCAAAAAGCCGTGCGCGACTTCGCCCAGAAGGAGATCGCGCCGATTGCCCCGGAGTTCGATGAGAGCGGCGAGTTCCCCCTGGAAACGGTTCGTAAAATGGGTGAGATGGGTTTAATGGGTATCGAAGTGCCGGAAGAATACGGCGGCGCGGGTATGGACTCGCTG
This sequence comes from Chloroflexota bacterium, assembly GCA_013388735.1. GTDB lineage: Bacteria > Chloroflexota > Anaerolineae > Aggregatilineales > Phototrophicaceae > CFX2. The sequence continues at coordinate 41,525 of JACAES010000083.1, read as the reverse complement.
GCTTATGTGCTGACGATGATCGAAATCGCCAAAGCGGACGCCAGCCACAGCACCATCGTCAGCGTCAACAACTCGCTTTACTGTCACGGCATCCTCAAATTCGGCACGGAAGAACAGAAACACCGCTATGTGACACCCATCGCCACCGGCCAAAAAATCGGCGCGTACAGCCTGACCGAGCCGATGTCCGGCAGCGACGCCGGCACGATGCAGAGCCGCGCGGTACTCAACGAGGCGGGAACGCATTACATCATCAACGGGCGCAAAAGCTGGGTGACGAGCGGCCCGGTGGCCGATTATATCGTGCTGTTCACCATGACCGAGCCGGAGAAAAAACACAAAGGCATCACGGCTTTCATTGTTGATGCCCAGCAACCGGGTTTCATTCGCGGTAAAAAAGAGCCGAAGCTGGGCATCCGCGCCAGCGCCACCAGCGAGATCGTCTTTGACAACTACCTCTGCCCGGTGGAGAACGTCCTCGGCCAGCCGGGGGATGGCTTCAAAATCGCCATGACGGTGCTGGACGCCGGGCGCATCGGCATCGCCTCGCAGGCGCTGGGCATCGCGGAGGCCGCCTACGCTGCCAGCGTGGCCTATGCCCGCGAACGCCAGGCTTTCGGCGGGCCAATCGGCCAGTTCCAGATGATCCAGCAGAAAATCGCCGACATGAAGACCCGTATCGAAGCCAGCCGGATGCTGATCTATAACGCCGTCCAGGCCAAAGAGCGCGGCAAAATGACCGGCGAACGCTATTCGCTGGAAGCCAGCATGGCGAAGCTGTTCGCCAGCGAAACCGCTATGTTCGTCACCGACGAGGCGGTACAGATTCACGGCGGCATGGGCTACAGCAAGGAACTGCCGGTCGAACGTTACTACCGCGACGCGCGCATCACCCGCATTTATGAAGGCACCAGCGAGGTACAGCGTATGGTGATCGCCCGCAGCGAACTGGGACTGCGATAAAACGGCAGAGCGGGCAGCGGTGGGCGCACGGCTGTGCGCCCCTACAGCCCAGATAGAGGTTGAGGAGAGATCATCATGGCAGCTTTACCAGACGATGTTATCACGCGCAAACAGATGACGGTTGAGGAATATCTGGCCTTCGAGCGCGCCAGCGAGACGAAACACGAATACATAGACGGCGAAATCGTCGCTATGACCGGCGCGAAGGAAAATCATAATTTGGTCGCTGGTAGTACCTATGCAACGCTCTATGCTCAGTTGCGACAGCGCCCGTGTAAGGTTTATCCCAGCGATATGCGCGTCAAGACGGGCGATGGGCAGTACACCTATCCTGATATCACCGTTGTCTGCGGTGAAGCCGCGTTTGAGGATGACGAGCGCGATACGCTCCTCAATCCGACGGTCATTATCGAAGTTCTGTCACCTTCGACCGAGAAGTATGATCGGGGTAAAAAATTTCAGCACTACCGCAAGATGGAGTCGCTGCAAGAGTATTTACTCATCGCCCAGGACAGCGTTCACATCGAACACTATTTTCGCCAGGGTGAGCAGTGGATACTCACCGATTTTGCCAGCCTGGATGCCGTCGTAACGCTGCCATCTGTAGACTGTACGCTGGCTCTGAGCGACGTATATGAAAAAGTATCTTTTGAACCAGAGGAAAAATCGAACTCATGAAAGCAGCAGTGATTACAGGACACGGCGGCCTGGAAGTCGTCGGCATCGCACAGGATTTAGCTGTACCCGAACCGGGGCGGGATGAAGTCCGCCTGCGGATGAAAGCCGCGGCGCTTAACCGGCTTGACCTGTTCGTGCGGGTCGGCTGGCCGGGACTGAAGCTCCAGATGCCACACATCATATGCGCCGATGGCGCGGGCGTGGTGGACAAAGTGGGCGAAGGCGTGACGCAGTTCGCGCCCGGCGACCGGGTGTGCATTGACCCGACCATCGTGCCGCCGGACAGCCCTGCCCTGATGACCGGCCTGGAGAACCAAACGCGCATCGCCATTCTGGGCGAACATCATCCCGGTGTGGCGGCGGAGTACGTAGTGCTGCCGGCGCGCAATCTGCTGAAAATGCCCGATATGGTGACGTTCGAGGAAGCCGCCGCCGCCGGGTTGGTCTACCTGACCGCCTGGCATTCCATGATGACACGCGGCGGGCTGCGCGCCGGAGAAACCGTGCTGATCGTTGGCGCGGGTGGCGGCGTGAATACCGCCAGCATCCAGATCGCCAAGCTGGCCGGCTGCCAGGTGACGGTGGTGGGCAGCAGCGCCGAGAAGTGCGAAAAAGCCCACGCGCTGGGCGCGGACGTGACCATCAACCGACAGGAAACGCCGGATTGGGCCAAAGCCCTGTACACGATGACCAACAAACAGGGCTTCGACGTAGTGGTGGATAACGTCGGATCGGCTACTTTTAACGATAGCATTCGTTCGACGCGCATCGGCGGGCGGCTGCTGGTGGTCGGGGCGACCAGCGGGCCGTTCGTGGAGATTGATCTGCGGCAGATATTCTTCCGTCACCTCAGTATCATCGGCAGCACCATGGCGCCCCACCAGGACTTCGTGCGGGTGATGAGCCTGATTTTCCAGGGAAAGCTGAAGCCGGTCATCGGTGAAATCTTCCCCATGCAGGAAGCAGCCAGGGCGCAGGAACGGCTGGCCGATTTTGACGTATTCGGAAAAATCGTGCTGACGATTGATTGAGGCAGGCAGCGAAGGGCGCGCCCCTTCGGCTCAAGAAGGTGCATTCATTGGAATATCAAGCCTATCTGCTGCGCCTGATCGGCGACCAGATGAATTTACCGCCGCTGCAAAAAGTAGCGCTCCAACCGGGCATCAGCAGCGTTTACCGGCTGACGGTGCGCTACCACGACCGGCGGGCGTTTGATTCGGTGGCGACGGCGCGGCGCTTCGGGCGCTCACAGCCGACCCTCGAAATCGTCTATCGCGGCCTGTTCGATCATAGGCCGCTGATGCTCACGCTGGAGTCGGCGCGTTACGAGGCGTTTGCGCTGGCGTTACAAAAACTGCGCTTCGACCAGCTTAAAGACCAACCCGACTTGCCGACACACGGCACCGACCTGTGGCTGCTGGAGCGGGCGGCAGGCAGCTTCATCAAGAGCCTCATCCTGTCCCCGGAGCTGGCAAAAGGCTCGTATACCGACCTGATCGAAGCGATCAGAACGCACATACCGGAAATGTTAAGAGAAGTCAAAGCATGACCTTCAATAACCTTTACCTGCCGGAAGACCGCTCATCTGCCGTTATTCCGTATTGTTGCGGCGCGTGAGTTTGCTGTTGCCTTCGATCTTCCAGGCGCCGCGTGAGTTGTTGGTCAGATTGCAGTTTTCGATTGTCCCCTGCGCGTTGTCATAGGCCCAGACGGCCTGATAGCCGTTACGGTTGATGTTACAGCGGCGAATGGTCGGGTTGGCACTGCCCTGAATCTCGACGCCTGCATATACGTTATCCACGATGTCGCAGTTTTCGATCACCCCCAGACCCTTGTCATTGACAAACACACCGGCCTGCTTGCCGCCATAGACTTTACAGCGCCGGATGGTGGGGTTGCCGCCGGTGCGTATTTCGACCCCTGCCAGGCCGTTGCCATAAATCTTGCAGTCCTCGAAGAGGCCCTTGCCATTATCGCTGACCAGAATCGCGCCCTGTTTGCCATCATGGATATCACAGCGGCGGATGGTAGCGTTGCCGCCGGTGCGTATTTCAATGCCGGCCAGAGCATTGCCGTACACATCACAGCGGTCAAATTCGCCGAGGCCGTCCTCATAAACCAGAACGCCCCCGGCCATGCCATCATGCAGGCGGCAGTTGCGAACCAGTGGGTTGCCGCCAGACTGCACTTCAACACCCGCCAGCGTATTCGAGTAGATGTCACAGTCCTCGACCAGGGCAGTGCCTTTGTCGTTGACAAACACACCGCTGGTTTTGCCCTGGTACAAACGGCATTGGCGAATCGTCATATTGCCGCCCTTGACCTGAATCCCCGCCAGCGAGTTGCCAAATACATCGCTGTCCTCAATCGTTCCATCGCCGTTTTCGTTGATGAAGATACCGCCCTGCTTGCCATCGTAAATGCGGCTCTGGCGAATCATTACATTGCCGCCGGAGCGGGACTCGATACCGGCCAGGGTATTATTAAAGATATCGCAGTCATCAACCAGGCCTGCGCCGTCATCATAGATGAAAACGCCGCCAGCTTTGCCGTCATGAATGCGGCAGCGCCGGATGATCGGGTCAGCACCCGCGCCATGCGAGGCCACGCACGCCAGCGAATCCGACGTGATAATACAATCCTCCAGCACCAGCCGCCCGGTTGGGACATCCACGCAGAAATACTGCGCGCCGGAATCGCCCACCCGCAGACGTATCGTCATGCCGCTGACGACCGCGTAATCCGTGTCCATACGGATACAGTTGCTGGTCGTGCTTTCGAGGATGATGTCCTCACGCCGCCCATCGCCCACCAGTTCGACCGCTTTTGAAAAAACCAGATTCTCGCGGTAGAGGCCGGGCCGTACACGAATAACCGCGCCTTCCGGCGACTGCCGAATAGCATCGGAAATGGTGCGGAAATCGGCAGTGCCGGTGCGGGCGACGATTTTAGCGGGCGCGCCGGGTGATGCCTCCGGCGTGCCACCCCCGGCCGGCCGCGCGTCGGATGGCGGTGGTGCCGCCGCCGGAGGCGCTGCCGGGGGTGGAGCGGCAGCCGCCCCCGTTCCGGCGCCAAGATGCCGTTGTACGGCTATCGCCAGGCGTGAAAACGCATCCATTGTGTTGCTGCGCGCGTCTACGTACTGGTAAGCGATCAAACGAAACGAGATGGCCGAGGCTTCGTCGCCGCGCGCCAGCAGGGGGAAAATCCGCGTACCGCAGGTTTGCGCCAGAGCGACTTCATTCTCGACCCAGGGCGAGGCTTTGGCATCTGGCGAGAGAACAACCACCATCGCGCTCGCACGCCGAATCTCCTGGTCAATGGCAAAAGTCCAGGTCGGCGTGCCGGGTTCCAGGCTTTCATCCGTCCAAACAGTGATACCGATGCTTGACAGATAGTCGCGCACGCGGCGCATGATTTCGATGTCTCTTCTGCTGTAGCTCAGGAAAACGTCAGGCATGTGTTTTTCTTCCGCACAGATCCAATTTTTTCAGAAGGTTGTGCCATAATTCTAGCTTAAATTTGAAATATCTCCTAGCAGACCAGGGCTAAAAAATCCTGAATTTTCAAAAATGACACAATCTTGGCGGTTTTCTGTTTTTGCGGTACAACTTGCCTACCCAAATTTTAATGTTCTTAATATCCCATTTAGGAGCGCTTTGTGAAAGTTTTAAGGATAGTTTTACTGGTTCTCGTTCTGGTCGTCGCCCTTGTTTTACTCGGCGGTTTTCTGGTATTTAATGATTGGACACGCGGGCCGATCCCTCAAACGGACGGCGAAATCACGGTGGCGATGCCCAGCGCCGCGCTGGCCGCTGCAAACGCAGGTTTGAAGGATACGGTTGAGGTCATCCGCGACAAATGGGGCATCCCGCACATTTACGCCACCAGCACCTACGATCTGTTTTTCGCCCAGGGATACGTCCAGGCGCAGGATCGCTGGTGGCAGATGGAGTTCAGCCGTCACATCGGCAGCGGTTCGATTCAGGAACTGACCGGCAAACAGGACAGCGTCATGTCCCAGGATGTGTTTATTCGCACCGTCGGCTGGCGGCGCGCCGCCGAAGGCGACCTGGAAAATTATGACGAAGAAAGCCTGGCCGTCCTGCAAGCTTTCGCCGATGGCGTTAATGCTTACATCCTCAGCCGTTCGGCGGACGATCTGGCGCTGGAATATACCCTGCTTGGTTTAACCGGCGTTCGCATCGCCATCGAACCCTGGACGCCGATTGACTCGCTGGTCTGGGCAAAAGTGATGGCCTGGAATCTGAGCGGCAATCGCGGCGCGGAACAGCAGCGTTCGGCACTGTACGAAACGCTCGGTCAGGAAATGGCCGATCAGTATTTGCTGCCCTGGCCGTTCGGCAAAAAACCGACCATTATCCCGCCGGAGGCGCTGCCCATCACCGACGCTACGCTGACCGCCCCATCCAGCGGCGCCGGCATCATCGGCGTCAGCACGCGGCTGGCCGGCGGCCTGACTGCCAACGATGTGCTGCTGCGCACCGACCCGGCCATCGGCAGCAACAACTGGGTCGTCAGCGGCCAGCTTACCGAAAGCGGCGCGCCGCTGCTGGCCGACGACCCCCATCTGGGCATTCAGATGCCATCTATCTGGTATGAAATCGGCCTGCACTGCCAGCCGGTCAGTGAGGAATGTCCTTTTGATGTGCGCGGTTTCGCGCTTTCGGCCACGCCCGGCATCATCATCGGACATAACGCCCGCATCGCCTGGGGCGTCACCAATGTTGGGCCGGACACACAAGACCTGTATCTGCTGAAGATCAACCCGGACAACGAACTTCAGTACGAGTGGAACGGCGAATGGCGCGATATGGTTGTCCACGAAGAAACCATTAACTTCGGCGACGGCGAGCCGCCCATCACCATCCGCGTGCGCGAAACGCACCTCGGCCCGATCATCAACGACAACCAGATTGATGACGATGGCACGCTTCAGGGCTTCAATAACGACGACCCGATGGCCTTCCGCTGGACGGCATTGGAGCCGAGTACGATCTTGAAAGCGGCGGTCGGCCTTAATCGGGCGCAGACCTGGGAAGAGTTCCGCGAGGCGCTGCGTTACTGGGACGTTCCCTCACAGAACTTCGTTTACGCCGATGTAGACGGCAACATCGGCTACCAGACGCCCGGCAAAATCCCCATCCGCGCTGCCGGGCATTCCGGCCTGCTGCCGGTGGATGGCACAACCGACGCCTATGAATGGAAAGGGTATATTCCATTCGATGACCTGCCGCGCGCGCTTAACCCGGAAAGCGGCTTTCTGCACAGCGCCAACCAGGCCGTCGTGCCGCTGGAATATTACGACCAACTGCGCGATAAACTGGCGGACGAATTTGGAGAAGACTCTAACTATTTCCTCGGCCAGCAGTGGGATTACGGCTATCGCGGCCAGCGTATTGTCGAACTGCTGCAAACCTTAGCCCCGCACAATCAGGAAACCTTCGCCACCATTCACGGCGATAACAAAATGATCAACGCCGAAGAACTGATGCCCTTCCTGGCCGAACTCGACTTTGGGGACGAAACGCTCAACAGCGCGCGCGACTGGCTGGCGGAGTGGGATTACCAGATGCACATGGACAGCCCACAGGCCGCCCTGTACGCCAGCTTCTGGGCGCGGCTGATGGACAACCTGTTCAACGACCAACTTGGCGATTACAGCGCCAGCGGCGGTTCGCTGGATATGTGGGCGGCTTATCAACTGGCGCAGGAGCCGGATAATGCCTGGTGGGATGACACCCGTACCGCCGATACCACCGAAACCCGCGACGACATCCTCATCCGGTCGTTCCGGGAAGGTTACGAGGCAGTCGTTAAGCGGCTTGGCAGCGACCGCGCCGCCTGGAAGTGGGGCAGCCTGCACACGGCCACCTTCGTCAATGACCCCCTGGGCAGCAGCGGCATCGGCCTGATTGAAAACATCTTCAATCGCGGCCCGGTGGCGACCAGCGGCGGCGGGTCCATCGTCAACGCCACCAGCTGGAATGCCGCTTCTGGCGATTTTACGGTGGGCAGCCTGCCTTCCATGCGTATGATCGTTGACCTGAGCGACTTCAGCCGCAGCCTGACCATCCATACCACCGGCCAGAGCGGCCACCCCTACAGCCCGCACTATGCCGATATGATTGACGAATGGCGAAACATACAATATCACCCGATGCTGTGGGCGCGCGAAGATGTGGAGGCCAACGCCGCCAGCCGCCTGACGCTTAAACCAGGTGGATAGAGCGTCTTAATCATTCGCGGGGGCGAGCCGGCGGTTCGCCCCTGCTGCCGGATCTTGGTGGCAGCGCCCTTAAAAGACCAGACGCCCGGTCGCCAGCAGCAGCGCGATCCCCAGCACGCACACGTTCATGAAAAAAAAGATCGTCAGAAACATGCGCTCAACCGCCGTCATACCCAGGAACAGTTTATCTACTTTATGTTCGACATCTTCTTCGACGGCAAAAGCATCATCATCTTCCTCGAAGTCAAAATCGTTCTCGGCTGCGCTTTTCCGAAGATCATCCAGCATAACAGCTTCTCCTTGCCAACGGCCCGCGTTTACTTTATTTTAGCACGGTTGTCCCATCAGGAATCTGGCCGAGTGTTAATTAAAACCCCACTACGATGCCCGCCGCCATGTGCCATCCACCAGCCGGAATAATATCTGCTGGCGGCTGGCGGGGTCTTCGCCCACCTGCGCCACCGCACGAATCTGCGGCGTGCCGTCCGCGCCGATTTCCAGCGGCGCAGAGATGACCACTTTCTGCAATTCCAGCGGTGCGGTAGCAAAACGCTGGTAGGCCAGTTCGCGCACCATCGGGTCGCGGGTATCATACAGTGCTAGGAAGTTCGCCGCGTCCTGCCGCCGGATCAGTTCATCTTCCGTCGCCAGCCGCCAGGTCAGCAGATCGCGCCAGTCCAGGTTGATCTGCTCAAGCGAGGCCGCGCCTACCGCGTCGTTGAAGATACGCACGTCGGAGTCCGGCTGCATCAGCCGGAGCAGGCGACCAACGGCAGTTTCGCCGTAGTTCTGCGCCAGACTGCCGATGAGAAACGAATTGGTGTTCATCTGGACAAAACGCCCCACCAGCCAGGAAATCACGGCCTGCCGCAGATGATAGACATCGGCAGGATAGGCCGGCTGCAAGTTGTTGGTCGCCAGCGTCACCAGCCGTTCGGCCAGCAGCCCCGCCGCGCTAAATTGCAGTTCCAGGTCAAAGGGCATGTCTGCGCGCGCGCGCCGGATGTAAGGGGACGGTACCTGCAACAGCCAGGGATTGTTACCTGACCAGGACATTTGCAAACCCTCATCCGGTACGATGTCCACCATGACTACCGGCAGCGTGCCGCAGGACAGCGCCGCACAGCCGACCTGAAGCCACTGTTCCAGACGCGGCCCCAGGCTGGTCGCCAATGGCGCGTCTACCGCCTGGTAGCGCACCGACACACCCTGCCCGTCAAATCGCCGCACATCGCCCCAGAAAGTGTAATCTGGCGGCACATGCCGCCAGCCATCGTCGTAGCGCCAGTAAAACCAGACGCGCGTATATGGCACGCCGCTGATGATCTCCTCGACCGCCACCCGCGCCCGCGTCCGGTCAATCGTCAGGTCGAGGATGCGCCCGGTAAGCTGCACATCCGTTTCCAGTTTAAGCGTCTGGTATTCCTGAAAAAGCGTCTCCTGCTTTTGCAGCCATTCACCGGACGCGCTGCGCTGCGCGATCGAAAACGCGCCCCAGTCGCCCAAGCGCAGCGCCGCGATTTCCGCATCTACCGTGTTTCGCAGCAGTTCTTCGATCTCGAATTCGACCATCTCCAGCCGCAGGTAGATGAAGCCAACCACCGCGCCGAAAATCGCCAGCACACCCAGAACGAACAGCAGCAAACGCAGACGCGCCAGCCGCCGGCGGCGTTTCGTTTCCGGGTCTTCGCGGGCGCTTTTGACGTGCGTCTGTTCGGCCTCAATTTCCCAGTCGAGTTTAATTCCCATGCTCACCCGTTCCTAAAACCACATCACCCGCCAGAATGTGATGCAGCGCGCCGTCCGCAGCGCGCAGCCACAGCGTGCCATCTTCATCCACGCGCTCGGCCAGGCCGCGCACCGCGCCAATCGTCACGATCTGGCCCAGCGTCGCCAGCCGGGATTTCCAGGCATCGAACAACGCAGGCTGCCCCAGCAGCGCGTACCAGCGATCCAGATTGTTCAACAGGCTGACCAGCAGTTCCAGGCGGTCAACCGGCCTGCCCAGCGCCGATTCCAGGCTGATGGCCGTCATTTCCAGTTCCGTCCCGCTAAAATCCACGCGCACGTTCAGCCCCATGCCCAGCACCACACCCAGCAGGCGCTCGCCATCCCAGACGGCTTCCGGCAGCACGCCGCAGATTTTTCGACCGTTCACCTGCACATCGTTCGGCCACTTAATGCCGGATTCCACACCGAAGCACAGCAGCGTCTCGTGAATCGCCAGCGCGCCCAGCATGGTGATCTGCGAGACGAACGCTGCGCGCGGGCGCAGGATGACCGATACCGCCAGCGCCGCGCCCGGCGGCGTGTGCCAGGAACGCCCCAGGCGACCACGCCCGCTGGTCTGCTCATCGGCGATAACCACTGCGCCGCCCGGCGCGCCCGCCTTCAGCCAGTTCAGCGCGATTTCGTTGGTGCTGCCTGCCTGCGGATAATACTGCGCCAGGCGGGGCGCAAGCGCCTTTTCAATCCGTTCCGCCGTAAACTCCATTGTTTCCTCATGTTACAGAAACGCGCTTCGACCCGCCCAGATTGTATCATATCCGTCCGCGCCGCATCCCGACTTGTTTCCGGCGGGCGGCCTCTTTATAATCGAAGATACAGTGGCGTAACCGGACTCACACATGGATTATCTGTGGACACCCTGGCGTATGGCCTACATTCGCAGCGACAAAAAGCCTGCTGAAGGCTGTGTATTCTGCAAGCTGGCGGCGGCCCAGGACGACAACAATCAGGTCATCGCTCGATCGGCATTCGTTTACGTCACACTCAATCTGTACCCTTACAACAACGGCCATCTGATGGTCATCCCCAACCAACACACCGGCACGCCTGAAAACCTGCCAACAGACGTGCTGGCCGACCTGATGCAAACCACCAACCGGGCGCTGGCCGTGCTGCGGGAAGCCTATAACCCGCCGGCCTTCAACCTGGGCGCGAACATCGGCCCGGCGGCGGGGGCGGGCATCGCCGAACACTATCATTTTCATATCGTGCCGCGCTGGCCGGGGGATGCCAACTTCATGACGACGGTTGGCCATACGCGCGTCATCCCGGACACGCTGGAAAACATCTACCACGAATTGAAAGCCATCTGGCATCGTCTGTACCCAGAGGGCGTTTAGCCGCGCCTTTGGCAAATCATCTTTAGAGAAAGAGATTTTTTATGTCCACCAACGGCAAACACGAACGTGAAGCGGTCATCTTGACCTGCGTCCGCACCCCCAGCGGCAAGTTCCTGGGGGCGTTTGCGCCGCTCAGCGCCGCCGAACTAGGGCGCGTGGCGGTTAAAGCCGCCGTCGAACGTTGCGGCATCAACCCGGCTGACGTAAACGAGGTCATCATGGGAAACGTCGTCAGCGCGGGCGTCGGCCAGGCGCTGCCCCGCCAGATCAGCATCGGCGCGGGCGTGCCGGATCATGTCGGCGGACTGCTGATTAACAAAGCCTGCGGCAGCGGTCTGAAGGCCGTCATGCTGTCGGCCAGCGCCATCAAAGGCGGGGATGGCGACCTGTTCATCGCCGGCGGCGCAGAAAGCATGAGCAACGCGCCTTACTTGGTTACTTCGATGCGACAGGGCAATAAATATGGCGATGTCCAGATGGTTGACGCCCTGCGGCACGATGGGCTGTGGTGTTCGCTGTGCAACTGGAGCATGGGCAGCGCAGCGGAGTTCATCGCCAAGCAGTTTGAAGTCAGCCGCGAAGCAATGGACGAATTCGCGCTGCGCAGCCACCGGCTTGCCGCCCAAGCTACTGAAGCTGGCAGCTTTAAGGACGAAATCGTCCCGATCACCATCCCAGGGCGCAAGGGCGATCTGATCGTTGACCAGGACGAACCCATCCGCGCGGACACCTCGCTGGACGCGCTGGCGAAACTCAAACCGGCCTTTGAAACCGATGGTCGCGTCACCGCCGGCAACGCGCCGGGCATGAACGATGGGGCATCGGCGGTGGTGGTCAGCAGCCGCGCTTATGCCGAACAGCACGGCCACCAGCCGGTAGCGCGCGTGGTCGCCTACGGGCAGGCCGCCGTTGACCCCGCCTGGCTGTTTTATGCGCCGGTTAGGGCCATCCCGATTGTGCTGGAACGCGCCGGATGGACGATGGAGGATGTTGATCTGTTCGAGATCAACGAGGCGTTTGCCGCCCAGGTGCTGGCCGATATAAACGGCCTGGAGCGCGACGGCTACCACCTGCCGATGGAAAAACTGAACGTCAACGGCGGCGCAATCGCACTCGGCCACCCCATCGGGGCCAGCGGCGCGCGTGTGCTGACGACCCTGATCTACGCCCTGAAAGCGCGCGGCCTGAAGCGCGGCATAGCGGCGTTATGCCTGGGCGGTTCGGAAGCGGTCGCGCTGGCGGTGGAAATCGAGTGACCGACTTCGCCGGGGACTCATCAGGGGCGGTAAACCATCCCGCCCCTCACCCATCCCGAACCATGCGGCTGGCTTTCTTCTCCCGGCTCGACCCCGGTTATCTGGTCGCAGCGGCGCTGCCATTGATCGGCATCATCCCGACCTTCGGCGATGGCGTGATTAAATCGGCGGATGCGCCGCTGCACGTTCACCGCATTTTCGCTATGACCACCCTGCTCCAGACCGGAAACCTGTGGCCGCGCTGGGTTCCCTGGTTTCATCTGGGTTACGGCTACCCAGTTTTCAACTTTTACCCGCCTGGCGTTTTTCACCTGGGCGGCCTGCTGGGGCTGCTGGGCATCTCGATTCCGCTGGCGTTTAATCTGGTCAGCGCGTTGGCCTGGATGCTCGGCAGCATCGGCACGTATGCGCTGGCGCGACGGTTCCTGCCTGGCTACGGCGCGATTCTGGCGGCCATGCTGTGGGTTTACGCGCCTTCGCGCCTGTACGAAACCTGGCATCAGGGCAGCCTGCCGCAGATGATGTCCGCCGCGTTCGTCCCCTGGGTATTCTGGGGGCTGGTCACAGCAGCGCGGTCTCCCACCCGGCGCAGCCTGCTGGCGGTTGGGCTGCCGCTGGCCGGCATGGTGCTGACTCACCAGCCGGTGACGCTGGTCGCCGGATTGTTCATCGCCCCGGCGGCGCTGGTACTGCCCCTGCTGTACGGCCGGCGCACGCGCGCCACGCTGCCGCGCCGTCTGGGGGCGGTTTTTGGGGGGCTGGTTTTAGGCGCGGGACTGGCGGCCATCTTCCTGCTGCCGATGGCCGCCGAACTGCGCTACATCCAAGCGGCTGACGACGCGCCGGATGTCATCCCCTACCTTATCAGCAACTTTTTGCAGCCCGGCGAGTTATTCAGCCAGCCGATTCCGATGGACTTAACCGACCTGCGTTTTGAACTGCCGACTACTTTTGGCCTGCTCAACGGCGTGCTGGGCGCGCTCGGCCTGCTGGCGCTAATACGCCGGCGGCGATATACGATCGCGGCGCTGCTGGCGCTGGCGCTGGCCTTCAACACACTCATGCTGCTGGAAATTTCGCTGCCGCTGTGGGAACGGATTCCGTTCCTGGCCCAACTGCGCTTCCCGGCGCGGCTGCTGCGCGTCGGCGCGGTGTTCATCGCCCTGGCCGGGGGCGCAAGCCTGCTGCTGCTGCCGGCGTGCCGGCGGCTGGCCGGGTTGGGCGCGGCGCTGGCGCTGGCGCTGGTTTCCGCGCTGCCCCTGGTGTACCCCAACCAGCGGTTCGTCAACTGGGAAAACCTGTCGGCGCTGGACGAAATCCGCATGGAAGAAACTGAACACAACTGGGGGACGACCAGCTACGACGAATTTAACCCCATATGGGGCGAAAAACCTGGCTGGGACCCGGCGGTCGAGCCGGAGGAATACATCACCGACCCGCTGCGAATCGTCGTCAACCGCCTGGACATGATCCGCCAGTGGCCTGATTTACAGGTCGAGCAGGTGGACTCGGCCTCGGTGCGGGTGACGGTCGCCAGCGCGCGCCCGGTGCGCTTCCGGCAGTTTTATTTTCCCGGCTGGACGGCCACGCTCAACGGCCGGCCGGTCGAAGTGTACCCGGAGGCGGAACTCGGCCAGATCACCATAAACGTGCCGGAAGGCGAACATCTCATCCGGCTGGCTTACACCGGCACGACAGCACAGACGCTGGGCGCGCTGGTCACGCTGGCGAGCCTGGGCGCTTCCGTCCTGCTGATGGTGACAGGCCGCCAATCACAAAGCGCCGCACCAGACCCGGAAACCACCGCTGAAGACGCTTCGCTCTCGCCGCGCCCCGCCGCCGCCATCCTGGCCGGGGTGGTGATTTTCGCGCTGGTGAATACGGTTTATATCACGCCGCAAACGCTGTGGTTTCGCCATCGCTCGCCGCCGGATAACCCGGTTTATATGCAGACGCCGGTGCATGTTTCGTTTGGCGATACCTTTGAACTGCTCGGTTACACGCTGGAACAGACGGCCACCGCGCCGGGCGACCTGCTGGCCGTGACGCTGTACTGGCGCGCGCTGCATGAAATCGAACGCGAATACCGCCCGGTAGTGCAGCTTGTGAACCTGTCGCAGACGGCGGCCTGGGCGGTCAGTGAGCCGTTTTTCCCCGGCGGCGGCAATACCATCGGCTACACGCCCGACCATTTCGCCTCGGATGTTCACGTCATGCGGGTGTTCGAGGACGCGCCGCCCTACGTCGGGCGCATCAGCGTGCAGATGTTTGATGCTGCCACCAACGAGCCGCTGCGCCTGCCGGCCGGGAGCGACCGAATCGTACTCGAACCGTTGATACGCATCCAGGGGCGCGGCGAGGCGCTGCCGTCGGCGCTGGGCTACCGCTTCGATGAAACGCTTGAACTGGCCTGCGCAGCGGTGACGCGCGACGGCGACCGCCTGCATATCCGGCTCGGCTGGATGGTGCGCCAATCGCCGGGGCAGGACGTGACCACCTTCGTACACGGCCTGGACGCCGATGGTCAGCAGATCGTCCAGAACGATACACCGCCGCTGGGCGCGGATTACCCGTCGTCACTGTGGCATCCGGGGCAAAATCTGCTGGCCGACTACAGCCTGCCCTGGGACGAGGCCATCCGATCGGTTGCGGTCGGCCTGTACACACCCGACCGACGGCTGACGATCACACAGAACGGCCAGCCCGTGCCGGATAACCGCGTCATCCTGCCGCTGAACGAGGACACATGCGCGCCGTAAACCGTATGACCCGCCGGGACGGGCTGCTGCTGGCGCTGGTGCTGCTGGTCGCCGCCCTGATGCGCCTGAGCGAACCCGGAATCAGTGAGTTTTTGCACGACGAGGCCATGCTGTCGCTGATGGCGCAGGACTGGCTGGCCGGCGGCGATTTCCCGCTCACCGGCATACCGTCTTCGGTCGGCGTGCCGAACCCGCCCATCAGCGTTTATGTGCTGGCCGTCCCCTACCTGCTCTCGTCCAGTCCCCAGTTCGCTACGCTGTTCATCGCCGCGCTGAACGTGACTGGCGTCGGGCTGCTGTGCTGGATCGCGCACCGCTACTTTGGCCGCGTGGCGGCGCTGGCCGCCGGGCTGGCCTACGCCCTCAATCCCTGGGCGATCCTCTACAGCCGCAAAATCTGGGCGCAGGATTTCCATACGCCCTTTCTGCTGCTGGCGGTCGCCCTGGGACTGTACGGTTTTGGCGAAAACAAACGCTGGGCGCAGATTGCCTGCCTGCCGGTTCTGCTGTTCGCCGTGCAGATTCACTTCGCGGCCTGGGCGCTGCTGCCGCTGTATCTGGTCTGCCTGTGGATGGGGCGCAAGACGCTCTCGGCGCGGGCGCTGTTTTTCAGTTTCGTTCTGGCGACAATGACGCTGGTGCCGTTTCTGCTCGGCCTGTCGTCCACGCTGGAACAGGACCCGAACCGCATCGCCAATGCCGTTGCCCGCTCCGGCGCAGCCCTCACCCTCACGCCCGACGCGCTGGTTTTTAACGCCCGCCTGGCGACCGGCCTGGCGCTGGAAACCTGGGTCGCCCCACAGCAGCCCGCCGATCTGCTGGCGAGCGTTCCGCCCCCGGCGGGGCTGTGGCTGCTGATCGGCGCAGCGGTCGTGGTCGGCCTGGCCGCCGTCTGGCGGCCCCCCCACCGGCAACTGGCCCCCCTGCTGATTGTCTGGGTTGGGCTGCCGGTGGCAGTTTTTTCGATCACCTGGACGCGCGTTTACCCGCATTATTTCGTCGCCAGCATCCCGGCCCTGTGTTTGCTGGCGGCGGTCGGCCTGGCCTGGCTGGTAAACGCCGCGCCGGGCAAACCCTACAGCCGGACGGCGCTGCTGGCAGGGTTCAGCGCGGTACTGCTGACGCAGGGTTTGTGGTGGCGCGGCCTGCTGCGTTACCTGGATTCAACCGCCACGCCGGAAGGCTTCGGCCCGCCTATGCACTACCTGCTGGATGCGCGCGCGGCGCTGGCGCAGCACGACGATGTGCTGGTTTTCAGCGACGGTTTTGAAATCCTCTACGATCAGGAGCCGGCCATCTGGCCGGTTATGCTGCGCGACACGGCACGCTGCGTGCGCGCGCTGGCCGGGGACGGCGCGGCGGTTTTCCCGGCGGGCGCGTTCGCCGTACTGGTCGCCCCCAGCGCGCCGGATAACCCTATTGGCGGCCTTTACCAAACGGACGCTGCGCTGATTTTCCCGCTTCGCCCCGGCGAAGGTAGCTACCGCGTGATGGCCTTCGAGACCGCGCCAGAATGGAACGGCCCGGCGCTGGCGGCGGTCGAAGCCGTGCGCTTCGAGAGCGGCATCCGGCTCACCGGTTATCATCTTCAACCCGGACGAATGATTCTGGAATGGCGGCTGCCGGGGCCGGTTGAGGCCGATTATCATTACTTCGGCCACTTTCTGGACGCAAACGGGCAAAAGATCGGCCAGCGCGATAACAGCCTGTGGCCGGGGCGCTTCTGGTGCGCGGGCGACCGGCTTCTCACCTGGGCGGACATCCGCTTGCCGCCGGAAACGGCCACCCTGCGCGTCGGCCTGTATACACTGAAAAATGGCAGCTTCATCAATGCCAGCATATTGGACGAAAATGGAAACGCGGTCGGGACGTGGGCCGATATTCCGCTTAACGACCGGTGAGGGTTTCCAGCAGCAGCGCGTCGTCCGGCGTGTCGGCGGCCAGCCGTTGACCGCCGTTCGGGTCGTACCAGCCGATCACCAGCCGGTGATCCTCGGCAGTCGACGCTGCGCCGGGTGGGAAGGTGTGCCGCGTAACATACCGTTCGCCCGGCAACCAGAAGCGCGTCGGTAAATCCGGCGGCGCGTCCCCCTGGGCGACCACTTCGTTCGCGGTGTCCAACCACTGCGCGAAAACGGTGTAGTCCGCCCCCGGCGGCGCGAGGGTTTCCCAGTACAGCGTCAGCCGCGTTTCGTCCCGCCGCCAGCCCAGCAACCGGATTTTCCCGCCGAAGTCCGTCCGGGCAGGAGTCAGCCCTTCCGGCGCAGGTTCGCTTTCCCCGTCCGTGAAGCCCCCAACGTCCAGCATCACGACACCCATCGGCTGGCCGTCCGCCGTCGTCGCCGGGATATGGTCTTCTGCCGGATAAAACCACCAGCCGACCTGAACCCGCAGTTTCGAGGCCATCGGCCCGGTTTCAGTCCGCGCTGTTTCACCCCCCTCTCCGTGAGGGGCAGGAGGCGAGGGCAGCAGCGGAAGCGCGTATTCATCGGCGTAAACTGCGCCCGGCTGCCAGGTCGTCGTCCGCAGCCGACCACCGCCTGGGTAGCTGTCCACCTTGCCGATCACGCTGCCGTCTGCCAAAACGGCGTGCAGGTACAGGCTCAGATCGCGTTCGGTTTTACCCAACACCTGCCAGTAGAGCGTCACCGGCAGCATGTCGCCGGGCGCGTAGCGGCGGTCAGGCGTTTCGTAGCCGATGAGCGCCACTTCGCCAAAACGCGCGTACACAGGCCGCGCCGAGTCCGGCGGGCGCTCCAGCGGTTCGGGCGCGGCATAAACCGGGGCGATGCTGGCGAACGGCACGATCAGCGCGAACACGGCCAGGATAATCGTCGCGGCCACAGGTAAAAACGCCGCGCGGTGTATCCGCGCCCATGTCGTGAGTTCCGCCAGCCCCAACGCCAGCAGGGGGCAGATCGCCGCCACATAGGGGAACAGCAGCCGCCCCTGCGAGGCGTAAGTCTGCGCCGTCCAGGTGATCACCGCCGCCGCGCCGATGACAACAATCAGGCCGAGCAGCAGCAAACGCGCCATCTGCTCATGGTCATGGCGCGCGCGCCACAGATGAACGGCCAGCCCGACCAGCGCCAGCGCCACCAGCGCGTCCATCACATCATAAAACGGGCGGAACGTCATGATATTAAACGCGCCGAATACCCCCCAATAGCCAAAACGAAAGCCCTGAAATTCTTCGATCAGCGTCTGTAAGGTGAAGGGATTGTCGCGCATTCCCGCGACGGCGGCCATCGTGCCGGTGCCGAACAGTTCGCCGTAAAGCTGAACATTCCGCACATACCACCATCCGGCCAGAACAGCCCAGACGCCGGCCATCAGCGCGCCCAGCGTCACCGGCCCGCGCCAGTCGCGCCGCCGGTAGGCCATCCACAGCGCCGCCAGCGCCACCACCGGCATTGGCGCCAGACCGCTGAGTTTGCTCAAGGAAGCCAGCGCGATCAGAATCGCCAGCATCAGGCTGCGCCGGAAGGTGAAACCATCCCGAAGCGAAACCAGCATCAGCCAGATGACCAGGCTGTTGAGCGCCGTCACCAGATTGTCATTATTCACCGACGCGCTGATGAACAGAAACATCGGGTTAAAAGCCGTCAGTCCGGCGGCAAGAATTGGGATCGGACGGCGCACGGGTAAAACATGTCCTGCCCCTACAAGTATTTGGGTTGATCGGTACACCGCCCACACCGTCACGCCGCCCAGCGCGATGCTGAACATCCGCACCCCGTACACGGCCAGCGCCGTGCCGCCCGGCGGCGGATGCGGCGAGTCGTGCAGCGCCAGATTTTTATTGCCCAAATAGCCAGGGACGCCGGCGATTACATGGGGATTGGGTTGGCGCGCAGCATCGAAGTCACTGCGGTCGAGCGGTTTCACCAGCGCGGCGGCCAGCAGATAATACAGGGGCGGCTGGCTGCCTTCCTGCTCGTATATCGTTTCAACGCCTTCGACCTGCACCGGCAGCTGCCCCGTCTCCGCGATATACTGAACCAGACCGAAGTGCCACAGCTCGTCGGACGCCTCAAACGGCGGCGTCGCCCAGGTATATACCAGCGCCAGCGCCACATAAGCCGCCAGGATTAAAGCCAGAGCATGTCGGTAGATGAAAATCAAAAGCGACCTTTTTGTGATTGATGAAACATCAACCCGATGAGATTAGCGCAACCTCGGTTCTCCGACAACGTATAGAATAGAAAAACAGCCCAGCACAAAGGGGGATTTTTTATGCATTTTCTCGCCATCAACGGCAGCCATCGAGGCGATAAAGGTTGGACGCGCTTTTTGATTGACCGGCTTCTATCGGGCGCGTTAGGCGCCGGGGCGACCGGCGAAGTCGTCACCCTTAGCAAGCTCAAAATCAATCGCTGTTTATCCTGCTATCACTGCCAGAATGAAGAGCCGCATCTGCAATGTCTGTATCATGAACGTGATGACGCGGCGATGGTTTTTGAAAAGATGGCAGAGGCGGACATGCTGGTGTTCGCCACACCGGTTTACCTGATGAACATGTCCGGCCTGTTCAAAACTTTCCTTGACCGGCTGTACTCGACCATGAACATCCGGGACATGTCGCTGACGGCCAGCGGCCTGATTCATCACCATATCAACCCGGCCATCTCGTCCAAACCGTTCGTCACGCTGGTGACGTGCAGCAACCTGGAGGATGAATCGTACCGGAATGTGACCGCTTACTTCCGCACCTACGCACGTTTTATGGACGCGCGGCAGGCCGGCGTGCTGGTTCGTAACGCCACGCCGCTGCTGGATTACGACCGGGAGCATCCGGGGCAAACAGCTTTTCCCCGTGTTGCTGAGGTTTACCGGGCTTACGAGCAGGCCGGCAGCGAACTCGCCCGGCAGGGTTTCATCAGCCCTTCGACCCAGCGGCGCGCCAACCAGGAGCTTATCGCCTTCCCGTTTTTCCGCGTCCTCAAATACCTGCGCCCGATCAAACGAATCGTGATCGCCCGCTCCGGCAGCATCCTCGTTTAATGCGGGGACACCGAGCCGAGCCGCTGCATCTCCTGGGTATCGAAAAAACGCCGGGCATTTTCGATATAGCTCAAGGACTGGTGGCGGAAGTAAGTATTGTACAGTTCGGCATAGTGGCCGCCCTGCCCCATCAGCGCGGCATGGTTGCCCTGCTCGATGATATGCCCCTCGCGCAGCACGATGATGCGGTCGGCGCTGCGTACAGTGCTTAGACGATGCGCGATCAGAATAGAGGTGGACTGCTTGAGGATCAGCTCCAGCGCTTCCTGAATCTGCGTCTCGGTGAAGGGGTCAATACTGGCGGTCGCCTCGTCCAGCACGAAGATGGCCGGGCGCTGAAGCAGCACGCGCAGCAGGCTCACCAACTGGCGCTGGCCCATGCTCAGATGCGCGCCGCGTTCGCCGACATCGGTCTGCAAACCGTTCGGCAGCGTTTCCAGCCACTCCCCCCCGCCGATGCTGTAAGCCAGTTCCTCAATTTCGGCATCGAGGGCTTCCGGCTTTTCGTAGCGGATGTTATCCGCAATCGTGCCGCTGAACAAAAACGGCTGCTGCGGCACGATGCCCAGGTGCCTTCGATATGAAGCCAGATCAAAAGTGCGGATGTCGCGCCCATCAATACGAATCTGCCCGCCCTGGAACTCGTAAAAACGGGCGATCAGCTTGGCGATGGTGCTTTTACCCGCGCCCGTATGCCCTACGAAGGCCACGCTCTGCCCCGGCTCGATGGTCAGATCAAAATGTTCCAGCA
The DNA here is from genome assembly GCA_013388735.1 of Chloroflexota bacterium. Taxonomy (GTDB): domain Bacteria; phylum Chloroflexota; class Anaerolineae; order Aggregatilineales; family Phototrophicaceae; genus CFX2. The sequence continues at coordinate 20,736 of JACAES010000083.1, read as the reverse complement.
CCGGGAAGCCGGGTTTGTATTCAAACGTCACGCCGTCAAACTCGATATGCCCGCGCAGGGTATGCACCGGCTGGCTGTCCACCTGCCGGACGGTGTTTTCAGCGTCAATCAGCGCGAAAATCCGCTCCGCCGCGCTCAAACCCTGCTGAATCTGGCTCCAGAAGCCCGCCAGGCTGATAAACGGAAACCAGAAACGATCTATGCTCTGGATGAACAGATACCACGAGCCGACATTAATTAAACCACCGACGACCGCCATAGCGCCGAAGTACACCAGGGAAGCCGTTCCCGCCCCCGCCAGCGCGTTTAACACCGGGAAGATCAGCGCCAGCACGAAGCCGCGCCGCAGGTTGATGGTGTACGACTGGAGGTTAATGCGCGTGAATTCTTCATAGATAGCCGCTTCCCGGCGGAAGTTTTTCGCTACGCCGATGCCGGATACACTTTCCTGAATATTGTCGTTGACGGCGGCCATCGCCCGCGAACCCTGTCGCCCGGCCTTGCGCGCCAGCCAGCGGAAGAAAAGCGCCGCCCCCAGGAAAACCGGCATCCACAGCACCAGCAGCAGCGTCAGCCGCCAATCCCGGTTGAACAGCACCACACTCAGCACGATCAGTTCGATGAACTGGGTGGCGATGTCACCGGCGATGACCAGCACCTGGCCGAACTCCTGTGTATCGCTGGTGATGCGGCTGACCACCTTACCGGACTTATGTTCGTCGTAGAAGGCCATGTCGCGGTTGACGGCAGCGGCGAATGCTTCTTTACGCATCTGCGCCACCGAATAGCCGATTACGCGGCTGGTCACACTGCGGCGCACCCAGGCGATGCCGTAATCCAGCACCGCGATCACCAACAGTCCGGCCAGCAGCAGCTTCACCGTATCCGGCGCACCTCCGGCTTCCAGCACATCTACCAGCGTCGAGATAACCACCGGGTAAAGCGCCCCGATGAACGACAGCCCCAGCAGCGTGCCGGCGATCACCAGCAGCTGCCGGCGGTATCCGGCAAAATAACGGGCGATGCGTTTGAGCAGATAGGTATCGCCATACTGCCGGTCGTAGGATTCCTGTTCCAGCCCGCCAAAGAAGCCCATCTTTTACCCCGTTTTCTCCGCTGTGATCGGCTCTTCATAACGCGCAAAGATGCGCCGGTACGCCTCCGACGATTGCAGCAGTTCCTCGTGTTTGCCCTGCGCCACCACGCGCCCCTGCCGCAGCACGATGATATGATCGGCCCAGCGAATCTGTGACAGCCGGTGCGTGATGAGCAGCGTCGTCCGCCCGCGTGAAGCCGACCAAATAGCCTGCTGAATGCGGTCTTCGGTGGCGCTGTCAATGGCGCTGGTGCTGTCGTCCAGCACCAGAATGGGCGGGTCAGTCAAAAAGGCCCGCGCGATGGCAATGCGCTGCCGCTGGCCGCCGCTGAGCGTCACGCCCCGCTGCCCGATGATCGTCTCGTAACCGTCGGGGAAGTTCATGATAAACTCGTGCGCCTGGGCCTTGCGTGCCGCTTCCTCGATTTCGACGCGCGTGGCGTCGCGTTTTCCGAAGGCGATATTCTCCGCAATTGTCCGGCTGAACAGGAAAATATCCTGTTCGATGATGCTGATCTGCGACCGCAGCGCGGCCAGGTTCCAGTCGCGCACGTCGATGTCGTCCACTTTCACCCGCCCGGCATTCACGTCATAAATGCGGTTCACCAGTTTGGTGAGGGTGCTTTTGCCAGCACCGGTCTGGCCGACGATGGCGACCGTCTGCCCCGGCTCGACATGGAAAGAAATATCATGTAAAACCGGGTCGCTCTCACTATACCCGAACGTCACATCTTCAAAGGTGATCGCGCCGCGTATGGGTCGGTCGTAGCCCTGCCGGTTCTGGTCAAGGTCGGTTTCGGTATTGATGATGTCCAGGATGCGGCGCGCGCCGGCATAACCCAGCGCCACCTGGGACAGCGAGCGCATGGATGAAAAAACCGGGAAGCCGAACAGGAAAATCTGCCCCATAAAAGCCACGATCTGCCCGGCATTGATCTCGCCAAGCCGGTACAGATAAACCGCGTGAACCATGCCGCCGACGATGGACAGCGTGAGCAGCAAAAACGGCAGATAGCGCGCCTCGATGTAACCCTGGCGAACGAAATAATCGCGCACCAGATCGGCCTTCTGGCCGAAGGATTCGATTTCCTCGTTTTCCCGCGCCGCGCCTTTAACCACCTGAAGGCCATCTATCGTCTCGGCCAGGCGGGCGTTCATCTGCCCGAAGCTGACGCGCACCTCCTGCGCAATCGGATGCAGTACAGTGATAAACCGGTACTGGGTAATCACGTACAGAACGAGAAACACCGCCGGGACGAGGATGAGCGGTGGGTAAATGGCCGGCGACGCCAGCAGCGGCACCAGGATAAACATGCTCGACCCGACGATCAGGTTCATGCCGGGGTTCATCATCAGGTTCATTTCGCGCACGTCGTTGGTTACACGCGCCATAATCTCGCCCACCGGCTGCATGTCGTGGAAGGTCATGCTCTTGCCCAGCAGGCTGGCATACAGTTCGTCGCGCACGTCACGTTCGATGCGCTGCGCGAAAATCTCCGACGAAAAATTACGCATCAATTGCAGCACGGCGCGCAAAAGCTGCGACGCGATCACCGCCAGCGCCGTGCTGACGATGAAGGCAGTATCCTGACCTTCGATGACGGCATTAAACGCCTGCCCGATGAAATACGGCACAGCCGCCGCCAGCGCCGCATTGCTGAACGCGCCGATGACCATCAGCACGGCCACCAGCGGGTGACGGGCGATATGTGACCAGATGAAACGGAGCGCGGTCGAATGGTCGGTTTTGTACGAAGTGCGCGCGACAAATTCTGAAGCCATGCCCAATCCTGAGGTTAGTCGGTCTAACGCCTAAAACAGTTTTGATGGTAACACATGGCGCTCAAGACCACCTACGACCAATCCTGCCGATTGGTTTCAACCGGCGGGCGCGCCTGGTTTATGGCAGCGTGAGGGTATCCAGCGCGAGGTAATCGGCGGAATCGGCCAGCCGCAGCCTTTCCCCGGTCTGCCAGTCGTAAACCACCAGCGCCAGTTGGTAAATGCCGGGCGTGAGGTTCGCCGGAAGAATGATGTCCCGGAAGTCCACGTAGATTTTATCCGGCTGCATCAGCGACGTTTCGATCACCGTATCACGGTAGTGGCGAATCGGCCCATCGTTCTGCGCCACCAGCGCGCCGCCGGCATCCAGCAGTTGCAGGCCGATGGAATAGCTCAGACCAGGTGTTTGCTGCACGCGCCACCACAGCCGCGTGTTGATTTTTTCGGCGCTCGCCGCGTCCACGTCCATGCCCCAGAAAGCCATGTCCTCGCCAAAAACCTGCGGCTGCGTCCAGGGCGGCGCTTCCAGCAGTTGGATCAAAAAACACCAGCTGCTCGTACAGTCCCCGAACACTTTCTGGAGCGGGTGCGTCTGTTCAATGGTTTTGAAGCTCGCCTGCACCGCCGGGTCAAACCAATCGGCAGTGATGAACCAGACGCGCCGCGCGGCCTCCGCCGTTTCAACATCGCTCACGGCACTGGCGCGCAGTTCCGGCGTAAGCTGGCGCTGAATTTCCCGCTGCCAGATGTCGTCACGCTCGTTGGCCTGATCGTAAAACAGGACATCCCCAGACCGGGAAGCCGCCGCCAGCGAGGCTGCCAGGTCACGGTAAGGGATGCGAGTCTTCGGAAGCTGCGACGGCATGGCCCACAGGCTGACGGCGACGAATCCGACCAGCGCCGACCAGCGCCAGCGGGCAGGCAAAGCCGCTAATCCCGCGCCGATCACCAGCGCCCAGCCGATGATAAAGTTCAGGATGTAACGAGGGGCATAAACCGCCGCGACCAGATTGATGAGCAGCGAAAGCGCCGGGACGCCGAACGCCCACACCAGCGCCAGACGGTAGTTCGCCTGCCGCCGCAGGACGACCAGCCCGGCCACCAGCGCCGCGCCATACAGCACGACCTGGCCGTTAGTGGCGACCTGCGCCAGCCGCGCCACCGCTTCCAGCGAAGTCGGCTCGGTGGTCGTCCCCGCGCCGATGATACCGCGCGCGTTCCCACCGATCAGTTCAGCATTACGCAGGTTTTTAATCTGGTTGAGAAAACTGGGAAACCAGGGCGACCACAGCAGGAACGCCAGCGCCAGCACCCCGGCGGCCTGCCGAACCAGACGCCGCGACGGATGCCGGAGCAGGTAGGCCAGAAAATAAAGCCCCTGGGCGATCACCAGTACGGCTTGGAAATAATGCACGTACAGGATGGCGGCGATTGTCACGGCATAAGCCGCTGCCCAACGCGCCTGCTGACGGGTTATCCAGCGGTGAAAGCTGAACATGGACAGGCTCGCCAGCAGCATTACCAGCCCATACGGGCGAATCTCCAGCGCATACTGGAAATACAGCGCCAGCCCGCCCAGCACGGCCATCGCAAAAATACCATAACGCGGCGCGCCGAACCATTTGCGACCGGTCTGGTAAACGACGGCCAGCGCCGGCAGGCTGAACAAAATCGCCTGCATCCGACCGGCGAATTCGCTGTCCCCGGTGAACTGCCGCCACACCCAGAAAAATGAAAACCATAACGGCGGATGCGTATCGCGCTCGCCCAAAAACTGGACGGTGAACGCCAGATCATTGCGCGTGAAGTGGTATACCAGCCGCTCGTCATGGTGCATGTACGTCCGACGGATGCCGAATACCAGCAGGACGGCGACCAGGAATAAAACCACCAACGCCAGCAGCCGGATGCGCCAGGATGACGATGAAACCATGCCGGATGCGCTCACCCCCTTGTAAACAGTTGGTTGTATCCTACTGCCGGGTATACCCAAATTCAAGTCTTGGGTTACAATCGGCCAATCGTCCCGTACTGCACGAGGCTCGCACCGACTATGACCGCCACACCCCGCGTATTCGTCACCCGCGTGATACCCGATGCCGGCCTGTCACTGATTCGGCAGTCCTGCCGGGCGGACATCTGGCCGGAAACGCTGCCGCCATCCTACGAAATCCTGACCGAACGGACGCGCGGCGCTGATGGCCTGCTGTGCCTCATCACCGACCGGATAGACGCCGCCCTGATGGACGCCGCCGGGCCGGGATTGAAGATCATCAGCCAGATGGCAGTGGGCGTGGATAACATTGATCTGGCTGCCGCGCGGGCGCGGGGCATCCCGGTCGGCCACACGCCGGGTGTTCTGACCGAAGCGACCGCCGATCTGGCCTTCGCGCTGCTGCTGGCGGCAGCGCGCCGGATTGTCGAGGGGGTGGAATACGTTCGCGCCGGAAAGTGGCGCACCTGGGAACCCAAAGCCCTGCTCGGCGCTGACCTGAGCGGCGCAACTTTGGGCATCATCGGCCTGGGGCGAATCGGCAAAGCGGTCGCTCGGCGCGCAGCGGGTTTCGACATGCGCCTGATCGCCTGTAACCCCGGAATGCCGCCGCCCGAAGCGGAAGCCGCCGGCGTGCGGCTGGTTGACCTGGATACGCTGCTGCGTGAATCCGACTTCATTTCCATTCATACGCCGCTCACCGCTCAGACACGCGGCCTCATCAACCGGGAAGCCCTGAGCAAAATGAAACGAACGGCCATCCTGGTGAACACGGCGCGCGGCCCGGTGATAGACCAGGACGCGCTGTACGAGTCGCTGCGGGATGGCCGCATCGCGGGCGCGGCGCTGGACGTGACCGACCCCGAACCCCTTCCGCCCGACCACCAACTGCTGACCCTGCCGAACGCCGTCATCGTGCCGCACATCGGCAGCGCCAGCCTGTGGACGCGCGACCAGATGGCGATCATGGCCGCCGAAAATCTGCTGGCCGGGCTGGCCGGGCAGCCGCTGCCGCACGCCGTGCCGTAAAGATGCAAACCATCCTGGCCTGGATTCTCGTCGCGCTCGTCCTGGCGGCAGCGTACCCCTGGGCGGCCTGGCTGGTAACACGCAGCCCGCGTCCGCCCGACTTCTGGCTGATAATTTTGCTGGCGCTGGCGCTCGGCCCCGGCGCGCTGACGCTGCTGATGTTCTGGCTGGCGCTCCTGGGATTCCGGTTTGATGTATGGGCCATCACCCTGCCTTACTTCGCCCTGATGCTGCCGGGGTATCTGCTGTGGCGGCGGGAAGGGGCGCGCATCGCCTGGCCGGTTCCGCCGGCTTCCCGGCTGGAACGGCTGGCGCTGCTGGCGCTGGCGCTGGTGGGTGGCGCGGTGCTGTTCAACGCGGCCTACTGGCCGTTTTACCGCGACGACGCGCTCGCCATTTACGCCCGCTATGGCCGCATCATGGCAGAAACCGGGACGCTCGTCCCGTTCGCCGGGCGCAACGAAGCCTTTTATCAGGCTTACCCGGTACAGATTCCGCTGGTCTACGCCTATACCTATCTGGCTTCCGGCTGGCTCAACGAATATCTGGCGCGCGTGATTCCGTCCCTGTTCAGCCTGGGCTGCATTCCCGCCGTTTATATCCTGGGCAAAAACCTGTTTGACTCATTGGCCGGCTGGCTCGGCGCGCTGCTGCTGGCGCTGACACCGACCTTCGCCCGCTGGGCATCGTCCGGTTATGTAGACCTGCCGATGGCTTTCGCCTATACCCTGGCGGCGGTTTTTGCCTGGCGTTTATGGTCGGACGGGCGCGGGGTGGACGCGCTGCTGGCCGGGCTGATGATGGGACTGGCCGCCTGGACGAAAAACGCCGCCCTGCTGGGCGTGGTCTTTCTGGTGATCTGGCTGGCTTACGGCTGGCTGCGGCGGCGCTTCGGCCTCAGAACCGCGCTGATCGCGCTGCTGGCCTGTGCGGTCGTGGCCGCGCCCTGGTATGCCCGCAACTGGGCCGAAGCGCGGCTTCTCGTCCCGCCGACCGCCTGGACTGACCAGGCCGCGCCGACGCTTAACAACCTGCTGATACTCATCACCCTGGGGAACAACTTCGGTCTGCCGGGCTGGCTGATGCTCGGCGGCGTGTTTTACGGGCTGTGGGTCGCACTGCGGCGCGGGCGGCAGTCCCCCGAAATGCTCCTGCTGCTGTTATGGACGCTGCCGTTTTTTTCGGTCTGGTGGCTGCTGGTCAGCTACGACCCGCGTTTTATCCTCCTGTTTTTGCCACCGCTGGCGGCGCTGGGCGGCGGATGGCTGGCCGCAGTCTGGAATCACAGCCCGCAGCAGCGGATGAGGCCGTTCATCCCCCTGTTCGTCGCCTTAATGCTGGCGCTGGCGGCCTACAATGCCTGGATCGGCGTGGATTATAAACAGGCCATCCTCGGCAATCCGCTGATGGGCGACGCCGAAAAACACGAAATCGTTCTGCGCGGCAGGTAGCGCCTTATTCGTCGAACCATTTGTGAAATGTATATTCTGCGTGGGATGGCTCAAAGCCCAACCGCGTCCAGACCTTCTGTGAAGGCACGTTCGTCACCTGGGTGGACATCAGCATATCACGCGCGCCGCGTTGTTTCAGCCAGTGCAGCGCGCCGGTCATCAAAGCCCGGCCAATTCCCTGCCCCTGCGCCGCCGGGTCTACAGCGTACAGCGGCCCTTCGCCTTGCGCGCCGTTCAGCCGCAGCGTGATAAACCCGGCGATCTGGCCGTCAGGCGCAGCGACCAGCACCTCGTCGGCCACCTGGCGCGACAGGCACGAGCGATACGCCCACGATTCGTAAACCGCGTCGCAGGCCGCCCGGTCAAGCCGTTCGTCGGCGTGATAGTGGCCGTTGTAGGCGCGGAAAGCCCGCCCCGCCAGCATCCGAACGGCATCCGCCTCTCCATCGCAGGCAGGCCGCACGCTGTCCGGCACAGGCGGGAGCGGCTGTGTCAGATCGCGCGAATAATACAGCAGCGTATCCATCAGCCGGAAGCCCTGCGCCTCCATCATCTGCGCCGCCCGCAGGTCCGAAACCGCGCAGCGCGCGACTAGGAACACGACTTTTTCCCGTCGGCAGAACGCCAGCACATCCGGCAGGTGATCCGCCGTGATACCCCAGGCGCGCGCCGTCCGAACACCCCAGCGTTCTTCATCAATGGCCGACAGTGAAATCAGCGGGGCGCCGGTCATACAGCCGATTCCTGTTCAACTTCGGCCTGCGGCTGGTATTCAATCGCCTCGCGCACGACACTGGACGGCTGCCCCATGATGCGAACGTGCATCCGCGCCAGGTATTCCCCGATGATACCCAGCGCGAAAAGCTGCGCCCCGGAAAAAACGGCGATGGTGGAGGCCAGGAACGGAAAACCCGCCGGGGCGGCGTTTTCGATCAGCGCCCGCCCGATGACGTACACCAGCACGACCACGCCGAACATCGTCAGCGCAAACCCGACCAGGCTGGCGATTTGCAGCGGCAGGATGCTGAAGCCGGTCATCATGTTTAGCGCATGTGTCACCAGCTTACGCAGCGTGTAATTGGAAATGCCGAGCTTACGCGGGTCATGCCGGACGGGGATAGCCGCAAAGCGTTTTGTTCCCCAGGTCAGCAGCACGTCAATCGAGACATACGGACTCTGGTAGTTAGTGAAGGCGTCCCGAAGCTGCGTGCGGAACACCCGGAAGGCGCTCACGCTGCGGGCCACGTCCACGCCCATCGCGCTTTGCAGCGCGATTTTCGTCACCTGGGAAGCCATGTCGCGGAAGAAGCCGTGCTGCTCATGATGCGGCGTGCCGTACACCGCGTCGTACCCTTCGGCCAGTTTGTCGAGCAGACGCCGAATTTCTTCCGGCGGGTGCTGGAGATCGTCGTCCATCGTGACGACCACCTCGTAACGCGCCGCCCGGATGCCGCACAGCAGCGCGTTGTGCTGGCCGTAGTTCCGCATGTGTTTGAAGCCGCGAATCCAGGGATGCTGATGGACAAGCTCCTGGATGACTTCCCAACTGTTATCGCGCCCGTCATCCTCGACGAAAATCAACTCGAAGGTATCGGTCAGTTTGGGCAGTTCCTCGCCCAGCCGGGACACCAGTTCAGGAAGGCTGAGCGCGCCATTATAAACCGGGATCACAACCGATAGGGAAGGCATTGCGCGTTTCTCCTGCTCTACGAACGAATCTCAATTGTAACCGGCAAAACGCCGGTCGTCGCTTCCACACTTTCGCCCGCCGTAACGGGCAGCAGGCGGATTTCCCCGCCATCCCAGAAATACACCCGCACCCACAGACGATAGCTGCCGGGTGTCAGGTTTTCCGGCAGGCGCAGCGCCCGGTTATCCCAGACCGGCACCCCTGGCTTCCAGGCGCTCGTGCGCTCAAAACCGCCGCCCGGCTGCGAGTCCATGCCTTGCGCGGCGGGAAGGCCGTTTTCGTCCACCACAAACCACGCCACCACATAATCCTGCTCCGGCGTCTGGTCGGCCTGCCAGTACAACGACGCCGGCAGCACATCCCCTGCCGCATAAACCTCGCCGGCAGGTAAATCAAACCCCGCCAACCGGAGCGTATCGCCGTAGACCAGTTCAGCCAGATGCTCCGGCCCGCGAAAACCGAGACGGTTGGGCGCGCTGATGGTGCTGTATTCGATCAGACGCGCTGCCGGGTCAGGCGCGATTTCCCGCACCGGATAATAATGCGCCGACAAAAACCGTTCGACCGGGCGAACGCTCCAGGGCAGCCAGGGTCCGGAGTCGGCCAGCAGCCACAAACGCCGGCGCGAGGCGGCCAGGTTATAAATCAGCGCGATGCTGTCCCGCGTCAGCAGCGCGTCCGGGTTGGCGGAAACCACTTCCGGCGGCTGTTCCGGGCTGGGCTGTTCGCCGGGCTGGTCAGGCAGAGAAATCACGCGCGGCGCAGCCTGCCGGCTTTCGTTCAGAAAGTAAGGTTCGTAGGTGTTGCTGCTCAACAGTACCACGTCGCCGGACGCGCTTTCGGCCTCCAGAGCGGCCTGCAATTGAGCCAGCGCGTCCCTGGTAATCGGCGCGTACAGCGGGTCATTGTGAAGCAGCCGCAGCCCGACATAGACCAGGACGACCAGCGCGACCGGCAGCCCGACCACGCGCAGCCCCCACCGGCGCATCGGCTGCGCCGAGCCGCGCCAGCCGCGCGCCAGCGACCACCCGCTCACGATCACCAGCACGGCGCACAGCACCGGCCACCAGGGCTGGCTGGCGCGCACCCAGGCAAAATCAAGCGGCGTCTGCCCCCACAGCCCAGGGATGATGACCCAGCGCAGATAGCGGACGACGTTCAGGCCGCCGCCCCACTCGCTCAGGCCGCCGCTTTCCGGCGGCAGCGCGGCAGTATAAGCTCCCCATTGCAGCGTCACTCCGCTGATCTGCACCCATAGGCTGTACATCACCAGCAGGCCCGCGCCGGCCAGCAGCCATCGGGGACGGCCTGGCTGCATCAGCCAGTCCAGCGCCGGCAGCGCCGCCAGCACCAGAAACGGTACGACCGGCAGCAGAAAACGCGGCGGCCAGGAAAGCCCGCCAAACCAGTGATCGCCCCGCAGAACAGCGTAGCCCAGCGCAAAAGCCAGCAGCGCCAGCAGCGCCGCACCGATATACCGGTATTTGCCCCGGCGAAACAACAGACCCATGCCCGGCACGGCCAGCAGCGCCACCGGCGATGTACCCCATACGCTGCCGCCGATACTCAGCAGATAGGTGTGCAGGGCGGTGTGCATGGGCGCGACCGCCGAAGCCGAACGGCGCAGCAGCCCACCGACCCAGACGTAAACAGGCCGGAAATTGATTGAGTTGGCGAAAACCGCCCCGACAACCAGCAGACCAAAACCAAGCGCCACCGCGCCAAGCGCCAGCGCCGCCAGCCGCCGCGCCGCCCTGTCCCCAACCGGCAGCGCCGGCGCAGCGATCCACACCAGGGATGGAACGGCCAGGACAGCCGCCTCTTTGCTCAAAAACGCCCCGGCCAACGCCAGCGCGCAGGCCGCCAGCAGCGGCACAGAGCGGCAGCGCGTCTGCCGCCAGCGTTCGAGCAGCCAGGCAGCCAGCACAATCATCCACAGGGAAAGCGGTTCGCGGAAAAACGTCTTGCTGTACGGCCAAAGGATGGTCGCCAGGCCAAACAGCAGCGCGCCGGTGAGAGCGGTTTTGTCGCTGTAACCCAACGTCAGCGCATACAGGAACAGCGTCCCGGCAGCGGCGGCGCTCACCAGCACGTTCAGCAACCAGGCCGCATGAACCAGCCCAACGCCCGGCAGATGGCCGGCCAGGCCGATTAAACCGGACGAGAGCAGAATGGGAAGCGGCTCGACATCCGCATTCGCCAGCGGGAAGAGTCGGTCGTCCTGCCCCGGCAGCGGCATATTGACCGATGCCGAGCCATCCAGCAGCCGATCACCGTAAAAGGCTTGGCTGCTGGCGGCGTCGAACAGGGTCAGCGTGTCGCCGCTTTCGATCTGCCCGCTGTAAGTAAACAGGTAAACGCCCGTCAGCAGAGCAAACAAAGACACCAGCAGCAGAAGCCGCCGCCGGGTCATGAACGATAAACGAGGTTGACTCACCGGTGAACCGCAGCGTTTATTTGCTGCCGCCGGATAATTTGTTCCGAATACCCAACAGCCCCTTAATCACCTTCTGGCGCGGCGTCAGGTCGCCCATCTGCTCCAAGCCGACTTCATAGGTAGCAGCGCCTTCCATTAATTTGCGCTCATCCATTTGCAGCGCGCCAATCGCCATCAGCGTCTCGCCGTAAAGTTTCTTCTCGCCCTGTGCCTCAAAAATATCCGCCGCCTGACGATAGCAGTTATAAGCCTGCTCATGGTCGTTCAGTTCAACGTACACGCCGCCCAGATTGCCCAGCACCTTCGCCATCCGCACCGGGTCGCCGATTTCCTGAAACACGCCCAGGGCCGCTTGCATGGCGTCCAGCGCCTGCTGGTTTTCGCCCAGCGCCCGGTGTACCAGCCCGATATTGACCTGCATCTCGGCGGCTGTGTCGCGGCGGCCTTCTGTTTCGTAGGCGTCCATCGCCTTCTGGAAGTGCTGCGCGGCAGCCTCGAAATCCTTCTGCTGGAACAGCTTTATACCCCGCTCCTGAAGTTCTTGAGCAGTCGTCATCCTACCCCCTCTATCAAGCTTATCTCACGTGGCGGCGCGCAAACGCGCCGGCACAAACAGACCCAACCGGCAGGTTTAGTGCGTGATGTCCAGCACGCTTTCGCCAACCCGCCGCAGTTTTTCGGTCGGCATCTGGCTCAACATGAGCGCGATCTCGATAAAACCGATGTTAACCGGCTTGGCCGCAAACTGGCGCAGGTCTTCCGGCAGGCTGCTGAAGTGTTTCCATTCTTCCCGAACGGCCAGCCAGTTACCGATATGGCCGCTGCTTTCCAGGAAATAATTCATGCTTTGTTTAAGCACCCCGGCCATCACCGAAAGCTCGTGCATCGGTATGGGCAGTTCGCCCATCTCGTACTGGTGAATGCGCTCGACCGGAACAGCGCAGGTTTCGCCCAGCGCCTCGACCGTCATGCCGGCTTCTTCTCGCGCCTGGCGCAGCAGCGCGCCCACCATCCGGTCGCGCAGCGCCATATATTCAGCCTGAATATCAATATGGCGGCCTTCCGAAGACTCCAGCGTATCCGTACCCCAGAAATGGCTGATCGGCACGCCCAGATAATAGGCCAGCAGTTCAAGCTGAGGCAGGCTTGGCACGCTGTCGCCATACTCCCACGCTTCAACTTCCTGCGGCGTCACCCGCAGCAGATCGGCACAGGCTTCGATGCTGCGCGCCGCATGTAAACGAGCATCCCGCAGCAAAATGCCGATCATTTTGCCACGAAGACGGTAAGATTCAGCAAAGTCGGTGGCTTTGCCCGGTTTTTCCTCGGCTTCACTCTCCCTTTTGGCTCGCAGACGGGCCGCCGCATCTTTGAAATCCATCACACTTCCTCCACGCGCCTGATGTATTCGCATTATAGAACGCGAACTGCCCCCAGGCAACCGGCGCGTGCATCCCGATTATAAAGGCAATTATGTACGGATGAAGCATAAGAGATATAATAAAACCAACGGAATCATAAAACGGCAGACTAATGTCCATGTTAGATAATCAACCGGACAATCGCTCCTCGGACGCATGGGACGCTCAGAATCAGATCGCTCAACTGACGGCAATGAATCAATTCCTGTCTCAATTGAGCGCCTCCGTTCTTGAGTTCGACGTGTTTCTGAAAGAACTCGTCACCGGCATCGTCAATCATGTTCGCTGCGACCGCGCGATCCTGCTGATTACCAACGAGCAGGAAGCTGCGCTGGAGTACAGCTTCAGCAACTACCAGCTTCCTTCACCGGATCGGCAGGCTGAACTCAGCGCGCTGCGCCTTTCCGTTTACCAGGCCGACCACGACCCTCTGCTGGATGCCTGGCTGGCCGGTGAACCTGTGATGGTTCAGACCGATCTGATTTCTCCATCTTCAACCGGCGGCTGGCTGGCCCAGTTCATCCAGTCGAATCAATTCCTAAGCGTCCCTTTCATCCACAACGTTAACCTGATCGGCGTCGTTCTGGTGGATAACCCGGTGAGCGGCGTCCCCGTAACCGCCGAGCATCAGGCGGCGCTGATGGCGCTGGCCGGGCAGGCGGCGATTCTGCTGCACAATGCCCAGGCACACCAGCGCATCGTGCGTAAGCTGGCCGATTCTGTCACCGAAATGTCCATCCTGCGCCAGATTGACCGCGAGTTGAGCGATACGATTGATCTGCGGCACGTCTTTAAGATGACGCTGGATTGGGTGCTGCGTTTTACGAATGCACAGGCTGCCTCGATTGCCCTGTACAACCAGGAAACGGATGAACTGCGTTTCGTCGCCGAATACGGTTATGACATTCCCGGCGAACAACTGGCGACCCTGCGGCAGGAATACGGGCCGGGAATCGCGCTGCGGGTAGCGCGTAACGGCCACGCAGAGATCGTACCGGACGTGAGCATGGACAAGGATTTTGTGCCGATTACCAGCAGCACCCGTTCACAGGTCGCCGTGCCGGTGATGCGCGAAGACCGGGTGGTGGCGGTGATTACGGTCGAAAGCAAACGCCTGAACGGTTTTTCTGAGCAAAATCTCGATTTTATCGAAAAACTGGCGACCCGCGCCGGGGTTGCCATAGACAATGCGCGGCTTTACGACGAGGCCGTGCGCGAACGTGAGAAACTTTCGCTCATCCTCAGCAATACCGCCGATATTGTCATGGCGGTCGGTCTGGATGATCGCCTCATTCTGCTGAACCAGTCCGCGCTGGCTGCCCTGCACCTGTACCTGAACGAATCGTATGTCGGCCTCAACATCTTCGACGCTGTAGACCATACCCCCCTGCTCGATATGTACCGGCGGGCCAAAGCCCTGGGCGAAAATCTGGTCGAGGAGGTGCTGCTGCCCAACGGGCGCATCTTCCATGCCAACCTGCAATTCAACCCCAGCTTGGGCTGGATCGTCGTCATGCACGACATCACACCGTTTAAAGAAATGGACAAGCTGAAAAGCGAGTTGATCGCCACCGTTTCGCATGACCTCAAACAACCGTTGAGCGTGATGAACGGTTACATCGAACTGCTGCTGATGCAGCAGGCGGTCGCCAACCAGGGGATGCACTCCGTCCAGATGATCCGCCGTTCGATTCAGAGTATGCGCCAGCTCATTGACGACCTGCTTGATCTGGCGAAAATCGAGTCGGGCATTCAGCTTAAGCTCACGCCCGTGCAGATCAACACGGTCATCACCGACTGTATTGACTCGCTTCGCCCTGCCGCTCAGAACAAATCCATGACCATCATCGCCGAAACCAACAACAACCTGCCCCCCGTGACCGGCGATTACGACCGTCTGCGCCAGATTTTGATGAACCTCATCAATAACGCCGTGAAATACACGCCGCCGGAAGGCAAGGTCATGGTGTGCGCGGAAAAACGCGGGAACATGCTGCGCGTGGCCGTTCAGGACAACGGATTAGGCATCAGCCCGGAAGATCAGATTCACATCTTCGACCGTTTCTATCGCGTCCGCCGCCCGGAAACCGACAGCATCGAAGGCACGGGTCTGGGGCTGGCGATTGTAAAAAGCCTGGTCGAAGCGCACCGGGGGCAGATCAGCGTCGAAAGCACGCTGGGGCGGGGTTCCACGTTTTACCTGATGCTGCCGCTGGCCGAGGAAAACCTGCAAGACGGCCCATCCTGAAGATTAGCCCGTCGGGAATGCGGTGAAAAAGACAGACATCGCCGGCAGCGGAGTGACCGCCGCCGGCGCAGTTTTTGTCTGAGACGTATTACTGCGAAGCGGGTGTATCCAAGGGCGCAGGAGCGTCCACAGGATCGGCTGCCGTTTCCGGTTTGCCGTTTTTGCCGTTCAGCTCGCTATTCCGCACCGGCAGCGCCAGCGGTTCATAGAGTTTATCGCCAATGCGGTACGGCACATCAATCACCGGACGTCCGCGACCGCGCGTGATCTGGTCATGATAAAGCGCGGCGCGGATCGCCACGCTGGTCTGGTTGTGCAGCAGCCGTTCCCACCATGTCGAAACGACGAACTCCGGCAGCACCACCACTGTCGGAATACATTCGTCGCTTTCTTCATCCAGCCTGTGCAGGTATTGAATCAGCGGGCGGCCAATCTCGCGGTAGGCCGACGGCACGATGTCCAGCGGGATTTTAAGCTGCCAGTCCTGCCAGCGTTTTTGAAGCCGCTCTACGCTTTCCGGCTCGACTTCAATCGCGCAGACCCGCACATTATCGGAAATGCGCAGCGCGTACTCCAGGGCTTGCAGCGAACAGCGGTTGAGGCTGTTCATCAGCACAACCACGCGCGTATGGTTGCGGTCGGTGTACACCTGATAGCGGTCGGAGATTGGGCCGGGTTCGATGCCGTCCAGCGTCAGAGAAGCGGCCACCGTCTCGTAATGCCGGTGGATAGAAATGAAGCCGGCCATCAGAACAGGAATCGCCAGCATGACGATCCAGGCGCCTTCAACGAACTTCGTCGCCATCAGGACGATCATCACGACAAAAGTGCAAACCGCGCCAAAACCGTTAATGCCGATATGCAAACGCCAGCCCAGATTAGGCTTAAAATTCGGCAGCTTGCGCTCCTTCAGCCAGTGAACCACCATCCCGGACTGCGACAGGGTAAAACTGAGGAACACACCGACCGCATACAGCGGCAGCAGATTGTGTTCGCGCGCGTCGAACAGCACAATCAGGATGCTCGCCAGCACCGCCAGCGTGATAATGCCGTTGCTAAAAACCAGCCGATCGCCCAGGTTGGTAAGCTGGCGCGGCAGGTAGCGGTCGCGGGAGATGATGGCCGCCAGACGCGGAAAATCGGCGTAGGCGGTATTGGCCGCCAGCGACAGAATGAGCAGGGTCGAAAACTGCATGTAGAAAAACAGGACGCTGCCTTCGCCAAACACTGCGCCCGCAATCCGCGACAGCACGGTGGTATCGCTGTGATGCACCGCGACCACCTGGTACTGGTTCGCCAGAAAGGTCGTGCCGATAAACATGGTACACAAAAGCGCCACCATCACCATCAGCGTTTGCCCGGCGTTGCGGCTTTCCGGCGGTTTAAAGGCCGGGATACCGTTGGAAATCGCTTCGATACCGGTCAGCGCGGTACAGCCGGCAGCAAAAGCGCGCAGCACCAGGAACAGCGTCAGGCCGCCGGTGAACTTTAGTTCTTCGGCCAGCACTTCCGGCGCGGGCGGCGGAACCGGCGTCACCGTACCGGTTAACACGCGGATAAAACCGACGCCGATCATGAACAGCATCCCAATGATGAACATATAAGTCGGGATGGAAAAGAACGTGCCGCTTTCCTTCACGCCGCGCAGATTCATGACGGTGATGAACGCGACGATCAGCAGCGCCGCATGAACGCGGTAGGGCGCTAATTCCGGGAAAGCCGACGACAGCGCGGCTGTGCCTGCCGAGACGCTCACTGCCACTGTCAGCACATAGTCAATCAGCAGCGCCGATGCTGCCGTCAGTCCCGGAATTATACCCAGGTTATCTTTCGAGACGATATACGCGCCGCCGCCGTTCGGGTAGGCGTGAATGGTCTGGAAATACGAAAAAGCCACCACAATCATCAAAGCGGCGATGCCAAGAGCAATCCACCAGGATACCCCAAGCGCGCCGGTCCCGGCGGCGATCAGCACCAGCAGGATCGCTTCGGTGGCATAGGTGCTGGAAGAAAGCGCGTCAGACGAAAAAACAGCCAGCGCCTTGAATTTGGAGAGGCGCTGGTGAATCGCCTGGTTGGTTGCCAGCGGCTGCCCCACGATCATACGACGGATGTTCATAGGAACTCCTATACTCTCTCGATGCTCAGTTTTCGCTAAAGGCGAACGTTGATAGGTTTGTGTGTCTACCTAAAGAAAATTTTAGGGAGGAAGCACCATAGAATTCCCACGTCCTGAGATCAACGTGACAACCGGTTGGGAAGATTACAAAACAACCCTTTTAATTTACCACAAGCGCCAGCGGTTTGGCAGGCTTTTTATACCGAATTTACATTTGCCTGAATTGTATATTCCGCAATATCCGGGGAATATTGCGCCCGCTGGTTGACGTTGTTGGCGACTCATGGTAATCATTAATAATCTAACCGCCATTTGATAAAATTATCCTAAAAGATATGCCCACCATTCAATCGCAAACCGATACCCGCAGCGACGAATTTCGACAAAACTACGAACATAACCGCGCGCTGGTTCAAACCCTGGCCGAACGACAGGCGAAAGTGCGACAGGGCGGCAGCGAACGCGCCGTCAAACGCCACCTGGACGCCGGCAAACTGCTGCCCCGCGAACGGGTTGAACTGCTGCTTGACCCTGGCGCGCCCTTCCTGGAACTGAGTACGCTGGCCGCTTGGGACATGTACAACGACGAAACGCCCGGCGCGGGTTCGATCAACGGCATCGGGGTGGTGAACGGCGTCGAATGTATGATCGGCGCGAACGAGGCCACCGTCAAGGGCGGCACGGTCTACCCGATCACGCTCAGGAAGACTTTGCGCGCCCAGCAGATCGCCCAGGAAAACGGCCTGCCCTGCATTTATCTGGTCGAGTCCGGCGGCGCGAACCTGCCGCATCAGTCCGATATTTTTGTGGACGGCGGACGCGGCTTCTGCAATCAGGCGCGGTTGAGCGCGATGGGCATCCCGCAGATTTCGCTGGTGTTCGGCAACAGCACAGCGGGCGGCGCGTACATCCCCGGCCTCAGCGACTACACGGTGTTCGTTCGCAAACAGGCGTTGGCCTTTCTGGGCGGGCCGCCGCTGGTGAAGATGGCGACCGGCGAGGAAGTGGACGAAGAAACGCTCGGCGGCACGGACATGCACGCGCGGATGTCCGGCCTGGCGGACTTCGTGGCCGAGGACGACGCCGACGCCATCCGCATCGGGCGCGAGATTGTAGCGCGCCTCAACTGGCGTAAAATGGCCGTTCCCAACCGGCAGTCCCCCGAACCTCCGCTCTACGACCCGGACGAACTGCTCGGCATCGTGCCGGTGGATACCATTCGCCAACCGCTCGACATGCGCGAAATCCTGGCGCGAATCGTGGACGGCTCGCGTTTTGTCGAGTTCAAGCCGGATTACGGCGGCACGCTGGTGACGGGTTACGCGCACATCAACGGTTTCCCGGTGGGCATTCTGGCGAACAACGGCATCCTGTTTTCCGAGTCGGCCAACAAAGCCGCGCAGTTCATTCAACTGTGCAACCACAGCCGGACGCCCCTGATCTATTTGCAGAACATCACCGGTTTCATGGTCGGGCAGAAATATGAAGAAGGCGGCATCATCAAACACGGCGCGCAGATGATTAACGCCGTGTCGAACAGCACCGTGCCACAGTTCACCGTCCTCATCGGCGGGGCATATGGCGCGGGTTATTACGCCATGTGCGGGCGCGCCTACGACCCGCGCCTGCTGCTGGCCTGGCCGACCAGTCGAACAGCCGTGATGGGCGGCGAACAGGCCGCCGGCGTGCTGGGTATCGTCCAGACGGACTCAGCGCGGCGCAAGGGCGAAGAACCCGATCTCCAGCAGATCGAAATGATGAAGATGATGGTCAAACACAAGTTTGACGAGGAAAGCGACCCGTATTACGGCACGGCGCGCCTGTGGGACGACGGCCTGATTGACCCGCGTGACACGCGCATGGCGCTGGCGGTCGGCCTTTCGATGAGCTATAACCGCGATTGGGTGAACCAGGGGCAGCCGAGGTACGGCGTTTTTCGGATGTGAAGACTGAGGGATGAGGTAAAAGGGAAGAGTTTTGTTTAAAATGAGGCCAGCAGATAGAGAAGAGGTGCAGTGATGAACTTCGTCAAACATGAACGGATAACAGTAGACCCGCGTATTATGGTCGGCAAGCCAGTCATTAAGGGAACACGGATGCCGGTTGAGCAAATTATACGCGAACTGGCAGGCGGCATGACCTTTGAGGAAATCATTGACGCTCACCCACGCCTGACGCCGGATGATATTTACGCAGCACTCGCGTATGCAGCAGACACAATTGGGAATGAAGATATCGAATTGAGCATCCCCGATGACGCAATTTCTGGCTGACGAAAGCTGCGCCGCAGTCATCGTCTATACGCTTCGCACGATTGGTTATGACGTTGTTTACGTTGCTGAACTTGAACCCGGCATATCGGATGCAGCCATTCTTGCTCAAGGCAATCGAGAAAACCGCATCATCGTCACCGAAGACCGTGATTTCTGCGAGTTGATCTTTCGGGACAAAGAACCAACTTATGGTGTGGTGCTGGTGCGAATTCCTGTGCCGCACCGTTCACGGAAAGCAGATCGGATTACCGAACTGGTCAACAATTATGCTGACCAATTACCCAGCGCGATGACAACTGTTTTCTTGAACCGTATTAAGATACGGCCTCTCGGTAAAAAACCAGAGACCAATTAGCGCCGCAGGCTGGAGACCCTGCCGCCGAAGGCAAAAGCCCGCTTCGAGTGGGCTGGAAAGGCTGAATGTGGTAACTCATAAGTTGATCGAAGCGTGGCGGCAATGCTCTACCGATAACCCGCCTTATTACCTCCGTACTGATGCTGTCCTGTTAGCTGAAGATTTATGTTATCTACCCGTTTCGTTTGAAGAATACGTTCAGAGTAAGCATTTTGGTCAAGCGAATGACACCAAGTTTCATTTAGGGCTAATCCCCTTACCTTACGTTGGCAATCTGGAAACTGCAAAAATATTCCTGTTGATGTTGAATCCCGGCTTTCACCCTGGGGATTATTTTAACGATATAACCCATCACCAAGCATTAAGTTTACTTTCGCAGAAGCTCGCCTGCCTTGAACTGATACCCTACCATTCCAAATCCTTTGGAATTTCGAGAAAAGCATACAATAAGCTCCAATCACACAAATTGATGCTTGCCTTCGTCCATGATGTGCTACAGGTGCAAGCTAAAGCAGGAGACATCTGCATTATCGTAACGAGAAAAAGCAAAGTTTGGGGCCTGTCGAAAGACGAAAATATCATCGTTTATGAAGGACATGAAGCTCGTGCAGCGCACTTAACAAAAAACACTCAATCCTTAATCATGAAACATCTCTATCCAAAAGTGCATTAACAATTTTGAGGATTCAATATGGCAATCGCATCCACCCATACCCCTGCCCGCTTCGCCACGCCCTTCACCGAAGAACACGAGATGTTCCGCAAATCTGTGCGGAGTTTTGTCGAAAAGGAGCTGAACCCCCACTGCGACGAGTGGGAAGAAGCCGGCACCTGGCCGGCGC
>JACAES010000008.1 GCA_013388735.1 Chloroflexota bacterium | reverse complement strand
ATCGCAAGTCCGGTAAAATAGCGGTGATTGCCACGCCGGGCAGCGGCAAAACCTTCACGCTGGCGCATCTGGCCGCACAACTTATCAGCAAACTCTCAACGAAGGAGATCCTAAACGGCACAGAGGTATTGGTCGTAACCTTCAGCAACAGCGCCGTTTACGGCTTGCGCAAACGAATCAGGCATATCCTTCAGCATGACTATGACCTGCTGCCAGACGTGGGTTATCGTATTCGCACCTTACACGGGCTGGCCCACGACATCGTGCGTGAGCGTCCGGCCCTGACCGGCCTGTCCGACGATTTTTACATCCTTGATGAGCAGGCCTCTCGACAGATCATACGCGAGTTAACCCATGCGGCGCTGCGTTCAAGAAGGGAAGACTTTGAAGCCTATCTGTCCGCAGGCGTCCGAGAAAACCCGAAACGCTTCCGCGACGTTTATGACCGGCAGATTCCTGATCTGGCCGCGCAGCTTTGCGAGCGTTTCATCAAACACTGCAAGGATTATTCGATCATCCCCGGTGACTTTTACGCCATGCCGGAGCTATCCCGCCATCCCTTGATCCGGTTTGCGACCCAGGTGTATGATGAGTACCAGCGCCGGCTCAAATTCCAGGGCGCAGTAGACTTTGACGATCTTATCCTTCATGCGCTGCTCGTCCTAGAACAAAACACCGATTTTCTCAAACGACTTCACAAACAGTGGCCTCACGTGCTGGAAGATGAAGCCCAGGACAGCAGTCTGCTGCAAGAACGCCTGCTTCGCCTGCTGTCCCAAAATCGAAACTGGGTGCGCGTTGGCGACCCCAACCAGGCGATTAATACCACATTTACCACCGCCCATCCGCGCTATCTCCAGAGCTTCGCGCATGAAACCGGTACATCAACGATACGGCTAAGCCAATCCGGGCGTTCTGGACGCCCAATCGCTGACCTAGCGAATGCGCTCATGAAATGGACGATACAGATGCACCCCGCCGCCGAACTGCGCGGCACTTTTGAAGCATATCTTATTCAGCCGGCACCTCCTGGCGACCTACAGCCCAACCCCAGCATCAGCGAAACCATGATACACATACATTATCAGCCAGGAAAACAGGTTACGCCGGACGAAGAGCTGCGGTTGGTTGCCAGCAGTCTGCAACGATGGCTGCCCGAAAACCCCGACCAGACGGTAGCCGTGCTTGTGCCAGAAAACCGACATGGCTACCGCCTGCTAGAAGTGTTAAAGCGGCTCAATATTCCTAATGAAGAACTGCTTCAAACTACGGCCAGCGTTCGTTTTATCACTTATATGCTGGAAACTATTCTGGTATATCTTGCTGAGCCGGTTAACCCCGCCCATCTATCGCGGGTTTATACAGATGTGTGGTGTAAGCGAATGAACATCACTGATGAGGACCGCAGAGATGCGCCGGACGCATCCGAAACTCACCGTATTGGCGCTGCGATCGCGCGCTGCTCTATGATTGAGGCTTTTCTGTGGCCGGTTGCTGATGCAGCCTGGATGGACGCGCTCAAACTCGCCGATTTATCCGGCGTTCTGGTTGACGATCTCCAGAATTTCCGTCTGCATGTGCAGCGGTGGCTCCAGGCTGCCTATCTGCCCGCCGACCAGCTTATCCTGGTCATCGCACACGAGTTGTTCAGCAGCCCGTCCGATCTGGCATTGAGCTATCGAATTGCATTATCCATCCGGTCGGCGCAGCAGGCGGTAGGCACAAATTCGCTGGATTTTGTGATCGGCGAGCTGAAAGCGATTCGAGAAAATCAGCGCCGGTTCATCAGGATAGAAGATGTTATTGAAGGGTATTCACCCCGCACGGGGGTGGTAACGGTGGCTACCATGCACGCGGCCAAAGGTTTAGAGTGGGATCGCGTTTATCTGCTTTCTGTGAACAGTTATTCCTTTCCTTCGGCACAGGCCGATGATATTTATATCGGCGAAAAATGGTTCGTGCGCGACCAGCTTAACCTTGAGGCGGAACTGCTGGCGCAGGCTGTCGCATTACAACAGTCGCTTGATTACACCGAGGGAGAAGCCACGTGGCAGGCGCGGTTGGATTATGCCGCCGAGCGGCTACGACTGTTGTACGTGGCAATCACGCGGGCGCGCAAAGAGCTTATCATTCTGTGGAACATCGGCCATTACGGGCATCAGGGCGGTTCGTTAGCCGCGCGCCCTGCCCTGCCGCTGATCGCCCTAAGCGAATATGTGAACGGAACATTGTCCTTTGCCTGAAGGCATGAACAGCTATCTGATCCCGGCGGAAGAATGCCGCATTACCACTACTGTATCGAACTCGCGTTTCATCGCTATCGCAGCCTGCGTGACATCCAGTGATGAGGTGCGCCAATTTCTTCATAATATTCGCAGCGAAATGCCTGATGCGACTCATCATGTTTACGCTTTTCGCATCGGGTATGGCAACAGCATCATTGAGGGCATGAGCGATGATGGCGAACCCTCCGGCACAGCCGGGCCACCGGTTCTGGCCGTGCTGCGCGGTTCCAGGATCGGCGACATCATCGTCGTGGTGACGCGCTATTTTGGCGGCACAAAACTTGGCACCGGCGGCCTGGTGCGCGCCTATGGTGACGCAGCGCGGGCAGTACTCGCCGCGCTAAAAACGCAGGAGAAGCGTACACGCTGCGTCGTGGGTGTTGAGTTTGCTTATGCCGCCTACGAGGCCATCAAACGATTAGTCGCCAAATATGAAGGCGAGATCGAAGATGAAAGCTTCGCAGGCGAGGTCACGCTGATTGTCCGTCTGCCGGTCGAACACTATCCAGCCTTCGCGCAGGACATCATCGAACTGACCGCCGGCCAATCACAGGCGCTTATTCTGTCGTGATACTGCGGGCAATGTATGCCCGCACCGCGCCGAGCATGGGATGTCGCGGGTCAAGCGCCTCGGCGCGCAGCAGCAGCGCCCGCGCAGTTTCATCCTGATCCTGATCGAACAGATACCGTGCGGTCGTCGCCAGCAGTGGGACGTGGTTTGAGTTCGTCATCAGCCCCTTGTTCAGGTAATCGAGCGCCAGTCCCTTCTCTCCACTGTCCCACAGAACACGTCCGAGTAACGTCAGAATGTCGGGATTATCGGGAAACCGTTTCTGCCCATCCAACAGCACTTCCAGCGCGTCATCACTTTCTCCCCAGGCAACGTAGGCGCTGGCTAAAAGCGTATAACATTCGGCAAAATCGGGCGCATTACCCAGCGCATTCTCCAGAAACTCCACGTCGCCGGCATTCAACTGCGCGCCGGCGCCCACCAGATCGCTGATTTCACCGAAGCGCGCCTCAAAATCAGGGTCGTCTACCGACAGCATCATACGATCTATTTCGGAGCGCAGCAGCGGGTCATCCGTAATGTCTGCTGCTGCTTCAAGTTCCGTCTGCGCGGCATCCGGTTCGTCGTTCAGCAGATAAGCGGACGCCAGGTTGAGTTTCAAGACAGCCTGATCGGGATTCTTTTCGACTGCCCGGCGGAGGATGGGTACTGCTGGGGAGACATCTTCCATGTTGTACAAGGACTCCACCACGCCGCGCGTGCGTTCACCCTCAGTATCGCGTTCAACCAATTCGGAGAGCGCATCCCAGACCGCCTCATCGCCCAGTTCGGCAAGCTGTATCGCAAGCTGCTGATGCGTATCCAGGTCGTCCGGCTCAAGTTCGAGCGCCTCGTGGTAGGCTTCAATGGCCTCCCAACTCAGCCAGTTCGCTTCGATTTCTTCGGGGTCTATCAGGATGAACCCTTCGACAAATGAACGCCCGGCTACGGTATGCTGGCGCGCCCCTACGCCGTAGGCAATGTTGTTGGTGTCCAGCAGAAGCAGCAGTTCGGCATAACGCTTGAACAGGTCGGCGGATACAACGTCGGCTTCAATCGCCCGCTGGTATACGTCCAGTGTGGCCGCCAACTCTCCACCCACGCTGTACAGATCGGCGAGTCTTAGCCAGGACGAGACGCTTTCAGGATACCGGTCAACATTCTCCTCCAGCAGGCTGTAGGCTTGTTCCCGATAGCCAAGCCGGTGCAGCGGAAATGCAATAAATGCCGCCGCGAATTCATACTGCCTGAGCTGCTCAAAAACCTCCGGCACGCGCGGTATGACAGCCTCGCCAATAGGGTCAAAAATCGGATTTAAGGCGCGCCCTATCGCATTGGCAGCAGTCCATGCGCCCATGTTGCCCAGCGCCGCGCTGTGGCCGAGCAGAGATTCGAGATCGGCTGCTATTGCCTCGGCGGGCCAGTCCTGCCCCCAAAGCGACAGCAATAGCCTCAATTCCCATTGAAAGAGATCGTTCAGCAGGCGCTCTGCGCCCAAATCCGGGATATTGGCCGCAGCGTCATAGGCGGGATAGTAAAGAGCGCCGGCGTCCAGATAATCGGCAATTTGCTCGACTGCCTGTGGAAGCCAGTTAATCAGCCCGCCTATCTCCCCGCTTTCATGGCTAAAGGCTCGCAAATCATCGCCTTCTTCGGCCAGATCGTTTTCAACCTCCAGCGTCAGTTTCCAACCCGCGCCGGTTTTTTCCAATACGCCCCAGATCGCAACATTTTCATCAAGCCCATCCAGTTCCCAATCGTCCACGCTGAACTGTGACCGGCTTATCGTCCATTGGTACGTCTGTGGTTCACCCTCCAGGCGGGCGAACAGCCGGTAGACGCGAATATTCGGCCACCGTTCCAGCAGGCAACCCAGCAGCGCCGCTGCACCCATCGCCGTTTCGGGAGCGGCGGCGCTCAGAATCGGCCATAGGCCGATCTTTAGCCTGGGGCCGGTAGAGACCAGGGTTTGCCCAACGCTGCCAATCGAGCCGAAAATCGCGGAAGCCGCACGCGGGGTTGACTCCCTGCCCCGCCCTCTGAGTTTGTTCACCAGTTCTTCCATGCTCATGTTCTCCGCAAAGCAAAAAACGCTCCGGCCCGGTTTGCCGGAGCGTTCTTAAGAATAACGCGCACAGCCGAAATTTCAGCCCACAATCGGGACGAGACTGAGATCGCCCTGCAGGATGATCTGTGACGCCAGAACCCATCCAAAGCCCAGCGGCGTACTGAGTTGCAGCCACTGTGAATCAATCGTGCGCGCCACGATGGGGACTTCAACCGGCCCGGCCAGATTGCCGATCACGCCGAAGTTCGTGCCGGGCGCGGCATACAGCGTGACTGCGCTGGCAGCGACGATGGCGACCGGCGTCGAAACTGTCCCGGCAGCCTCATAGATGATCGGCACCGCGTCAATACTGCCCCGGAAAAGTGTAAACTCGCCGTTTACCCATCCCCGACCAAACACGCCCTGCACCAGATACCACACACCATCCTTTGCGATTCCGAGGACAGGGAGTTCCGTGCCGCCTGGAACAGTGGCAACAGTGGTGTACTGCGCGCCGGGGCCGCTGCGAATGTTCAGAAAGCCTGTGTTCACAACCACATGGGGCGTGTCCAGGCCAAACGACTGCGGGAAAGTGGGGACGACCACCACGCCGGCAGAAGCATCTGGCTGGACGACCACAGTCGCAGCAGACGCGGCTGCCGCCGTCGGCACCTGCGACAGATCAATCCGGTCGGTAGGTGTATCGGTGCGGGCCGTAATCGCATCTGACGGCAACCATCCGCGCTGTCCACCGGCCAGTTCGACCTGAAGGAATTTTCCATCCTGGCTTGCGCCAACGAGAAACGCCTCGTCACCGTTGTTGAGGATCGGCATGTTCGTGCCGCTGCCCCCCGGCGAGTCCAGCAGCGAAAGCGTTTGCGCCTTCACCACCATCACCTGGCCGGCCAACCGGGACAGGCGCACGCGTGTTTTAGGCGCTTCAATCCAGCCGGTCCCAATATCCGGCGCGTCAATCGCAAACCATTCCGTTCCAACGGCATCGCGGGCACTGCTCACCAACGTGTAGTCGTTACTGGCATCGCGGTAGAGCGTGCCGAGCGCAGGAGCGCCATCGCGGGGTTCGGTACGAATATTCACCGCTTCCACGTTGATCGTGATACGGAACCGCTCGCCAGGGCGGACGGATGTCACACGCTGGTTGTTATCGTATACGATCCGAATCGGGCTGCCACTGCCAGATGACGGAACACTTGCGGCTGCCACCGGAGCAACCACAACCGGCCCACCCCCGCCCTGTCCCTCAATGATGGCCGGTAAAGCCAAAGACGACGGGACGCTGGGCAGTACGGCAAAGGCGCTGATGTCCGATGTGTTCACGATCGGAACCAGATCAAAACTGCCGCGCGGGACAGTATACTGAACATTCACCCAACCGACACCGATGACGGTAGAAACCTGAAACCAGACGTTATCTTTTGCGCGCGCCAAAACGGGCAGCTCGGTGCCACCGACGACAGTCAGCAACACGCTGTACTGTATGCCGGGGCCAGAGCGCACGTTCAGGAAGCTGGTATTCACGACCAGTCTGGGTGTGACAAACTGGACCTGCTGCATCGGTTCGGAAGCCATGATAATGCCCGGCCCAAGCAGCAGAACCCCTAATAACGCCGGGAGCAATAAAACCTTCAAGAGCTGTCGTAGTTTCATCGGGTTGTCTCCTGAAATCAGCATGTTCCGGTTCTATCCGGGTTTTAAGTATAAGTATATGTTAAACAAGCAAATCCCGCTTTCTTGTAGTTGAGTATAAAGCGATCATGACAATACCGCAATCGAGTGGCAAATTAGTACCAGAAGCGAATGCGCGGCGGCGGCCTGGCGTCAGGTTAATGCCGGGTTCTTATCTATAGAATAGGTGCAACCAACAAACCAACAAGGATGACGCAATGAAGCTGATTTTGCTGCTCTTAACTGCGCTGACATCGCTGGTTTACACGCAGCCAATGTGTGACCCGGAAACCCTGTGCGCGAACACACAGCCAGGGCTTTCAGAAGCAGATATCACCGCTTATCCAGAACCGATTGTAACGCCGCTTCAGGTAGATGTGGAACTATTGTATGATCGTTGGTATTACCAACTCAACGGAACGGTACAGGTTTTTGATGCGCCTGGCGGCAGGCTGATTCGCACGATAGACCCTGGCTTTAATTTTATTACTGCGCTCGGCACACAGCCTGGTTGGGTGCGAATCAATGACACGGAATGGATTCGGTCAGATACTGCGAGCGACAGCAGCGGCGGCGTTTCGTATTTCACCGGCGTCTTGCTGCCGGAAGAAAAACCGCCTTATCTGACGGCCTGGGCGCTGATTAACCAGTACCCCAGCCGCGTGCCGGGTGGAAACCCCAGCGAGTCGAATCCACTGGTTTATCGCTACACCCGGCTTAACCTGTATGCGTCCACAGTTGTTGACGGGGAAATCTGGTATCAGATCGGCGTGGATGCGTGGACACACCAGCACCACGTTGCGCGGATTATACCGCTGGAACGCCCTGTCGAAGTGGATACCGACAGATGGATCAGTATTGATCTTTACGAACAGGTTCTGATTGCCTATCAGGATGATCGCCCCATATTTGCCACGCTGATCTCATCCGGGCGGTCTATCTGGCCGACCAACGAAGGGCTGTATCATATTTACTTCCGCCGCACCAGGAAGGATATGAGCGGTGGTGTAGTAGGTGACGATTATTATTTTCTGGAAGAAGTCCCCTGGACGATGTTCTTTGACGAAGGGCGCGCACTGCATGGGGCTTACTGGCATGATGGTTTCGGCTACCGGCGCAGCCATGGCTGTGTCAACCTGAGCATCACCGACGCGCACTGGCTGTATATGTGGGTTGCTGAAGAAATGGGAACGCTGGTATCGGCGGATAAAGAAGCTGGCCCCGCCGTTTTTGTCTACAGCAGCGGCGACTATAAATGACTCTTGCCATCACTCCAAAGCGCGTTATCATGAGCCTGTTTCCCAGACGGAGTTGTTGAAAACGTGCCACCCATGCGATCTGTTCCCTCGCGCCTGGTGCGCCAGATCACGCAGGATTTACACCAGCACATGGCCTTATACGGCTATGAACTGATCGAACTGCCGGTCATCGAGACGGCAGACCTGTTTCTTATTAAAGCGGGCGACCAAGTGCTTGGCAAATTGTTCACCTTCGAGCGGCATGGACAGCAGTTGGCGCTTCGACCGGAATTCACGGCGGCAGCAGCGCATCGCTATACTCGCCTGAACAGTAGCGAGCCTGCCCGCTGGCAGTTTTGCGGGCAGATATTTGAGGATGACCCCAATGACTCGTCTCGCAGTTACCAGCGTCTCAGCATCGGCGCCGAACTGATCGGTATATCCGAGGTGGCGGCGGACGCCGAGATTATCAGCCTTGCAGCGCGCGGCCTGGATCGGACAGCCATTCGCAGCTGGTCTGTCACCATCGGGCATACCCGTCTCATGCGCCAGATACTCGCACGCGCCGGGCTGGACAGCCGCATGGAGCGCTTTATCCTTAACCATTTGCCCGCGCTGGCCGACCCGCTCAAAGGAAAATCTTTCATTCTGGAGCAGATTGACCGCTTTTTGCTCGGCAAATCTGCATCTAATCAGCGCGAAGAAACTGACCCGGCGCGCAGTCTGGAAACGCTTTCGGATATTACGGTTAACGCGCAAACGATGGGTGGGCGCGATCACCAGGAGATCGCGCGCAGGCTTGCGCAGAAGCGGCGGCAGGTTGCTGAAAGGCCGCAGATCATTCACGCACTGGACGAACTTGAACGATGGAATGCCGTCAATCATCCGCCGGACGAAGCCTTTAAGCTGATGGATTCGCTGGTCGCGCCGGATGATGCTGTTTCCCGGCAAACATTAGCCGGCTGGCAGCGCACGATTGAACTGCTGCGCGCCTATCAGATACCCGATGAGCGTCTGACCATACGCCCGAATCTGGCGCGCAGTTGGGCGTATTACACCGGCGTCGTTTTTGAGCTAACGGCAGATGGCCGGCATCTGGGTGGCGGCGGTCGCTATGATGAACTGCTGCGGCTGTTGGGCAGCCAGCGCGATGTGCCTGCTGTCGGATTCGCCTACTATGCTGACCAGATTCTTGAGCTTATCCCCGCCACATCCCATGCTGACGTGCGTCTGATAACCATCCCGGTAATGTCGGAGAATGCAGTTGCATCGGCTGTCTGGGCCAACCGCCTGCGGGAACAGAATGTTCCGGTGCGACTGATGCCGTCTGAGCAGGTTCAGGAAAACGCGCCGTTTATACTGACGGTGGATAACCGGCAGCGCGCGTTCCTTGACGACGAAACCTTTACCCTGAGCGACATTGACCGCCTCGTGAATATACTGAGAGGCCTGCTGTGAATAATCGTCTCACCCTCGCTCTGCCCAGCAAAGGCGCTATTGCCGAGCCGACACTGAATTTTCTGCGCGACTGCGGCCTGCGTGTGGAAAAACCAAACCAGCGCCAGTATACCGGCCTGATGCCGGCTATTCCCGGTATTTCTATTCTGTTCCAGCGCGTTAACGATGTGCTGTATAAAGTGGCTGATGGAACCGTGCCAGTCGGTATAACCGGGCTGGACGTGGTTCAGGAACATCCGCACCAGGATGTGCTGGTGATTCACGACAGCCTGGGATACGGACATTGCAGCCTGGTGGTCGCCGTTCCCGAAACCTGGGTAGATGTGGACAATCTGCTTGATTTGGCCGATATCGCGCTTGACTTCCGGGAATATCACCGGCGCACGCTGCGCATTGCCACCAAATACCCCACGCTGACCCGGCAGTTTTTTCACAGCCAGGGAATCCAGCACTTTACGCTTGTGAACGCCGAGGGCGCTATCGAAGCTGCGCCGACGCTTGGTTATGCCGATGTAATCGTGGATGTGACCCAGACCGGCACGACGCTGCGCGAAAATCATCTCAAAGTGCTGTCCGATGGCATCATTATTGAATCGCAGGCCTGTCTGGTGGGCAATCGCCGCGTGCTGCCCGATAACCCGGCGCTGCTCGATAGTCTGCGCGCCCTTCTGGAATACATTGACGGCGCGTTGATTGGGCGAAACTACTATCAGCTAACCGTCAATATCCAGGGGGCAGACGCCGAGTCGGTGGCCCGCAAGGTCGCCGGCAACCCGCTGACGCAGGGTTTGCAGGGGCCAACCATCGCGCCGATCTATGGCGCTGTGCCGGCACAGCCGGGCAGCCAGTGGCATACCGTGACGATTGTTGTTACCGGCAAAAAGCTGCTGGAAGCCGTCGAGTACATGCGAACTATTGGCGGAACGCAGACGGTCGTTACGCCGGTGCGCTACGTGTTCATGGAGCAGTCGCCAACCTTCGCGCGCCTGCTGGAAACGCTGGGCTAACGAATCGCACGCGCGACTTCATCCAACGTGCGGTCGAGGATGCTGCGCGCGCTCTGGCTTTCTGCGCCCATTTCGACCGCCATACACAAACCGAGCAGGCTGATTTCCGGCGGAAACTTCTCGCCATCGGCCAGATTCATCGTCAGGAACGGGCAGCAGAACAACGCGGCCTTAAGATATTCCCGCCAGTCTTCACGCAGCCACGAACGCCGGAGCAGCTCGGACAGAACCGGAATCAGCACACGCTCAACCTTGCTGTGCAGGAACATCTCTCGGATAAGGTGCAAAGGATATTCGTACTGCACCCGCCATACGTCGTCACTGCGTTCCAGCGTAATCGGCGTCTGGTCGCGTTTTTCATTGGGGAAGTACATCCACATCGCAAAAACGTTATGGAAAAGTGGCTTAACGATGTCCAGCAGCGGATGATGCCGTCCGGCGAACGCCGGGTCAAAATACACCAACCGATCCTGCTCAATGAAGATGTTGCCGTTATGAGCGTCTCCATGCCCGATGATCGAAGGGCCGGCCTGCGCGGGGTTAAGCAGGCGTGTTGCCCGCTCAATGATGGCTCTCAGATCATCGGTGTAAATCTGGCCGTTGATATGCCACCGCACTGCAAAAACATCGCCAACAGCAGTTTCGCCGCCGGGCAGGTTGATCGTCGCTGTGTCGGCATAAAAACGCGACAAACGTCCCCCCGCCAGCCGGTGATAAAACAACTGGTGGATCGGTGACTGTGCCGCTTCTAAAGCCGTCTGAGGCTGCAACGTGGCGCGATAGATTCGCAGCAGATCGTTGTCTGCCGCCTGCTGGGCGCGGGTGAGCGCCGGAAGCCTATCAGTCTGGTTGTTTTCAATCGCCCAGGCCGTATCAAAAACCGATGGCGCGCTGACAATTTCATAAACCAGAAATTGTCTGCCGGCTTCAGTCGAGCTGAAGATCGGTTGAATAACCGGATAGCCGGCTTCGGCCAGCAGCGTCGCATTGTAGTATTCCCCGATCACGCTGTCGGATTCGGTATGGGTCTTAAAGAAATACCGGCGGCCATCGGCCATCGTCAGAAAGCCGTTAAACGAGTTGAGTGATATTGCCAGCGGACGGAGTTCAACCGTCGCCACATCAGGAGAGTACACGTCTCGTACAAAAGACAGGAGCAGGGCTTCCGCCCCGCTTCTGTCTCGAAATTGCAGGTGTTGAATCTGCTGAAGCTGGTCTTTCATGCCAGGCCGATGATGGCATTACGTTTGCGGATTGCCATTGCATGAGCAGGAAAATCCTAATAATCGGCCAGCGTTGCCGTGATGCCCTGCAAACGCGCATAGCCCTCGCGGGACAGATAACCTACACCGCTGCGCTTGAGGAAGTCCTGCACGCTGACCGACGAGAAACTTTTAGCGAAGCCGCCGGTTGGCAGGATGGCATTCAGCCCCAGGCAGTAGTTCGCCGTCGGGATGGGGGTCAGCGAGCCGAGCAGGATTTCTCCGGCATTTTTGATTTTGTTGAGCGCGACGAACGGTTCGGCAGTCAGCACCTCAAGATGCTCCGGCGCATAATCGTTGACGAACTGGATAGATTCTTCCAGGCTTTTGGTCAGCAGCACGCCACCGTAGTTCGACAGCACCTTGCTGATAAACGCCTGCCGCCATTCAGGCAGTTCAGCGATATACCCCGGCAGCAGTTCCAGCGCGCGTTCGGCGACCTCGCGGCTGTGCGTGACCAGGATGGCCGCCGAATCCGGGCCATGTTCCGCCTCGACCAGCAGATCAAGCGCCGCCAGACGCGGGTCGGTGTGTTCATCGGTGAGGATAATCGATTCACTTGGGCCAGCCGGCAGCCCAACATCCACAACGCCGTACAGCAGCCGCTTGGCCGCCGATACGTAACTGCTGCCCGGCCCGATGATCTTCTGAACGCGCGGCAGGGTTTGCGTGCCGTAGGCCAGCGCCGCCACCGCCTGCATCCCGCCAACCACGTAAACTTCATCCACGCCGCAGATTTCCGCCGCCACCAGGGATGCTGCGTCGGCTTTACCTTCCGGCGTCGGCGGCGTG
The DNA here is from genome assembly GCA_013388735.1 of Chloroflexota bacterium. Classification (GTDB taxonomy): domain Bacteria; phylum Chloroflexota; class Anaerolineae; order Aggregatilineales; family Phototrophicaceae; genus CFX2. The sequence continues at coordinate 74,138 of JACAES010000008.1, read as the reverse complement.
ACCACAACCACACGCGGTACCCCGGCGACTTTGGCTGGTACCGCCAGCATCAGCATAACCGACGGGAACGCGCCCTTGCCACGCGGCACATATAACCCTGCGCTGGCAACCGGGGAAACCTTCTCTCCGGCCATAATGCCCGGCTGCACTTCGACGAACCACAGCGGCTCCGGCATCTGCTCCTCGTGGAAGCGGCGGATATTATCATGCGCCTGCTGGATGGCATCAATCACGTCCTGACTAAGGGCTGCCCGCGCCTGCGCAAAATCCTGCGGGGTTGCCCGCAGTTGATCGGCGGTGAAATCGGCGGCATCAAAGCGGCGCGCATAGTCTACAACAGCGGCATCGCCTTCATTCCGCACACGATCAATCACTTCCTGCGCCAGCGGCAGCAGGTCTCGAATGTCGGTTTCGGCGCGCCGCATAATTTTCGCTAACTGCTCTGGCGTCAACCGATCATATTCCCAGAATTGAATCATAGCGCCTTGCTCCTCATCGCTATTATGGTTGGCTGTGTTAGTTTGGGCTACGACCGGGGCGCAACCCGATGCTCGTCTATAATGAACGAGCGCCGGCGGCTGCCGTCCCAGCGAATGTCGGGGATGAGAATATCCTGTTTTTCGATAATACGGTTTTTGTGCGGCATTAGGTCTTGCAGCATAATTCGCAGTTCGGCGCGAACATCATGGGTCGGCTGGTAGCCCAGGCTTATCAGATGGTTTCGATCAGGATTATAGTAGTGTTTATCCCACTCTTTTCGAGGATTATCGTAGTGCTGAACCTCGATACCCATCCCGATTTGGTCGCCGACTTCCTGCACCAGATAAGCCAGTTCTTCAACGCTGTAACATTCCTCAAATTGGTTGAAGACGCGATATTCGCCCGCAGCGGGCGGATTTTCAATCGTGAGCGCTAAACACTGCATCGAGTCGCGCAGGGGTAAAAAGCCGCGCGTTTGCCCGCCGCGCCCGTACAGTGTCAGCGGGTGGCCGATAACGGCCTGACAGCAGAAGCGGTTCACCGCCGTGCCAAAACACTGGTCAAAGTCCAGGCGACTTCGCAAGACCGGTTCTTCCCCCATCTCGTCTATCCGCGTGCCGAACACCACCCCTTGCATGATGTCCGTTGCCCGCAGTCCCCAGATGCGGCAGGCGAACATGGCATTGTTGGAGTCATGAACCTTGCTCCAGTGATAAAAACTGCCCGCCTGCCGGGGGAACGGCAGCACATCTTTTCGTCCCCGGAACTCAACCTCAAAAAACCCTTCGGGAATATCTATATTCGGTGTTCCGTACTCGCCCATCGTCCCCAGTTTAACAAGATGCGTCTGCGGGCAGGCTTCTTTAATGGCCCACAGCATGTTGAGACTGCCGATGACATTATTGTGTTGAGTGAAGGTCGCATGAGCCTGGTCAATCATCGAATACGGCGCGGATGGCATCTCGGCAAAATGGACAATCGCGTCCGGCTGGAAATCCGTCAGAAACGATTTGAGGAAGGCGTAATCAAGCAGATCGCCTTCACGGAAAAGAATATCCGTGCCATAACGGGCGCGAAAAGCAGCCAGGCGTTCCGGCATACTGTGTATGGGAATGGCGCTGTGACTGCCCACCTCCTCGACCCACTGTCGCCGGTAGAACATATCGTTCCCCGCGATCTGGTGGCCGCGCGCGGCCAGATATTGGGCCAGCGGCCATCCCAGGTAGCCATCAATTCCCGCAATAAATACTTTCACAGGGCATCCTCTCAGAAGCGAGTCTCCAGCATCACTTCCTAGAACCCAAAGCCTGCGCAGAAGATATGCAGACTATACTGCATTTAGACTGCGCCTGAAGCAGTCGCCGGCTGGAACTGCACAAGGTAGCCCGTCACGGCCAGCAGTTCCGCGTTTAGAATGCTGCATCCCGCCGCGCCACGAATTGTGTTGTGGGACAGGGCAGCGAACTTGTAACCCAGCAGCGCGCATTCGCGCAGGCGTCCTACCGATGTCGCCATGCCGTTACCGGCGCTCCGGTCGCGGCGGCTTTGAGGCCGGTCAATCTGCGGCAGGTATTGAACCGGCTTTTCGGGCGCACTTGGCAAAGCTGGCACAGGCGCGGGGCCCCGGAAGGTTTCCCAGGCTGCGATGATGTCCGCCATTGCGGGGCGTGCCGCCAGTTCTACCGACACATTAACGAGATGGCCGTCCACTACCGGCACGCGGTTGCAGGCCGCGCTGATAGCTGCATCCAGCCAGATGATGCTGTCTCTATCGAATGTGCCGAGCATCTTCAATGGCTCAGTTTCGAGCTTATCCTCATCACCGCTGACATAGGGAATAATATTATCTAGAATATCCAGCGATGCTACGCCGGGATAGCCTGCCCCGCTGATTGCTTGCGCGCTGACGACGAAAATTCGTTTGATGCCAAACTGCCGCAGCGGTGCCAGCGCCATCACGACGGGCATGGCCGTGCAGTTGGAATTGGCGATGATCGCGCCGGTTGTCCAGCCGCGCTTCTCGCGCTGGATATCTACCAGCCGCACATGTTCGGCATTCACTTCCGGCAGCAGCAGCGGCACATCCGGGACCATTCGGTTAGCCGAAGCATTGGTGCAGACAACATGACCGGCAGATGCCAGCTCAAATTCACGGGTTTCGGCTGCATCTTTAGGCAGCGCGGAAAACACCAGCGGTGAAGTAAGATCGGCTTCCAGCGGTTTAACGGTCAGGTTTGCTACCGAGTCCGGCGCACCACCATCCAGCACCCAGTTCACCGCCTCGCCATACGGGCGAGAGGCACTCCGGCTGGAGCCGATCACCTCGGCAACGCGAAACCAGGGATGATTTTCCAGCAGCTGAACGAAGCGCTGGCCGACTGCGCCGGTTGCCCCAAGCACTGCTACATCGAGTTTGGCCGTGTTTTCCATGTTCTTAAATCCCAACCGATTGTCCGGTTTTTACAGCCGGGTACGAACCCAGCATTTTTACAAAGGACGCTTTTTGGAGTAATCCTGCCAGCGCCTCCTGAAAAGCCGCCTCCTGCCAGTGACCCTCAACATCCAGGTAGAAAACCGGCTCCCAGGGCCGGTTGCGGCGTGGGCGCGATTCGATTTTGGTCAGGTTCAGGCCGCGCCGCGCGAACTCGCCCAGACAGTCGTAGAGTGCCGCCGGTCGGTGGCGAGTGGCGAACACCAGCGAAGTTTTGTTGTACTCGGCGGGGGGCGGGTCATCATGGCCGAGGATGAAAAACCGTGTGAAGTTAAACGACACATCTTCGATTTCGGTCGCCAGGATGTCAAGGTTGTAAAGCTGCCCGGCCAGTTCGCTGGCAATCGCTCCGGTGTAAGGCGTGCAGTCCTGCGCCAGATCATGCGCGGCACCGGCGGTATCATACCAGGGAATGCTCTGTAACCCGTTTCGTTTGATGAACTGCTCGCATTGCGCCAGCGCCTGTGGGTGAGAGCGTACATACTTCAGGTCTTCGATCTTCTGACCGGATAAGGCCAGCAGTGCATGATGCACATGAAGGATGACGTCGGCCTGAATGCGCAGATCGTAGTCCATCAGCAGTTCATATGACTGGCTGACCGCGCCGGCCAGCGCATTTTCGACCGGCAGAAGCCCATAAGTGACCTGACCAGACTGAATGACATTGAACAGATCACTGAGCGTCTGGCATGAATGTACGTTAACTTCACTGCCAAAATGCTGTCGGATGGCCTGTTCCGAGTAAGCGCCGTGAATTCCTTGAAAAGCGACCGTAGTGTGCAAGGCGGAATATCCCTGATGACCAGAAGACGATAAATAACGCCGCAGGAGTTGCAGCGTCAAAATGACTTATTTGACATTCACTGTCTAAAAATGATAGACTTTATTAAGATGGTAGTTAGCAATATTGATGACCGGCATCTGCAATGTCTGGATCAATACCGGCGGAAGTATAACCCGCAATAACGTCCGAATCAAGAAGCCCGTTACCTGTAAAAGGATGGGTTAACGATGCAAGAAACCCGACAATTTATCCTGAACATCCTCCGCGAGCGCGGTGAGGCAACTGTGGATGACATCGTGGAAGACTTACGGAAGCGCCGCGGAGCCATCACTGCCGTCACGGTGCGACATCATCTTGCTCGCTTGCAGGATGAAAACCTCATCACAACGCCGCAGCTAAGACACCGCAACGCCCCTGGCCGGCCACAGCATGTTTATGCGCTGACAGAGGCCGCAAAGGAATACTTCCCAAGCAATTACAAACCACTGGCTGCTCACCTGATCGAGCAGATCGCCCACCAGCTTCCGCCCAAACAGATCAACGTGATTCTTGAAGGTGTAGCCGAACGTATGGCGGATGATGCTAACATCGCCAATGATCTGTCCCTGCCTGACCGGTTGAATGTTGTGGTCGAATACCTGAACCAGCACGGCTACAATGCCCGCTGGGAAAAACACCCGGAGGGTTATTTGATCCAGACGAGCAACTGCCCGTATCATCACATCGCAGAACATAATCACGCGCTGTGTGATATGGACATGCGTCTGGTTTCATCGCTTTTAGGGGTGGTGCCGCGCCTTCAGTCCCGCATGTCGCGCGGGGACAGTATATGCGCATACCTTATTCCGAACGGCAGCAGCGGGTAATTTCGATGATGATTATCTGTTTAATTGACGCCTCAGGCCGACCATGCTATAATGACTCGCATCGTCGTCTACAACCGTGAGGAGAGAGATTTAATGGCCGCAAATGAAGAAATCATCACGCAGAGCGAAACACCTGAAACCGCCGTGTTATCGGTAACGCCCGCCGCCGTGCAGGTTATTCAAAACCTGTTGAAACAGCGCGAGATTCCCGACTACGTTCTGCGGGTGTTCGTATCCGGCGGCGGCTGCTCCGGTTTGCAGTACGGTATGGCCTTCGAAGCCGCGCCGCGCGAATTCGATACGGTGGTGGCGGCGCAAGGGGTGCGCCTGGTCGTTGACCCGACCAGCATTATGTACCTTCAGGGCGCAACGATTGATTATATTGACAGCCTGATGGGTGGTGGCTTCCGTATTGATAATCCGAACGCCATTTCTTCCTGCGGCTGCGGTCACTCGTTCAAAACCGCCGACAGCGGCGAAGACGATCAGTCTCGCGGCTGTGGGAGTTGCAGCCACTAAAGTTCACACCAGACACACCCGATCACGAGAGCCTGTCATAAAACAACAGGCTCTTTTTATTAGCGCCGGAAGAAGCTGACGGCAATGCCGAGGATGCCTGCTGCGCCAAGAATCAAAATCGGTGTAATCGGCGGCACACTGTCCGGGCTGGGCGGGGATGGGCTGGCGCCAGAAAGCGTGGCAGTGGCGACCGGTAGGCCATCCGCCGCGGCTGAAGTCGGTGTAGCAGGTATCAGATTAGGCGGAATCGTGAAAGTCGGCAGCGGGCTGGGCGATTGGGCGGCATCCACCGGCAGTTCAGGGAGGGTGTCGGCTGCGCCGCTTACCGGGAGTTCGGGAATGGTGATGACACGCGCATTGGCGGTGGCGGTCAGCAGCCCGCCGGGCGTCAGGGTAATCGCTTCAAAAGCTGCCGTTTGTTCAACAGCGGTGGTATCTACCGTAGGAGCTTCCTGGACGCTCAGATCAATGATGGCCGTTTCATCACCGACGATGTTAATCAATTCGTCAAAAACCCAGCCTGTGCCGTTGGGAGAAGAATCGTACTGGAACTGCACCCACCGAAAATAACGCCCGATGATGGGGTAAAAATCTCCGGCGCGGATTGTTCCGAGCAGTTCAGATTCCGGGTCAGGCTGCGCTCTGACATTCGCTTCCGTTTTAGCTTCCAGAATCGCCGGGCCGACCGGTGTCGGCGTGCGGGTCGGCGTCGCCGTCGTCTGGCTCGGCTGAGGCGCGTCGAGCGGTATGGGGCTTGGCAGATTGATTGGAACCGGCGTCGGGCTGACCGCCACCTGCCGGGCTTCTTCAGCGTGCGCCTGCAAGCCCCACCCGGCGAGCAAAATCAGCCCCAATACCACGCTCACTTGTTGAAATCGTCTCATTAAAACAGTGCACCTGGGAACGGTTTTACTGTGGGCAGATTATACCAGCATCCTTCACCACGATACACGGTTATCTGGTATGAGCCGCCCCTGCTCCGCGATACGCCGCTCACTGCCATTTTGCAGGTAGCCCTGATATTCCTGATTGGTGAGGCCGTAGACCACCCACCCGCCCAGGACAAACGACGGCGTTTCGTAACCCGGAAGGCATTGATCGCAGTGGGCGGGAATCCATTCCCCATTGTACCGGCGCGCAATATGAACGTGCGTGCCGTTAGAAAAACCGCCTTCGCATGATGGATACCCGATGAGATCGCCCGTCTGCAAGGCGCTTCCTGCAATTGCGCGACCTTCCGAGGCGATATGCAGGTAAAGCACCGTCCAGCCGGTGGTTTCATCACCGTCCATATCCAGGTCAAGGATGACGCTTCCGCCCTCGCTGCGGGCGACCACACCGGGCGCGACGGCGGTTACGGGATATTTAGACACATAACAGGCCGGGCTGCCATCCGGTCGCTCGTCAGGCGGCGCGAAGTCAATTGCTGCCCAGGCGCTCCCACTCCCCCACCCACCATGCGGCCCTCCGGTGAAGAACCAGGTTTGGCCCTGCAAAAAAGGCAGCGTCATCGGCGGCTGCTGAATGCCTGATGGCACCAGAGGGTCAATAGGGTTACTGAAGGGGTCGCCAAAGTAGGCCGTATAAACACGATAAAAACCTTCTGCTCCGATCTGCTGCGACCAATCGGCATAAGCCGTATTCCGGCTGAGGAAATACTGTAAGCCGACCGTACCCGCATTCAGGCCGGGTGTATAACGAACGCGCGTGCCATCGTCAAATTCCAGGTTCGCCAGCGCACGATAGCGCCAGCCATAATAACCCAGGTTAAGCTGGTTGGCAGCCCAGGCCAACTGGCGGTACAAACCGCTCCGGTCAAAGCCCGCCGGTGATGGCTGTCCTTCCAGCGCATAAGTCTTCTGCGTATCAGACAAATCGGTTTTTGTTAGCCATCCTGCCCGATATTCCAGCAGCGCCAGCAGCAAACGCGCGTCTACGCTGTATTCCAGAGAAGCCCGCTGCACTACTTCCGACGCCGACAGCAGTTGTTCATCCACGACATCCGTTGCTATCCGTATGTAGCCGGGCTGCCCGCTGATAAATCCGGCCACGTCAAACGCTCCACTGCCGGGGCCGCGAACCAGACGGCTGTCCGGGATGATCTTAAATTCGCCGGAGGTTTCGTTCGGCGGGTGGGGTAAATTAACAATCTGTCCTACCGAGAGCAGATTTGGATTCGTGATCTGCGCGTTAGCCGCCATCAGCGTCTCCAGGCTAATGCCATTGGCCTGCGCGATTGCGAACAGTGTGTCGCCTGGCTGGACGACATATTCGGCGACGGCGTTCGTACCAACTGCCGGTCGTGTCGGGTCAGGCGTGGGGCTGCTGGCGGGCAGCGCCGGCGCAGGCAGCGGCGCTGTGTCGGCGGGAACGGGCGGCGTAACCAGGACGCTCTCAACAGGCTGAAAGGTTGCCGTGATAACAATTACCCCTGGCTGGTTTTGTGTACAGGCCGACACGCCCAAAAGAACTGCCGCCGCCGCGATACCAACGGCCTGCAAGCGCATATGGCGCACGAAACTATTCAAAACTCCAGATGCCAATGAATCCGCTGGCAATTGAAAACGGCACTGTGTTGGGTTGAGCTGTATCGAGCAGATTGATAGAGACTTCATTGCTGGGCGTGATCTCAGCATAAATCAGATACCGGCTGTCCGGCGACCACAGACGATGGCTATGCGCGAACTGGTCAAAATAGACCAGCATGTACAGCATATCCTGAGTTGGGAAAAACGCGCCATAGCGCCGGTTCGCGCCGGTCGAGATGTCCAGCACCGACCAGGCGACGCTGATGGCGTCCTGAAAAGCCGCCGCCGGTTTGGGCTGGCGGGATACCCTCACGTTGATAGAACCCGGCGGAGTCGCCAGCGTGATATAAGCGAGATGCTGGCTGTTCGGCGACCAGAAAAAAGACAGAATACCCGTAACCGGGCTGCGCGTAATGGTTTCTCCCGTATGTGCGTCCAGAACCATCAACGGGCCGCCCCGGTCCGTATAGGCGATATAATTTCCGTCAGGTGACCAGGCAAAAGCGATGGGACCTCTAAGCTGCGCGGCCAGAATCTGGCTTTCCCCGTTGGCGACGATAGCCAAGTCGTTCGTCTCATTCTCGCCATTACGCAGTCCGACCAGCAGACGATCATCCACCGGTGACCAATCCGGTGTCTGAAACAGCCCCGGAGACAGCGGCAGCACCTCCAGCGAGTCGCCCATGACATCATAAATCGCAAGCTCCCGTGTGTTACGCTGCCAGATCATCCGGCTGCCATCGGGGCTCCAGCTAAAATAGAATGGGCCGCCGACACCGGCCAGATGGCTCAACGGCTCGTCCAGTCCATCCCGGATCAGCTCCACAAACAATCCACCGGCGGCTTCACTGCTCAGAAGAACCGCCAGATCGCGGCAGCGTTCGCTGTCGGCGCAGTTCTGGGGTGCCCAGTAGGCATAATTGAACAGCTCGTTTTCGCCCGTATAGACGAGGTTTCCGGCGTTATTGCCATCCTCCGAGACGAATACTTCCGTAACAATCATCTCGCCGCTGCGATCAGAGAGAAAGTAAGCGAGTCGCCCATCGGTGGCCCAGGTCGGCCATTGATAAACCCGCGACCGGGAGCCATCGGTCGTCAAAGGATGCATCTCATCAGCATCCATATTCAGGCTGTAGATGTTCTGGTCAGGGCCTACATAGGCAATACGTCCCGGCAGAGATGGGGGGGACGTTGGAGCATCCTGCGCCGATAATGTGGAGCGTGTGATGAAACCGAGAATCACAATCAATAGGATGTGGGTTGTTGTTTTCATAGCGATACCCCGCCCCAAAATTTTGGGTATTAATGTGATTAATTGTATACTATTCGGCAGAACGATGATACTGGTGTATCATCAAGCTTCGTTTAACCGACTGATCTTAAAAGTAGGAGCAGAGCAAAAATGGCAACACGCGAAGAAATCGCGCAGATTTTTCCCACTATGGCGAATGAACGTTTCCTCCCCGCTAAAGCTGAAGGCGTTAACGCCATAATCCAGTTTAACCTCAGCGGTGACAACGGCGGCCTCTTCTGGCTGAAAATCGCTGAGGGTGTCTGCGTCGCCGGCGAGGGGCAGGCCGAAAACCCTAAAATGACCTTGAAGGCTGCCGCCGATGATTGGCACGCGGTATCAACCGGGAAGATTAACGCTATGCAGGCTTTCATGAGCGGTAAGCTCAAGATCGAAGGGGACATGGGCCTGGCAATGAAAATGCAGACGATGTTCAACCAGTAATCTGTACTGCGCAATTCCCATGCGAATCACAGGCGCGTCCGTTAAACAGGACGCGCTTATATTATCCGGCGCGCTTCATCCCAGATAGGCCGAAACGATACGGGCATCTGCCCACAGGCTGGCTGCCGCGCCTTCCTGCACAATCTGGCCGCGTTCGAGGACGTAGGCATAATCTGCCAGTTGCAGCGCCTTCCGCGCGTTTTGCTCGACCAGGAGGATAGCAATACCCTGCGCTTTGATGCTGGCGATCAGCCGGAACACTTCACTCACCAGCAGTGGTGCCAGCCCCATACTGGGTTCATCCAACATCAATAAACGCGGCCTCGCCATCAATGCCCGCCCAACGGCCAGCATCTGCTGTTCACCGCCGCTCAATGACCCCGCCTTCTGCTGGCGGCGTTCGTAAAGGCGCGGGAAGCGGTCGAAAGCGTCCTTAAGGTCGGTTTCCACACCATCCCGATCAGATCGTGGGTAGGCGCCGAGCATCAGGTTTTCCAGCACCGTCATGGGGGCGATGATCTGCCGGCCTTCAGGTACCTGCACCAGACCGGAAGCCGTCACCCGGTCGGCGCGCCATCCCGTAATATCCTGGCCGTTAAAGGTAATTTGCCCGCGCGTCACATGCAGCAGACCGCTGATTGCATTCAGCGTGGTGCTTTTGCCGGCACCGTTTGCGCCGATTAAGCTGACGACCTGGCCCGGCTCGACCTTGAACGATACGCCGCGCAGGGCTTTAATTGCGCCATAGCTGACGTGTAAATCGCGCACCTCCAGTAAAGCCATGCCCCTACCCTTTTCGCTCTCCGACTGCTAATTCGTTTTCTTCTTCCCGCCCCAGGTAGGCTTCGATCACCAAAGGGTTATGTTTGATGGCTTCCGGCGTACCATGCGCGATGATCTGGCCGAAATTTAGCACGTATACTTCGTCGCAAACCTGATGAATCAACGACATATCGTGTTCAATGACCAGTACGGTTAGCTGCTCATCGCGCAACCGAAGGATTTGCTGACCCAACTGCTCGGTTTCAATCGGGTTCATCCCGGCAGTGGGTTCGTCAAGCAGCAGGAGTTTGGGGCCGGTTGCCAGCGCGCGCGCCATCTCCAGCCGGCGCTGGTCGCCATAAGGCAGATTTCCGGCCAGCTGGTGCGCCATGCCGGCCAAGTGGAATCGTTCAAGAAGCTGCATGGCAGTGTCTCTCAGGCGGCGTTCCTCGGCGCGAAAATGTGGTGTGAAAACCAGCGAATCCAACACCGATGCTCGCCCGCGACCGTGCTGGCTGATGAGCAGATTTTCAAGAACGGTCATTTCTCCAAATAATCGAATGTTCTGGTACGTCCGCGCGATCCCCAGGCCGCTAATCCGATGGGGCGGCAGGTTGTGAATTTCGTTTCCCTCTAAACGAATCGTCCCGCTGGTGGGGTGGTCAAGCCCGCTGATATTGTTAATCAGGGTTGTTTTTCCCGCGCCGTTTGGGCCGATCAGGCCGACAATACGCCGCTCGGAAATGCGCATATCCACCTGATCGAGAGCCTGCAAACCACCAAACAAACGCGAGACTTTATGTAGTTCAAGCAACGCAAGCCATCCCCTTAAATTAAAATGCCCGACCTGTTTTATGAGGTTTCTATGCTCGGCTGGCGGCGCACTCGTCGCCACAAACGTTTCCAGGCGTTAACATTAACGATTCCACCGGGAAGGTAAACAATCACCAGCAGCAGGATCACACCATTGACAATGCCCCGGTATTGCTTAAACTCACGCAGGATTTCCGGCATGGCCGTAAGCATAAAACCGCCGATAATCGGCCCCAGCCAGGTTGAAGTCCCGCCCAGCACCGCAAACGCCAGGATGTTCACAACCTGATCGAAGCCATAATCACCGGGGCTGATCGTTCGCGTCAGATGTGCCTTGAGGACGCCTGCTGAAGCCGCCAGGACGGCGCTGAGGATGAATATGGCATTTTTTACATAAACCACATTAATCCCCATCGTCGCCGCCACCTGCTCATCCTGTCGGACGGCGGCCATTGCCCGGCCAAACCGCGAGTGGTGCAGCCGCACCAAAATATAAACCGTGACAACCAGAAATAATAAAAGCTGCCACGTTTCGGTGATTTTAGGAATGCCGGTGATGCCCAGCGCCCCACGTGTAAGCTGCACGTTTTCACCGGAGATCGAACTTGCCAGCGCATCAAAGTTTAAGATCAGAATCCGCACCACCTCGCCAAAGCCAATCGTGGCAATCGCCAGATAAATATCGCGCAGCCGCAGAACCGGCAGGCCAATCGGAACAGCCACGATCCCGGCAGCGGCCATCCCACCGATGAGTGCCGCCCACAACGGCAGATCGTAGTTTTGCGTAAGGACGACGCCGACATAAGCCCCGATTGCCATAAAGCCGGCATTTGCCAGTGAGAACATGCCGGTATAAAGCGTGAGGTAAATGCTCAGACCGAGGATTGCGTTCACCAGCATAAGCTGGAATACAATCTCGGTAATGCCAATACTACGGAGCAAATCCATAATTTATCTCTCAGCTTCCCTATCTTACTTACAGCGCGGGAAGCACAGCATACACATGTATCAGGCGCGTGTTTCTGCCGCCTGTCCTACCAAGCCCTGCGGGCGGAACAACAAAATCAGAAACAGCAGCGTAAAAACAAAGGCTTCCCGGTAGTTGCTGCCGCCAATCGCTATGCTAAAGACTTCCAGCGCGGCCACCACGAACCCGCCAACCACTGCCCCCTGAATATTCCCCAGACCGCCGAGGACGATAACCGTTAATCCTTTGAGTGCGACCGAGTCGCCCATAAACGGCGTGATCGTATTATAGGCTAGTCCGAACAGCACACCGGCAGCGCCTGCCAGAGCGCCTGCCAGGAAAAAGGTGATCCTGAACACATTTCCAGAATTGATTCCGAGCAGGCTGGCGACCCGTTGGTTGAAGGCGACTGCCCGCATGGCCTGTCCAGCTCGCGTGCGGACGACCAGATATTGCAGCATTGCCATCAGGACGACGGCTACCACCAGGATGACGATTTGAATGGGGGTGATACGAATCGGCAGCCCTTCCAGTGGGTCGCTGGGAATGCTGCCCAGCGGGAAACGCTGCGGCTGCGTGCCGAAGATAAGCTGCGCGATATTGACCAGCAGAATAGCCGCGCCAATACTGCTGATAAGCTGTGAAATTCGTGGCGCATTGCGGCGGCGCAGCGGCGCAAAGGCTACCACATCCAGAACAATGCCGATTCCCCCCGCGACCAGCATCGCCACCGGTATGGCTGCCCAGACCGAAATGTTAAGCTGCGTAACGGCCACCAGCCCGATGAAAGCGCCCCACATAAAAACCGCGCTGTGGGCAAGGTTCAGCACGCCCAGTACGCTAAAGACCAGCGCATAACCCAGGGCGAACAGGCTGTACACCCCGCCTAACCAGATAGCATTAACAATTTGCTGTGTGATATTCATGAAAAATCTGTCTGCCGGCTGTTGATTTATAATTATAATCCGGGGATGGCAAAAACCATCCCCGGACAGTCATTACCGGCTCTGATAGAGAAGGCTTCTCTTTTAGCCGCCTTCGCCCATCACGACGGCCAGCGGCTCGAACTTGCCGCCGCTGACGATCTGCGCGATCGGGTCATGAAGCGGTTCGCGCTCTTCCGTGAAGCTGAACACGCCCAGCGGGCTGTCGAAATCCTTGATCTGGAGCAGCGCGTCGCGCAGCGCCAGACGTTGGGTCGCCAGGTCGGCATCTGCGCCAAAGTCCGCACAGCGAATTGCCGTTGCCATCAGCCACGCGCCGGTATACGCCTGCGCCGCAAATTGATCGGGCGACTGCTCATATTTGGCTTCATACATCTCCACAAAACGCACGCTGCTCTCGGTCGGGTTCGGGTTGCCATAATTCCATGCGCCGCCGACGATCAGACCTTCCGACGCTTCGCCGGTATCGCGCAGCACCGCCGGGGAGTTAAAACCGTTACCCCCGATAATCGGGCCGTCATAATCGAGCGCCCGCGCCTGGAGAATGATCTGTGTTGCTTCGGCGGCCAGCGCCGAAACGACCAGCGCGTCCGGTTCCTGGCCGATGAGATTCGTCAACTGCGCGTTAAAGTCCAGGTCGCCTTTAGCGAAAGTTTCTTCGCCCAGAATTTCGATCTCGTTATCCAGCAGCGCCTGCCGGAACACCTGATAACCGCTGACGGTGAAATCGTCATCGTTGCCATACAACAGGCCGACTTTTGCCAGCCCCAGGGCTTCCTTCGCCTGGGCAATCGTGCCGGGGATGACGGCGGCTTCTGGCAGGCTGTTGCGGAACACAAAATCCCCCATGCCGGTGAGGCCGAGGGCGGTATTGCTCACTCCCATCACCACCGTGCCATTTTCCTGCGCAATCGGGTCGGCGGCAAAAGCCTCGGAAGAGAGTGTTGGTCCGATGACGGCCAGCACATTTTCTTCCTCGACCAGTTTCGTCATGGCGAAGATAGCCTGGTCGCGATTGCCGGCCGAGTCTTCAAATTTAACCTCAAACACAGACTCGCCCAGATAACCAGAGCCGTTAATTTCCTCAACAGCCAGCTCTACAGCTTGGCGCTGTGGAACGCCATAAACCGCGACGGCATCGCTCAACCCAAAAATCGCGCCGACGCTGACGGTTGCGGGCAGATTTGCAGGCGTAGGGCAGGCTTCCCAGAGGCCGATCAGCGGCGCTTCCATCTCATCCTGGGCATTTACTACACTAAAGCCCAGAAGCAGCATTGAGAACACCAATAGGAGCGAAACGAGTTTTCGGTTCATCTTAACTTCTCTTTTCCTTAAAGCACACCGTAGTGGAATTTCGCCAGCAGATTTTAACGTGAAATAACGGCACTTGCAAAGACTAAAACGCCGCTCAGTACAGAACGGCGCTTCCAGCATCTGTGACGTAACTCCCATCCCCAAAGTGTGAAGGTTGGGGTTTTACGGCGTTTCTCGATAACCGGTCAAGCCGGTTAATCATCGTCAGTGTCAAAATCTATGTCCCCGCCGACCAGGCTGGCATTGCTGAGGGCTTCATCCACCGCTTCGATCAGATCGTCGTCATCCAGCTTTGCAGCGTCCTCGGCCAGCGCGCTTAAAATACGCAGCGCCTCTCTGCCGCCAATTTCGCCCAACGACCAGATCGCAACTTCCTGAGTCTCCCGGTCGTTGCCCATCGCAAGCCGCCCTAGCAGTGGTATAGCCTCGGTGATACCGATTTCGCCCGCTGCCCTGGCCGCCTCGTAACGCAGTTCGGCATCCGGGCTGTTCATTTCGCGCAGAACCCAGTCTTTCCAGCGTTCGTCGCAGCTTCGACCCATCGCAAAAACCGCGCTGATTTTCAGCAAAGGCTCGCGGCTTTCGTAGGCTTCCTCGATGGCATCAGGGACGATTTCGTGGCTGCTGTTGGCAATCGCTTCCAGTGCGCGCCGCCGCACGTTCAGGTCTTCCTGCTCGTCCGCCCACAAACCCACGATGACATCTTGCAGCTTCGTGACCTGGCTTTCGGGCAGTTCTTCGTATTCCCCCAGAAGGACGAAACGCCCAAGCGCGGTCAGCGCCGCCGCGCGTACCTCATTCGCTTCATCCCACTGCGCCATTTCCAGCAGCCGATTCATCAGTTCGGGTGATTCGTCTATCCAGAGTGTTTCGATGGCCGCTTCGCGCACGGCAGCGTCTTCGTCCTTCAGCCCCAGCAGCCCGATAGCGCGATAGTCCAGATCGAAGTTTGACTCACTGGTTTCGGCCAGTTCCTGCATCACCTTGCGTCTGTAATCGGCAGATAAGGCCGGCCAGACCGCGCGCAGCTTTTCAAGCTCGGCCTCCGTCAGGCCGGAAAGACCGTAGTAGATGGCCGCCGATACTGCGCCGGGTTCTTCGGCCTTGAGGGCAGCCAGGGTTATATCGAGACTCGGTTTCGTGGGGGGGGTGATGTCACCGTCGAAATCCATTTTCCACCCCTTCCCTAGCGGATAAGATTGGTGATCGGGTTCAAAACGTCATTCAAAATCACAATCGCAGACAGGGACAGCAGCAGCACCAGCCCGACCAGATGAATCAGCCCTTCGCGCTCCGGGGCGACGGGGCGTCCACGCACAATTTCAATCAGCACGAACAGGATGCGTCCGCCATCCAGCGCCGGCAGTGGCAGCAGGTTGAAGAACCCTAAAGCCACGCTGATAACCCCGATGAAGTTCAGGATAACTCCCGGTCGGCCTTCCTCGATGCTCTGCTGCAAAGCCACGCCGCCGATCTGGCTTAAGCCGACGATGCTCACCGGGCGCGCTTCGTCTGCCGTCAGTGCTCCGCTGACCAACTGCGCGGGAATCGAGGCAGTTGTCGCTACTACATAACCCACACGATCAAAGCCGTATTGCAGCGCCTTATCGAGCGGTTGAGGGACATAAGTCTCCTGCGCGAAGCCATCCCGGTAGATGAGGCTGAGATTCGACACCCCGAACGCAGGCCAGATGACGATTCCCATCGCGCCCTGCCCTTCCGGTGGATTTTCACGCGGGATTAGTGAAACGTCAAACGCCTCGTCACCACGTCGCAAGGCGAGCGTTATTTCATCGCCGGCATTCTGCTGAGTTAGTTCCTTAAAATGGTCGAGGCTGTTGATCGGCGCGCCGTTGAAAGCTGTCACGATGTCGCCTGGCTGTATGCCGGCAAGGTCGGCGGGCGCGCCCGGTACGATACCGGCGATCTGCGCATACGCGCCTGTTTCAGCCGGGGTGTCCGCAAACGCGGGCGTAAAATTCAATGTGACAGGTTCTTCCCGATTTTCGCGCTGAATGGCGAGGCTGACCGGTTGGCCGTCCATTTCCTGCAAACGTTCGATAAAACGCGCTGCATCCTCGAAAGTCTGGCCGTTCAGGTTCAGGATAATATCGCCATCCTGCAAACCGGCCTCGGCCAGCATTGAACCGGCGGCAACATGAATCACTTCCACACTTCCGCCGATGCGTTCGGGTAGGCCGCCCAGGGCGACAATCGTGAATAACACAATCGCCGTCAGAAAATTCGCCAGCGCGCCGGCGGAAAGGAAAACAATACGCTGCAACGGCGTCGCTTCGCTGACGGATTTGGTCATCTGGATGTTGCGAGAAAGCGCCTCGTTCCGGTCATGTTCGACCGCTTCACCGTCGAGCGGGCGCACAATGTCGTCGCCGAGCGGGCGCACGAACCCACCCAGCGGCAGCCAGTTCAGGGTGAACTCGGTTTCGCGCCAGGTGAACAACCGGGTGATGCGGGGCGGAAAGCCGATACCAAATTCCAGCACCGTGATTCCGGCCAGCTTCGCCGCAAGGAAATGGCCGATCTCGTGGATCAGGATCAGGGGTATCAGAACCAGAAAAAAGGCGATGATACCGGACAGGGGATCGTTACCTAACAAAAAGTCGAACATGAACGGAATTCCTCACAGCGAGGCGCTCGCTTAGAACAGCTTCACTTTAAATTATACGGGCGTCTTCTTTGGATAAGCAAGACATAGCGAGTAACGCTCATTAATCGTTCACGTCTACCAGCACTGCCGCCCCGCCTGCGCCCGCCACTCGCACTTCCGATATGCCTGACAGGGCAGACAGCGCCTGCCTTACCTGGTCGGCGTCATCTTTTGCGCAAATACAATGAATGTTCGGGCCAGCATCCAGCGTATAACAGACCTTCAGGCCGTCAGCGCGCCAGCGCCGCACCTGCTCCATCACCATCAGCGTCGGCGGCAACCAGTAAAACAGCGGTGGACGGCTGGTCATCATCACTGCGTGCATCAGGTTGCTGTCGCGCTCGACCACTTCTGCAAATTGCTCAAAATCGCGGGACAGGATAGCCGACTTGCAGATTGCCAGCCGTTCCGGCGCGCCTGCCACCCGCGCAGCCTGCAAGTCGCTGGTATTGGCCGAGTGGTGTCCTTCCTGAGAAATAACGCTTTTGTGTTCACTACTGACGACCGCGATAACATCCACGATGTCCCAATGCCCCGGTGGTGCGAAACTCTCCGCGAACGACTCTTCGTGAGTCTGGCCGGTAAACCACTCGACAAAACCGGCAGGGATTGAACGCGACGCTGAGCCTGACCCTAACCGCGCCAGCGCAGACAGGGCGCGCTCCGAAAGCTGCAATCCGGCAGCCGAAACTGCTGCCAGCGTAAGCGCCGCGAAAGACGAAGCCGACGACGCAATGCCCGCGCCCATCGGAAAATTATTAAACGATTCAACCCGCGCCGAACCGGTGATGTTCAGGCGCTCCCTCAGAAGATTGAGGAAATTAAACACCCGACGAAACGCCGCCCCTGTATCAGGCTGGCCGTTGAGGATCAGGCTGTCGGCATCTGGCCGGTCGAACCAGGAAACGGTCGTTTGCGTGTATAATCCTTCCAGGTTCATACTGAGAGAGGCGTTTGCCGGCAGCCGCAGATTATCATTCGCATTTCCCCAATACTTGATGAAAGCGATATTCGGATGTGCGCGGGCGGTAGCGGAATGTGGTTCGCTCATAAACAGGTGTCCCTTCTAAGCCCGATTCAGGGTGGAGCATGACCGGGTGTTGATTATAATTGCGGTTCGTATAGCTCCCAATCGAAGGAGTGAATTTTGCAGGTCTTGATGGCTTTGCTGCGTACCATGCGTCCCAAACAGTGGACGAAAAATCTCATCATCTACGCCGGGTTAGTTTTTGATGGTCAGTTGTTTGACCGCGATCCTTTCATACGTGTAACCGTCAGTTTCATTCTGCTCTGTCTGGCGGCCAGCGCCATCTACATCGTCAACGATCTGGTGGACATTGAACGCGACCGTCAGCACCCAAAAAAGCGGAATCGCCCGCTGCCGTCCGGCCAACTTCCGCGTTCGCTGGCGATTGCCGCAGCCATTCTGATGCCTGTGTTTTCGGTCGCTGCGGCGCTGCTCTATAGCCCGCGTTACGCTGCCATCCTGGCGATCTACATCGCGCTGCACATCGTCTACTCGCTGGTGCTTAAACATATCGTCCTGATAGATATCCTTACCATCACCGCCGGATATGTTCTGCGCGTGGCCGGTGGTGTGCTGGTGATTGAGGTGGCGCGGTTTTCACCCTGGTTATACACCTGCACGGCGCTGCTGGCGCTCTTTCTGGCGATTGGCAAGCGCCGCCAGGAGCTTCTGTCGTTGGGCGATAACGCTACCAGCACACGCCCGATTTTCGATCATTATAACCTGCCCCTGCTGGACGATATGCTCCGTATCGTCACGACCAGTACGCTGCTGGCCTACATTCTATACACAATCGAAGCGCCGTCTATCCTGCTTGCCGGGAATAACCTGGCGCTGATAACCGTTCCGTTTGTCCTGTACGGGCTGTTCCGTTACCTGTATCTCATCCACGTTAAGGGAGAAGGCAGCGCCCCGGACGAGGTGCTGCTCAGGGATCGGCCTTTGCAGGTTGCGTTGGTGTTGTGGGGGCTGACATTCGTTTTCATCCTTTATGTGTCCAAAACCCTTACCTGAATCCGAAGTTGTCACCGCCAGTGCCCCAGCAAAAGTGATTCTGTGCGGGGAACATGCGGTTGTTTATAACCGGCCGGCCATTGCCGTCCCGGTTTCCGGTCTGCGCGTCACAGTTCAGCTTCGGCGCAACCAGGGCGGTGAACGCGGGCTGCGGCTGATCTCCGGCGACCTGGAACGGTATCTGCTTCTCACTGCGCCAGAAAAGCAGTCCATTACTGATGCGCTGGAGATGACCGTGCGCCTGGTTCTCGATGCGCTTCAGCGTCCGCTACCGGACATGACTGCCACCATCGAGTCGCAGATTCCAGTCGCCAGCGGCCTGGGCAGCGGCGCGGCGGTTTCCGCTGCTTTAGGTCGGGCGCTCAGTGCCGCGCTCGGAAGCCCGCTGAATAATCCTGCCCTTAACGCGATTGTCTATGAAGTTGAGAAAATTCATCACGGCACGCCCAGCGGCATTGATAACACGGTGATTGTCTACGAGCAGCCGGTGTTTTTCGTGCGCGGTCGCTCCATCGAGACTTTCACGATTGCTGTGCCGTTCACGCTGCTGATTGCGGATACCGGACTTGGGGCGTTAACAAAAGTCGCGGTCGGGGATGTGCGCCGCCTATACGAGACAGCGCCGGAACGGATTCAGCCTGTTCTGAGCGCAATCGGCGATCTGGTCGTCCAGGCCCGCAGCGCCATAGAGGGCGGCGATTTACCCCGACTTGGCGCGTTGATGACACAAAATCACGCTTATCTCCGGCATCTCACCGTCTCGTCTGCTGAACTTGACCGGCTGGTCGAAGCGGCGCTGGCCGCCGGCGCGCTGGGCGCAAAACTCTCCGGTGGTGGACGCGGCGGCAACATGATCGCTCTGGTTACGTCTGAAAGCGAGCCATCTGTGCGGGCGGCGCTAAACGATGCGGGCGCAAGACATGTTTATAAAACGACGGTAGGATAAAAACCCATGTTGACCTTTCTCAAACTGGGCGGGTCGCTCATCACCGATAAACGGGTAGAAGCGGCTTTCCGTCAGGAAACAGCCACCCGGCTGGCGATCGAGATTGCCGCCGCCTGGCGGCAGGATGAAACGCTGCAACTGCTGATCGGGCATGGCAGCGGCTCGTTCGGCCATTTTGCTGCCAGCCAGCACGATACCATTCACGGCGTTCATACTGCTGAACAGTGGCGAGCTTTCGCGCAGGTGGCGACGGTAGCCGCCGAACTGAACTATCTGGTAGCAAAAACCTTGCAGGCGGCGGATGTTCCCGTTTGGCGCATCCAGCCCTCGGCCTCAGCATCCAGCCGGGACGGGGTGCTGCGCGATATGGCGATTGATCCCATACGCCGAGCGCTTTCGAGCGGTCTTGTGCCGCTGGTGTACGGCGATGTCTCGCTGGATGAAGTTCGCGGCGGCACGATTATCTCCACCGAAACGATCTTCTTCTACCTCGCCCAGCATTTGCCGGTTAAGCGTATCCTGCTGTTGGGTGAAGTTGAAGGGGTGCTGGATGCAGCCGGCGCGGTTATCCCGGTCATTACAGTGCAGAATTTTGGTGACGTTGCCCATGCGCTGGGCGGCTCGGCTGGGACAGACGTCACCGGCGGTATGAAGACCAAAGTGCGTGATATGCTGTCCCTGGCGCAGCGGGTCGAAGGCTTGCAGATACGGGTGATGGACGGTCGCCAACCAGGACTTTTGCGCGAAACTCTGCTCAGCCACGCGCACCCCGGCACGCTCATCGCAGCGGATTAACGGCGCGGCGCTGCGACCAGATAGTTCACAGCCAGGACGACTAGGGTGATGGCCGTACCTGGCGCGAGGCTTATCCAGGGCGCGGCGCGCAGAACTGCACGTCCTTCTGCCAGCATGATGCCCCAATCGGGTACACCTGGCGCGCCACCCAGCCCCAGGAAACTGAGCGCGACACTGTTCAGCAGGTTATAACTGAATATCACGCCGGTATAGGCAGCTATAGTCGGCTGAATATTAGGCAAGATGTGTCGCAGAAGAATATGCCGGGGACTCGCGCCCATCACCAGTGCTGCTTCGACGTAGAGTGCCGGACGCACCGCAATCACTGCTGAACGCACGATGCGCGCATATGCGCCTACCAGCGACAGTCCGGCGGCCAGCGCCAGGGGCAGCGCCCCTGCCCCAAGCAGAGTCAGTATGACCAGCGCCAGCAGCAGACTTGGAAAAGCCAGCAGCGCGTTGATCAATGATACTGCCGGTTGTTGAAGCGGCCCGCCGCTTGCTGCCACTCCCAGACACAGACCCGGCAGAACGGTCACAGCGGTGGCAAGGACGATTATCGCCAGCGTCCGCTGCCCGCCGTACAGCAGGCGGCTAAAAACATCCCGTCCAAACATATCGGTGCCGAAAGGGTGCGTTCTATCAGGCGGTTGCAGCGCCTTAGTGGGTGCAGTCTGCATCGGGTCGTAGGGCGCGATGTGGGGCGCGAACACCAGCAGCGCCGCAGTCAGGCACAAGGCAGTTAAGACTCGTCTCATATGCGCTGTGCCGTTATACGGGGGTCAAACCAGGTATAGAGCGCATCTGCCGCCACGTTTACCAGCGTGTAGGCGGTTGCGATGAGTGCAGTGATCCCCTGAACAACCGGGTAATCCTGCTGAAGCGTGCTGTCTAGCAGCAGGCGTCCCAGACCGGGACGGACGAATAAACTCTCGGTGATGACCGCCCCGCCCAGTAGGAAGCCAGTTTGCAGCGCGATCACGGTGATAACCGGCAGCAGGCCAACCCTCAGCACATGACGCCGCAGGACAAGCGCCTCCGGCAGCCCTTTTGACCGCGCCGTGCGGACGAAATCCGCGTTGAGGTTTTTGCGCACGCTGCCTTCGACCGCGCGCCCGATTCCACCGCTAGTATGAAATCCCAGCACAACCACCGGCATGACCAGTCCACTCAGGCCGTCCCCGCCGGCAGATGGCAGCAGCCTCATCTGGACGGCAAATATCCAGATTGCCAGCGTTCCCGTCCAGTAGATTGGTGTGCTTAAGGCCAGGTTGATCGCTGTCTGCGCCAGTGGCGTAAGGAGGGAACTCGTGCCACCGGCGATTCCCAGGCTTATCCCCAGGATGCACCCCACCAGCAGCGCCCCGCCAGCCAGCATCAGCGTTGGCTCAAGCCGCTGGAAAATCAGATCAGTGACGGCCTGACCGTCAGATAAAGAATACCCCAGATTGCCCTGGACAAACTGAATCCAGTAGTGTCCATACTGTGCCAGCCAGGGCGCATCCATCCCCTGCTGCGCTCGCCGAGCGGTGATGATTTCAGCACTTGCGCCGCTTTGGAGAAGCTGCGATTGGACAGCATCCCCCGGTAGCAGCCGCAGTGCGATAAAGACGAGCGTGACCGCCAGCCAGATGGTGAACAGCGCAGAGACAATACGCCCGACCAACCACATCATTTTTAGCTGTCGGTCATGCTCGCATTGTTAAGCAGTGGAAACCAGCCATAAGCGTCAAAGGACAGGCCCTTCAGAGCGGCACTGGCGGCATTAAGGTTCACATAATCCCGGATGGGCAAAATCAGCGCCTCGTCCATAATAACCCGCTGTGCCTGCGCGTACAGGCTGCGGCGCGTGTTTACATCACCGGCACGTGCTGCTTCAAGGAGCAGATTATCCAGATCAGGGCTGGCGTAGCCCGTCCAGTTGTCGGGGCTGTCGCTCAGAAAATACTGGTTCAACAGAACCGGGTCAAGGCCAAAACTATAAAACGCGACCAGATTGTATTCACCTGTCTGTACCTGTTCAAGGAGCGTGCTGCGGGTCGGCACCGGTTCCAGGATGGCGCGCACGCCGATTGCGCGCCACTGATCTTGCAGCAGTTGGGCGACTTCGGGGATCAATCCCCAGGGCGGCACAATGATTTTTACCTCTAACTCGATGCCACCGACATCCAGATAACCGTTGTTGTTGCTGTCCTGGAAGCCTGCCGATGCCAGAAGCGCCTGAGCCTGCGCCGTATCCTGCGCATACAGGCCGATCATCTCCCGGCTGTAAAACAGCGTATTTGCTGACAGCGGCCCCCAGGCGACCGGGGAAAATCGCTGGAAAACGGTATCAATGATCGTGTTCCGATTCGTGCCGAACAGAAGCGCCTGCCGGACAATGCGATTGTCGGTTGGGAAACGTCGGGTGTTCATCAGGAATTGGAGCGGCTGCCCCGGCGTCGCCACCGGAATAAGCTGAATGGCGCTGTTGGCGGTTAATGCTCTGGCGTCGGTCGGCAGCAGTTCGCCCATGACTTGTGCCGCGCCGCTTTCAATGCCCGCCGCGCGGGTAGGCGCATCGGTGAAAAAGCGAAACTCGACTGTTTCGACGTTACCTGCCTGATAAAACGCCGGCCCCCACCGATAATCCGGGCTGCGCTGGAGAACGATGCGATCGCCCGGCACATACTCGACAAAACGAAATGGCCCGGTGCCGACCTGATGGAACTGGTAGCGGCTGGTGGAATATTGCGCCAACGCCGCCGGGCTGGCGATACCCAGGTACACCTGGCTTAACGAGTCCAGCAGTGGGCTGTACGGTTCGGTGAGGTTGATCTGAATGGTATACTCGTCCAGGATTTTATAGCTGGCATATGTCCCCAGCAGAAATACAGCCTTTTGTGAGGCGGTTTCCGGGCTGACAATACGATCCAGGTTGGCGGCGACGGCCTGCGCGTTGAAGGGCGTGCCATCGTGGAAGGTAACGCCCTGGCGCAGTTTGAAGGTGTACGTCAGACCGTCGTCGGATACCGTCCACTCAGCGGCCAGGCCAGGGACAAACGCCGTCGTTTCCGGGTCGCGGTAGACCAGCGTGTCGTAGACCTGTCGCAGGGGGATGCCGAGTTCGGATGAACTGTTGATATGCGGGTCAATACCGCTGGGTTGCAGCGTCAAACCATAAACCAGGCGGTTGCTTCCGTCGGTCTGCAACCGGGAGTCGTTGCCTGTGCAGGCCGCCATAATATACACCAGAATCAACCAACCCAGCAGCAACCTGATATGCCGCATACTGTGCCTTTCCATGTGAGAAACAATGCGCTAGGATTTGAAAGTATAACGCAGCGACCGTAAGCAAAACAGGTTGTATGTTTTGTCCCGTTTAAGCCTGCTCACGCCACCTCAGGAAAAAGAAGAGATACACCCTTACCGCCGCCCCTGGCGGAGTATCGCTGTTGAGTCCGGTGTTCTGTTCGTCGTGGCCGGCCTGCTGTACATTCTGGCAAATATCCTGGGTGTGCAAATTCCTGATCGTTTTCATCTCGCTTTGGGGCTGGTGCTGGCGCTGCTGCCCTTGGGACTGTGGTTGGCGTTCTCCTGGTGGGCGGAGCGTTCTGTGCCGCAGCCGCGCCAACGATTGTTAGCCGTTATGATCGTTTCCAGTTTGGCGGCTAATGCGGTTGGGATTCCGCTGGTCAAGGAATTCTTTCAGGTTGATCGCTGGCTGCCGCTGTCCAGCGCCATCAGCCGGATTATCGGCTACACCTTCACGGTGGGTATCGTGCAGGAGATGGTGAAGTATATCGTCATCCGTTATACAGCCTGGCCGGATCATTTTCGGACGCGCCTGGATGGCGTGGCTTACAGCGCCGCCGCTGCTGTAGGTTATGCGACCGTCCTCAATCTTCACTTCGTATTTACGGGTTCGCCTGCGCCGGATGTTGTTGCCGGGCGCGTTTTTGATAACGTGGTGTTTCATCTCGTCACCAGTCTGATTGTTGGCTATGGGCTGGCCGAGACGCGCTTTGGGTTGCCGACTCCCCTGTTTATCCCTAGCACGATTGCGCTGGCGGCGCTGGTGACTGGTATCGCTATCCCGGTCAGAGCCGGGCTGGTGAATCCAAGCTTTGGTCTGGAAGTCAGCCCACCGAAATTTCTGTTCGGCCTGGGGTTTGCGGCGGTGTTGTTGGTAGTGTTGTCGGTTGTTATCGCGTTTTTGTATAACAGCGCCGAACGCCGCCAACGCGAAGCTGCTGTGGAGTAGAGCCGCATGGCTGTTGTCGAAATCACTTCCCGGCGTGAGGAACTCAGTCTGCGGCAGCGATGGAGTGATTATATCGCGCTGCTCTTTGGCCTGTTCGGTCTGTTTATGGGCATGAACCTGCGTGACAGTGCATTGAATGCGACGGTCGTTTATGCAAACAGCCAGGCGGGTATCCGGGCGGAATATCCTGAAAACTGGTTGATAGATGAACAGGGTGATTATATCTTCCGCGTGCGTGACGTGACTCAGATCGGCTTTAAAACCACTATCCAGGTGGCGGTGCGCCCGATCAATACGGTTACGTCCGCGCGCAATCTGATAGATGCGCTCACCTTGAGCCGTTCGCAAACGCTTTCCAGTTATACCGTTTTTGCTATTGAGCCTTATGTGCTGCCTGATGAGGTTCAGGCGACTGCTGTAAGCTATACCTTTGTTGCGGCTGAGTCTGACCCGTTTTTACAGAGTATCCCGGTCGTGGTTGAAGGGTTGGATATTCTTGCCATCTCACGAGGGCAGGCCATCATCATCACTTTTCTGTCCGATGCTCGCACCTACGATCAGAACTATCCCCGTTTTCAACAGTTTCTGGCTAATCTGGAATTCTGATGCCTATGCTTATGCGCTGCTTGCCGCCCCTTTTGTTGCTGATTGTTCTATTCACCTCACCGCGCGCTGTTTTATCTCAGGGCAGTGCCGGGTTGGATATTGAACGTCTCCAGCGCGCTACGGTGTTTGTTGTGCAGGCGCGAAATGTTGGAGATGATTTGTTCGTGACCTGTATTGGTTCAGGCACGATTGTTAAACGAGATGGGCTGATCCTCACTAACGCGCACAATACACTGATTAGCCAGGCCTGTCCTGGTGAAACGTTAATTATCGGCATTACCAATAATCTGAGTGAGCCGCCGATTCTCCGGTATCGTGCAGAAATCGCTCAGGCGTCTTCCGGCCTTGATTTGGCGTTGCTGCGGATTACGCGCGAGTTGGATGGGCGGCTGATCGAAGCGGATACGCTGGCGCTGCCCTTCGTGGAACTGGCCGATTCTGATGTGGTTCAGCTTGATGATACGATTACGGTGATCGGGTATCCGGGCATTGGGGATGATCCGGTTGAGGTGCGGCGCGGTACGGTAATCGGGTTTGTTGCCGAACCGAGCGGCGGCCAAAAGTCGTGGATTAAAACCAGCGCCGTTATTCCCGGCACGATGACCGGCGGAGCGGCCTATAACCAGGACGGCAAGTTGATCGCTGTTCCAACGACTGCGCCGCTGACCGTTGGGGTGTTGGATACGACCTGCCAACCGATACAGGATACTAACGCCGACAATGCCGTTAACAACAGCGACATCTGCATCCCATTCGGCGGTTTTATCAATGCGCTGCGCCCCTCGAACTTCGCGCGTCCGCTGCTTCGTGCGGCGTCCCTGGGCCTGTCGCTTGACCTGCTGAACGTGCCGACCGCCCAGGTCGGTGGCGGCGGAACGCCGAATTTCAAGCGCCTGTTTTTTTCACCCTCGGTTAACGAAGCGGGGATGCCTACCTCAGTCATTCGCAGTTTGCCGGCGGGCAGTAATAGTCTGTATTTGTTTTTTGACTATGAGAATATGACGCCGGAAACCGTCTACGAACTGCGCGTGACGACCGACGGCATTCCCAATCCGACCTTCAGTCTGGCCCCGGTACGCTGGAGTGGTGGCGAACGCGGCCTCTGGTATCTGGGCAGTAGCGGCCAGCCCTGGCCGAACGGCGTTTACGAGTTCACGCTGTTCGCCAACGGCATCGCCGCCCCTACTGCCCGGCTGGTGATCGGCGGCGCGCCCGAAACCACGCCGACCTTCAGCGATATCATTTTTGCGTTGTTTGATCTACAGAACAACCCGTTCGGAAACGGCTTCGTGCTGCCCACCGGCAACATCGCTACCGCCCGTTTTTTGTTTTTGAAAATGGCAAACGAAACTGAATGGACATCCATCTGGTATCTGGATGGGGTGGAATTCTCGCGCCAGACAAATGCCTGGAATGCGGGAACTTCCGGCTCGGCCACGACCAGCATCAGTTCGCAAACCGGCCTGCCGCCGGGCAGTTATCGTCTGGAACTGTATATCACCAACCGATTGGCCGCGACTTCCGATTTCACGATTGCCGGGGCCGCGCAGGGCGCACTGCCGGAAATTTTCACCGGCGAAGGTTTTACAACGGCCAGCACGCCCGAAGAAGCGATTGCCGCTGCGCCCTTGAGCAGTTTCCCAGCCGGCATTGCCAACCTGTACGCGCGCTTTAACTGGCAGCAAATCGCGCCCGGTACGCTCTGGACAATGCGCTGGACGGTGGATAACGAGGTTTTTTACCAGCAGACCGTCCCCTGGAATACCCTCGAAAGCGGCCAGAATTTCCTGATTCGGCTCAGCGCGCCGGGCGGCGTACCGGACGGAACCTATCGTATGGACTTGCTGGTGAATAACGTGCAGCTTCGCTCCACCCAGGTGCAGGTCGGAATCGGCCAGCTTCCTATTGACCCCTTCGCCCAGGCCAGCGGCGTTCAACTGCGCGGGCAAATCCTGGATGCGGACTCCGGTCAGGGCATTCCGGGCGTTGCCTTCGTGTTGATTAGCGAGGATTATTCGGTGAGCGAATTTACCTGGAGTCAGAACCAGGTATACGCGCTGGCTGTCACCGACCGGAACGGGCGCTTTCAGCTTGACCGCCCGCTTCAACTCAGCACCGAAGCGGCTGAAATTGCTTACAGCGCCGTCATCGCCGCCAAAGGCTACCTGCCGATTAATGCCGATGGTATTGTCGTGGACGAAACAACGGACAATCCGCTCGACATCACCGTTTATATGATACGCGACTAAGATGGCCGATAAGCAGCGCCTCGATCTCGCCCTCTACGAACGCGGCCTTGTCCCAAGCCGCGAGAAAGCCCGTGCGATCATCATGGCGGGTGAAGTACTGGTGAACGGCGTTCCGGTGGATAAACCCGGAACGCGCGTGGATACCGGCGCGCTTATCACGATGAAGAGCAAACCGCGTTTCGTCAGCCGTGGCGGCGAGAAACTCGCTCATGCGCTGGACGTGTTTGGCGTCAGAATAAGCGAACGGATTTGCGCCGACGTGGGCGCAAGCACCGGTGGATTTACCGATTGTCTGCTTCAGGCAGGCGCGGCGCGGGTTTATGCGATTGATGTCGGGTATGGGCAGTTGGATTATACGCTGCGACAGGACTCCCGTGTGGTGGCCATGGAACGCGCCAATGCGCGTTATATCGAAATGCTGCCGGAGCCGGTTAGCCTGGTGGTAGTGGATGCGTCCTTCATTTCACTCAGGCTGCTTTTGCCGGTACTGGCGGGCTGGTTAGCGCCCCAGGCCGAGGTAATCCCGCTCATCAAGCCTCAGTTTGAGGCGGGGCGCGAGGATGTCGGCAAAGGTGGCGTGGTGAAGGACAGCCGGGTACACGCGCGCGTGCTGGAAGCTGTGCTGACTTTCGCGCAGGAATGCGGTTTTGCGCTTAAGGGGCTGACGACATCGCCGATTAAAGGCCCGGCGGGCAATATCGAATTTCTGGCCTGGTTGGGCTGGAACACGGGCGGCTCAGTTGAAATACCAACGCTCGTCCATTCCGTGCTGGAATGACGCGCCGCGCCCACGCGCTCTATATTTCTTTATCACTCCCACGTTATAATAGCCCCATTCAAGAACAGGTCGAAAACGCCCATGAGCCGTGAAAACATTCGCAATTTCTCGATTATTGCCCACATAGATCATGGCAAAAGCACGCTGGCCGACCGGCTGTTGCAGCTTACCAACACCGTAAGCGACCGTCAGATGCAGGAACAGATGCTGGATAGTATGGAACTGGAGCGTGAGCGCGGTGTGACGATCAAAGCGTCTGCCGTTCGGATGACGTACACCGCCAAAGACGGCCAGGAATATGAAATCAACCTCATTGATACACCGGGGCATGTAGACTTCAACTATGAAGTCAGCCGCGCGCTGCAAGCCTGTGAAGGGGCGGCGCTGGTGGTGGACGCCAGCCAGGGAATTGAAGCTCAGACGCTCGCCAACCTGTATCTGGCGCTGGAACAGGACTTAGCGATCATCCCGGTCATCAACAAGATTGACCTGCCGGCAGCGCGCCCGGCGGACGTGGCGAAGGAAATGGAAGACCTGTTGGGCATCGCTGCCGACCAGATAATCTCTGTTTCCGCCAAGCAGGGCATCGGCGTGCAGGATGTCCTGGAGGCGATTGTCCAGCGTGTTTCATCGCCTAAGGGCGACTCTGAAGCGCCGCTGCGGGCGCTGGTATTCGACTCGCATTACGACTCGTACAAAGGCGTCGTTGCTTACGTTCGCATCTTTGATGGGCGCATTAATCAAAAGTCCGTCCTGCGCCTGATGGCAACCGGCGCGCGTTTTGAGCCGGTAGAAATCGGCGTCTTCACGCCCAACATGCAACCGGTCGAGTCGCTGGAAGCGGGCGAAGTGGGATACATCGCCACCGGCCTGAAGACGGTTCAGGAATGTCGCGTGGGTGACACGGTGACGATGGCATCCGGCGGCGCGGACGAACCGCTGCCGGGCTATAAAAAAGTCAAGCCGATGGTATTCGCCGGCATTTACCCCACGAATAACGATGACTACCCCGATCTGCGCGACGCGCTTGAAAAATTGCAGCTCAATGATGCCTCGCTGACCTACGAGCCGGAAACGTCTCAGGCGCTTAACTTTGGCTTTCGGGTGGGTTTTCTGGGGCTGTTCCATATGGAAATTATCCAGGAGCGCCTTGAACGCGAGTACAACCTGGACATCCTGGCGACCGCGCCAAGCGTGGAATATCAGGTGGAACTGCACACCGGCGAAGTCATTACGCTGGACAGCCCGGCGCAGATGCCGGATGAAAACACTATCGCTGAAATCCGCGAACCCTGGATGAAAATACAGGTTTACACGCCTCAGGAATTTATCGGCCCGGTGATGGATCTGGTCATCAAAAAACGCGGTGAATACGTGACGACGGAATATCTGGACGCCAAGCGCGTGATTCTGCACTATCGCATACCGCTGTCAGAAATCATCGTGGACTTTTTCGACCGTTTAAAGAGCATCACACGCGGGTACGCCAGCATGGATTACCAGTTTGACAAATACCAGACTGAAGACCTGGTGAAGCTGGATGTGCTGGTCAATAACGAACCGGTAGACGCGCTGGCGCTGATCGTCCATCGGGATGAAGCCTACCACAAAGGCCAGCGGTTGATTACCAAACTCAAGGAGCTGATTCCGCGCCAGCTGTTTGTGGTACCGATTCAGGCTGCGGTTGGAAAACGGGTTATCTCGCGCGCCAACGTCAGCGCCCTGCGAAAGGACGTACTGGCGAAGTGTTACGGTGGCGACATCACCCGCAAGAAGAAACTGCTGGAAAAGCAGAAAAAAGGCAAGAAGCGGATGAAGATGGTCGGCCAGGTGGAACTCCCACAGGAAGCATTTATGGCGCTGCTGCGCCTGGACGATGAGTAGCCGCCGCGCGCCGTTCGGCAATCCACTTCACCACGGCTGATACCTGCCGCGCCGGCAGCGCGTTTTCTGCTGCCAGACCGTCGAGCGCGGCGGGCAGAGTCAGGATTGCGTGCGCCGTGAGTCCGACCGGCGGAGGCGTGATACCGGCATCAAAGACGGCAATCACGGTCTGTATTTCCAGTCCCACGCGGCGCGCGCCGGTGATAAATGGCTGAAGCGAAATCAGTGTTTCCAGGGTATTGAGCAGCAGGACTGAAGCATGGCCGACGTTATACGCGCCTGCTAGGTCGTGGACGGCTTCCCTCCCCTGCCCCCGGCTGTAAACCAGCGACAGCCCGGTTTCCAGCGCCAGCGCGACGCCGAAAGGAACGGACTCCGCGCTGGCAACTAACCGTTGCGCAGCTAAACCATCCAGACGATGCGCTGCTTCTACTGCCAAAAGTTTGAGAATTTCCGGGTAAGCAGGCAGATAATCCAGGTTGGTTAAAAATGGACGCACCCCGGACGAATCATGAAAACGCCCGAACTGTAACAAGCCGGTTTCGACGAAGAGCTGCACAAGTTCCATATTCAAAATACCCGCTTCGCCACGCCTGGTTGTTTATGCCACATCCCACTGTTCCTTCAGCATTCGCCAGAGCATGGACAGCGACCACGAACTGACCCAGGCCGCCGCCAGTTCGCTTTGGCCGCCGAAGCCGTAAACACGTGATCGGACGTTACCGGGCATATAAACAGCGATTGCCGTTCCCCCTTCGCTGTCTGCGCCTTCACGCATATCAGGATCGCTGACAATGGCGATGGCCGCCGCTGCGTTCGACTGCCGCTGAAGCATTTCGGCAGCCTGCTCGGCCAGAGTGCGCATAGGTATCGCGGCGTTCGCGCCAAGCGCATCACGCAGATCGGTCAGCCCAGGATAGGTTTCTGCCATCTGGATGATCTGACTGCCCGGTTCTACCGCTTCGATAGCCCGGCTGACTGTGTTTCCGCCGATGCCCGTCTCGCTGATCGCCAGTGTCGCATGATGTTCCAACAGCAGCCGGACAAGCACAGACTCAATACGATCATCGTCCGTTCCAAAGATGTACTTATCGCAGCGTTCACGGATATGCCGTTCGGTAGCCGCGATCATCCGGTCGGCTTCTTCAACGCTGCCGGCTTTGGCAGTGATGCGGATGTCCACCTGTCCGGTATGGGCGGCCAGCCCGACGGTCGGGTTGCTCTGCTGAAGCAGGTCTTCGCCGATCAGCGAGTCGAGGGTACTCTCGCCGATACCGGCGGTTCGCAGCACGCGCGCTTTTATCACGTCGCTGCCTAGTTGAAAGTGTGCGCGCAGGAACGGAACAACGCTTTCTGCCAGCAGATATTTCATCTCGCGTGGCACACCCGGCAGGCTGATAATGACTCGTCCCTCATGTTCAACGATGAAGGCCGGCGCCGTCCCGACCGGGTTTTCAATCAGGATCGCGCCGTCGGGCAGATATGCCTGCCGACGATTGTTCTCTGTCATCTGGACGCGAAAACCGGCGAAACGTTCGGCGATTTTATCCAGCAGCTGCTGGTGAAAAACCAGGCTTCGGCCAGCAGCCAGCGCAACTCCCTGGCGCGTCATATCATCAACGGTCGGGCCAAGCCCGCCGCAGGTGATGACAACCTGCGCCCGTGACAGGGCGATGCGAATACAGTCGGCAATCCGTTTTTCGTTATCACCGACTGAAGTCATATAATATAAATTCAGCCCGATGTCGCGCAGCACGCGGGCGATGTGCACGGAGTTTGTATCGGTGATTTCGCCCAGCAAAATTTCGGTGCCGATGGCAATAATCTCAGCATTGATATTTGGTGTCATGGGTTATACTTTTAAAGTCGGTAGACGATATGCCCCCTAATGGTACAGCAATCAGTGTGGCCTTGACTAGAACCGTTTCAATTTGACAAGCAAACAGGAAAAGGTTAAGAATCTTTGGCATTTTCAGAATGTGGGTTTATAATGATGTCGTGAATGCAGAATCTGCACGCTGTAAAGCAAAATATTTGTGCATATTCAACGAAAATTTTCACGAATAGTTCCCTTTTGCCCGATGAATTGGTCATCTATGGAGGATAACTTGTGGCCAGTGTGACTTTCAATCATGTTTACAAGCGCTTCGGCAATACCAACGCTGTAAATGATCTTAATATCGAAATCGCAGATAAGGAATTTCTGGTGTTTGTAGGGCCGTCGGGCTGCGGTAAATCAACCAGCCTGCGTATGCTGGCCGGACTGGAAGAAATCAGCGACGGAGAAATCCTTATCGGGGATCGCGTGGTCAATAATGTCGCACCCAAAGACCGCGACGTGGCGATGGTGTTCCAGAGTTATGCGCTTTATCCGCATATGACCGTTTACGATAACATGGCATTCGGTCTGCGCCTGCGCAAGACCCCCAAACACATCATTGACCAGCGCGTGCGCGAAGCGGCCAAAAGTCTCGGTATTGAGCAGCTGCTCGACCGTCGCCCGCGCCAGCTTTCGGGTGGTCAGCGCCAGCGTGTGGCTGTTGGTCGTGCCATCGTGCGTGAACCCGCCGTCTTCCTGATGGATGAGCCGCTGTCAAACCTGGACGCCAAGCTGCGCGTCGAGGCGCGTTCGTTTATCAGCAAACTACACCAGCGTCTCGGTACAACCTTCATCTACGTGACACATGACCAGACCGAGGCTATGACGATGGGGACACGCATCTGCGTACTGAACGCCGGCGAGCTTCAGCAGGTGGACACGCCCTTTAATCTTTATCATAATCCGCGCAACCTGTTCGTGGCAGGTTTCATCGGCAGCCCATCCATGAACTTCTTCGATGCCACCCTGCGCGAAGAGAACGGCGGTCTGACGGTTGAAACCAGCATCTTTAAGCTGCCTACACCCCCACAGTTTGCCGACATGTATAGGGATCATGCCGGCAAGAAAGTAGTTTTCGGCATCCGTCCCGAAGACATTCATGATGCCGATTATCAGCCGCCTGGAATTATCCCCGGTATGGTCAAAGCGAACGTGGATGTTGTCGAACAGATGGGCAATGAGATGGTTGTCTATCTGGAAATGCAGGGGACGACCTTCATTTCCCGCATGGATCCACGTACCCGCGCCCGCATCGGCCACGCGATGGATGTCGTATTTAATATGGAGAACGTCCATTTGTTTGATGTGGACAGTAAACTCTCCCTGGCTTACGAATACAAGACCGCCAATCACGCCAAAGCCTGATGTTTCGGTAGTGTTATTTTTCAGGCCGCTCGCGTCAGGGCGGCCTTTTTATTCGATCCGTCTAGTGCGATTTTAACCTCGTCTTACTAAACTTCTTATCTGTTGGTCATAATCTTTTTATCAAACCACATCGGAGAATTGGATTGCATCGTGCAGATTACCGTCTATGAACAGAAGACCGTATTTGAAGCACTCCGGCCTGAGTGGAATAATCTGCTTCGGCGCAGCACGTCCGACCGACTCTTTAGCACCTGGGAATGGCAGTCTACCTGGTGGGACGCCTACCAGCCCGGAAGCCTTTGGGTAATTGCCTGCCGCGACGACGATGGTCGCCTGATCGGTTTAGCCCCCTGGTTTATCGAACAAAACCCGATTCATGGCCGTGTTGTGCGAAGCATCGGCTGTGTCGAGGTAACGGACTATCTGGACATCATCATAGATCGGGATTACGTCGAGCCGGTTCTGGAGAGTCTGGCCGGCTATGCTGGCAATTGTCGGGGCATGTTTGATGTGATTGACCTGTGTAACCTGCCGGAGGACTCGCCGGGTTATCTGTACTTCCCCGACATCCTCAGACGCAATGGCTTCACCGTCACCGTCACTCAACAGGAAGTCTGCCCGGTCATTGCTTTACCCGAAGACTGGGAAACCTATCTCGATTCGCTGGAAAAAAAGCAGCGCCACGAAATCCGCCGCAAGCTCCGGCGTGCCGAGGCCGGCGAGGTTGGCTGGTATATGGTCGGCGCATCTCATCAGCTTGACGAGGAAATCGAGCGTTTTCTCACGCTGATGGCGGCCAGCCATCAGGAAAAAGCAGATTTCCTGCAAGATCCGCAAAACCAAGACTTCTTCAGACGGATTGTGCCGGTCACATTTCAGAATGGCTGGCTGCAACTGAGTTTCCTGACCATCAACGGCCAGGCAGCGGCCACATACCTGAACTTCATCTACAACCGTCACGTGCTGGTTTACAACTCTGGCCTGCTGCCGGGAGAATACGGGCATCTCAGCCCCGGCATCGTCCTGCTGGCCCACCTTATCCGTCATGCTATCGAAAACAAATGCACCGTGTTTGACTTTTTGCGTGGGAACGAAGTCTATAAGTACCGAATGGGTGGTCAGGACACGCGCGTTTTTATGCTGAGAGCAGCGTAGTACACGGCGCGGCAGTCGAAGAATAAATGCATACCAAGCCGACCAGCAATCGCTGCTCAACAACCGAGGGCGCCGTCTGCGGGTCGGCTTGTTTAATATTCATCGTGATGCCGGTGTATCAGCTCCTCATCCACCGTAAGCATTCGGAATGTTCGCCACCGTCGCCGTGATATAAGGTGTTTTCGCCTGAAGCTCAATGGCTTTTTCTTCATCCAGAACAAGCTGGCCGCGATAGTACAGCACATCGTTAAACAGATCGTAACGATAACCCCGGTTGACCCAGCCGTACTGCGGGTGCTGAAACGCTACGTTAAAAACGATAGCCTCGTCGTCCGGCATAATCTTTTCATCCAGCATCCAGACCGGCGCGAATTGTTCGAGATGCGGTTTGGCCTTTCGGTCACGCTGCTGGAGCAGGTTGTTTTGAGTGTCCATCTTCGATTTCCTGTGTAAGAATCCAGAACTGCCACATGGATTGTATTGTAACGATTTCAAAGTCGCTTCGACAGTGTTCAAACGATTCTGCTTTTCGTAATGATGCAACCTAGTTGTGACAGAAATTTTGAGTATAATTCTGAGGCCGCGAAGTGAGTCATTCGAGGAGAACGTGCCGGTGCGCGAGATTGTTCTTGTGGCCTGGGAGCGGCTGAAAATCATTTCGGCTGTTGTGGCAGATGCAAATGCGCGTGGGTTTGCAACATTGTTTTATTTTACCATTCTCGTCCCTTTCGGGCTGGCGTCGCGCTTTCTCAGCGATCCGCTCCGCCTGCGCGTTAACGAAACGAATTGGCTGACACGCGAACCCGTTTCAAACGAACTGGATGCCGCCAGACGGCAGGGTTAGTCTATGTATATCCTGGGTATTTCCTGTTTTTATCATGACTCGGCAGTAGCACTGCTCAAAGACGGCCAGTTAGTTGCCGCCGCGATGGAAGAGCGTTTCTCGCGCAAAAAGCATGATAACGGCTTCCCTGCACAGGCGATTCAGTTCTGTCTGCAAAAAGCTGGCATCCGGGGCGAAGACCTTGATTATGCAGTGTTCTACGAAAAGCCGCTGGTTAAGTTCGAGCGCATTCTGCTGACGACACTGAATACCTTTCCAAAGTCGCGCGAAGTCTGGCACGATGCCATGATCAACTGGCTGAAAGACAAACTCTGGATCAAGAACCTCATCCAGAAACAAGTCGGCGTGCGTTATGATCGTGTCATGTTCTGCGATCATCACATGAGCCATGCGGCCAGCGCGTTTTTTGCCAGCCCTTTCCGGGAAGCAGCCGTGCTGACGGTAGACGGCGTTGGCGAGTGGACGACGACAACACTCGGTACAGCTACCAGCGTTTGGGAAGGCGACTCATCCGACGGTCGAAACGAAATCACGCTGTTTCAGGAGCAGCGATTCCCGCACTCATTAGGTCTGCTGTATTCGGCATTCACAGCCTACTTGGGCTTTCGTGTCAACAATGGCGAGTATAAAGTCATGGGTATGGCACCTTACGGCCAGCCGCGTTACGTGGACAAAGTAGAACGCCTGATAACGATTAATCCCGATGATGGCGGCTTCCACCTCAACATGGATTATTTCAGCTTCCACCATTCCACACAGCACACCTATAACAGCCGCTTCGTGGAGCTGTTCGGCGTGCCGCGCCCGCCTGAGTCTGAGTTTTTTACGATGGCGACCAACCCGGAGCGCGCGGCTGAAAAAGCTGCTATGGACGCTAACCAGCATTATGCCGACATTGCCGCCAGCATCCAGCGGGTGACCGAGGACACACTGATCGCTATCGCCCGCTACCTGCACCGGCGCACGGGAATGAAGAATCTGGTGATGGCCGGCGGTGTGGCCCTCAATACTAAAGCTAACTATCGTATCCTTTCCGAAACGCCCTTTGATGAAATATACATCCAGCCCGCCGCCGGCGACGACGGTGGCGCTTTGGGCGCGGCGCTCTGGGCTTACCATCTGGTGCTGGGAAAACCGCGAAGCTGGGTAATGCCCCATGCCTATTGGGGGCAGGAATACACCGATGCTGAAAGCCGCGCCTTCCTGGACTCGAAGGGCATTCCCTACGAATCGTTTGAAGATGACGATGCCCCCCTGCTGGATATCGTGGCCGATGCCCTGACGCATAAAAAGGTGATCGGCTTCTTCCAGGGCGCTTTCGAGTGGGGGCCGCGCGCGCTGGGAAATCGCAGCATCCTGGCCGACCCGCGCAGCGAGGAAATGAAAGAAGTTGTTAACACCAAAATCAAGTTCAGAGAACCCTTCCGCCCCTTCGCGCCGGTTATTTTACGCGAGCGCGCGCCAGAATACTTTGACTACCCCAACGTGGAAAAACATGAAGCGCCGCGCTATATGCTGATGGTTAGCCCGATCAAGCCGGACAAACAGGATCAGATACGGGCGGTCTGCCACATGGGAACCGGGCGCTTGCAAACCATCGAGCGTGAAACCAACCCCCGGTATTACGGCGTGGTGGAACGATTCGGCCAGGCGACCGGCGTTCCTATCGTACTCAACACGTCGTTTAATCTGCGCGGTGAACCGATAGTCAGTTCCCCGCGTGACGCTTTTAACACCTTCAGCAATAGTGATATAGACATGCTTGTGTTGGGTTCGCTGCTGGTTCGCAAACCCGCGTAAGAGGAGCTTTACATGCGCGACTTTTTTGCCCGTATGGGCATCCTGGGCGAACTGCTGGCCTTCCTGTGGAAGCGTAAGCTGTACTGGCTCATTCCGATGATCGTCGTACTCATCATCTTCGTCGTGTTTATCATTCTGGGCAGCAACCCGGCCACGCAGCCGTTCATTTATACGCTGTTCTAAAAAGGTAGCTGCATGGACAGAACATCACTTACCCTGCTGATTGTGGCAGCCTTGATCGTCGTTTTCTGTGTGCCGCTGGCGCGCAGTTCAAACCGCCGCGACCAAATCTATGGCGGCGCGGCAGCGCGATTCTTTCATTTTATCGGCGCTGCTGCTTATGTTGGAGTGCTGCCGTCGGCGCTGTTCGGCTCGTTTCTGGTCGGCCCGCTAAAGTTGGGCATCCCGCTGGCGCTGGGCCTGTTGGCGATCAGCCTGCTGGCGCTGCTGCTGTACGCTGTTTTTGAACAGCCGGCGCGGGCGAAACGTGTACCTGAAAAGGAGCGGGGCTGGACAGCTGAGGACGCTTTAAAGTCCGGTCTGTGATGTTTTAACCTTCGATTACGGGTTCGCGCCTGACTTCTATCTGCGTCTCAGAAATCGCTGCGTCGAAACGCCGGTGTTCGAGTATAATACGCACCGAGCGATCATAGGTCAGGTAATTCCAGGCCCAGTTCAGAAAAACGCTCATCTGGTTGCGGAAGCCCATCAGCCAGATGAGATGCAAACCAAGCCAGGCGACCCAGGCGACGAACCCGGTTAGCTGCACGCGGTAAAAAATCCAGGCCACCGCCCGACGGCGGCCAATTGTCGCCATAATGCCCCGGTCGTGATAACGAAATGGCTGAAGTTCCAGCCCTTTCAGCCGGCACAGGATATTCCTGGCTGCCAGAATACCCTGCTGTTTTGCTACCGGAATCAGCATAGGGTAAGGCTGGCCGTGAAGGTCTTCCAGGTAAGCCATATCGCCGACTACGTACACATCATCATGTCCCGGCAGTTCCAGCGTGGGCAGCACCGGCACGCGCCCACCTCGCTGGAGTTCAACACCCAGCATTTGGGCAGTCGGTGATGCTTTAACGCCTGCCGACCATACCAGCGTGCAGCTTGGGATGAAACGCCCGCTCTTAAGGAACACGCCTTCTTCCGTCACGTTTTCCACCGTTTCGCCAAGCATCAGTTCTACGCCCAGCGACTTTAACTGCTGGTAGGCAGCTTTTTGCAGGCGTTCCGGGTACGTCCCTAACAAATGATCTGCCGCTTCAACCAGGACAACACGAGCCGTTAAATTCTGCGCGTCGGAGAACTCCTCGCGCAAGACGTGGTTGTACAGCTCGTACAAAGCACCGGCTGTCTCCAACCCGGTCGGCCCGCCGCCGACAACGACCAGAGTGGTCAGGGCATGCCGGTAAACCGGGTCTTCCGTCCATAACGCGCGTTCAAACAGCTTCAGGATGTGGTTACGCAGGATAACTGCATCGTTCAGGTCTTTTAGCCCGAACGCGCGCCGCGCCAGATCACGGCTGCCGAAGTAATTGGTCACGCTTCCGGCGGCGACGATCAGATAATCATATCGCTCGTGCCGTTCCTGGCCGTTCGTTTTGACGGTGATGTATTTGTCGGCGCGGTTGATCGCTCTCACCTCCCCTAACAGAAAGCGCACATTGGGTTTGTTTCGGAAGATGCCGCGCGTGGGATAAGCAATATCGCTGGGATCAAGCGCGCAGGTCGCCACCTGGTACAGCAGCGGCGTGAAGGTGTGGAAGTTCTGGCGGTCAATCAGCAAAACGTCTACCGCCTGTTTCGCTAGTGTTTTTGCCGCATACAAACCACCGAAACCGGCGCCGATGATGACAACTTTCGGGCGCATATCCCACTCTCCCTGATTATGCTCATTATTATCATTATAACTCATTTGTGAAATTTTGCACGATATGCTCAGCAAACACTCATCCAGAACGGACGCAACATTCCCATCGGCTGGTATTTTGATTACAATCAGGTTTGAATTCGATTTGAAATTTTAGAGCGGGTACATATGGACGAGCTAACCAGCGCCGAGCAAGTCGTTCAGCAGGCAACTCAGTTAACCGCGACCAATTTGCGTAAATTGGTTGCCGAGGCCAGCCTGCACGAAAACACGTCGCATGTGTCTGTCCCGGAACAAGAGGAATTGATCGAACTCATATCCCGGATTCTACCGGCAGGTAACGTCGTGGGATTCGTTTTTAACGGCCTGCTCAACGTCAAGGAGCGCAAGCTGCCGCCCGCCGAAGGGCGCGCCTATTTTAATTCTCTGTTTAAAGGGTTAGCGATTGTTCGCAACAATGCCTTTTATCGTATGATGTTCGCCGGTCCCGCGACTGTGCTGGCCGGGTTTTCGTTTCTGTTGCAACTGGCCGGCGTCAGATCAGAAGACTACCTGCCTGAAGGGGCATGGCAGTTTTATGTTGAGTTTGGTCTGCGAGAGGATGCGGCCCGACACAATACTGAAACGACCGGCTTCCAGCAGGCTATCAGGCCGATGCGCCCTGCCCCATCCGAATCCGAGCAGCTAACGGCTTGGGTAATGGCTGCGATGTGGCTGCTGCGCGATTATCATTATCTGCTGGCAAGCGTCTGGGAAGAGAATGTACGTCTGACGGTCATGGAACAAACAACCGGCCTGCCCCGCCTGCACCGCGCCTGGGAAAAAATCCGCCCATTTAAAGTTCCGGATGGTTTGTCGCAGCAGTTCAGCATTCCCGCTTACCGCCGTCAGCGGTTCGATAGTTTTTGTGATGAGCAGCTTGCCCAAGTCGGCGCACGCCAGCGTTACAGTTTTGAGGCTGCCTGGAAAGACCCTGCTCGACAGAAACAGCGCGAACTCAGCTTACAGGCCTACGTCAGGCAGCTTTCGATTCTCTCTTATCTGGAGCCGGGCGAGTACGGCGAGCAGCGCATACCCATCCGCAATACCGATTTGCATGTCGGGGTGATTTACAAGGATGCCTACTATCTGCTCAAATTTGTAGACCCCACTACCCCAACCGCTCCGGCACTCATTCATGCACAGGTAGATGCCCTGCTGCGGGCCAAAAGCAGCAATCCCGCCCAGGCGGATTTGATACTGCTTGCCGCGCCGCGCACCGCGCAGCAGGATTTGCGCCGACTACTGGGACAGGATCAACGTCAATCGCTTGAGATGCTGCAAAAAACACCTATCCTCATTAATTGGGATCAGGCTTCATCCAGCCAGCCGCTTCAGACTATCCGGCGTGGGCGGCGCGGGATTGGCGATCATGCCCTGACCATCTTTCATACTGATGGTGGCATGGTGTTCGATTTTTCGCACATCTACTTTGACGGCCCCTGGGCGATGGCGACCGCCGAAATGCTGACCAATCAGGCTGTTTATTATGTCGAACGGCGCGTTCAGTCTCAAGGCGCGCCGCCCAGGCTGGAACTGCCAATCGCCCTCGATCTGACCGCTTCGCCTAAGCTGGAGCGTGCGGCTCGGAAACTGAGTCCGGTAATCACTCATATCAGTGCAGAAGCGTCGGTGGACATCGCCCCCATCACCGATTTACGCAGACTGTTAATCCGTCGAACCCGCCCACCCATTCATCTGACAGTCAATGATCTTCTCGTTTTACACCGTGTTATCTTCAATCAACGTTATAAACCGAGCCTTCGTTTGCAGCGCGCTCTGGATGATCTGCGTAAAAAGCCGGATGGCAAGCCTCTGGCGCGGCTGGTGGACGATATGCTTGCTGAGTTGGGACAGTCCAACCCATCGCTTCTGATACCGATTGACGCCACCCATGCCAACCCGAAAGATCGGCTTTTCCCCAGCACATTTCGCAACCCGTTTGTGGACTTTTACCCTATGCATGACGATCTTCTACGCTTGCTGAATCTTGTTGCTCATAAAACAGCCAGGAAGGATGAGGCCTTTCATCTGTTTCACAAGGCGCGCACCGATTATGTAAGCCTGCTGGATGCGTTCAGCCGTGTTATGCGGCGCTATCGCCAGATCGCTATGGACGGCCAGAGCATGAGTACCACTGCTATCCGGTTGATTGCGGGACTGCCTGGCTCGATGCAGAAAATGATGGACGATATTCCGGGACGATTTTCCTTCATGAACGAAGCCATCAAAGGCGAGGAAGTCTTCAGCAATGTTGGGCAGGTGACGCCGGGATCATCCATATCGCGCTTTTCCAGCGCCAAAGATGATAACGACAAAAAGGTGCTGGTGTGGGGCATCATGACCGATAATCACAACCGGCTGTGTATCACCCTGCGTGACTTCCGTCCACCTGTGACAGCCCTGGCGCAAGCGGGGTATGAAACCACCGCTCAGGCGATCACCCAGGATTTTCTCGACCGTTTTATGGAAAGCCTGCTGGCTTTCGTCGAGGAAGTGCATGGGATACTCACCGGCCCGAAAGCATGAGAGAAAGTCACTGCGGGCAGCCCGCCTCGAATCCGGAACGCAATTAATATATGATTGAGACTCATTGGGCAAAATCTTCACAGTAAAGGATAAGTGAGCCATGCCGCGCGCGCTGTTCAGTGTTTATGACAAGACCAATCTGGTCAAGTTTGCCTCGGCCCTGGTTGAAATGGGCTGGGATATCGTGGCGACCGGCGGGACGGAACAGCTTTTACGCAGTTCCAGCATCCCCGCCATACCGGTCGAAACGCTTACCGGTATGCCGGAAATGCTGAGCGGACGTGTCAAAACGCTGCATCCGGCCATCCACGCCGGCATTCTTGCCAGGGACAAACCGGAAGACCTGCTGAGTTTACAGCAGTTCGGTTACGCGCCGATCAATATGGTCGTCTGCAACCTGTATCCCTTTCAGGAAACGGTATCACAGATCGGTATCAGCCTCCAGGATGCCATCGAGCAGATTGATATTGGCGGCGTGACGCTGCTCCGGGCGGCAGCTAAAAACTTCTTTCATGTGGTGGTAATCTGCGACCCTGAAGATTACGTCAAAGTGGTTGCTGAACTGAAGGCAACCGGGGTGGTTGACTTAGCCATTCGCCGGAAACTGGCCGTCAAGGCGTTTGCCCACACCCGCGATTATGACACGGCGATCCATGCGTTTTTGTCCCAGGATGTCGTCCCCAGCCTGACACCGACCGACCTTCCCCAGCATCTGTCTTTGGGGATGCAGCAGGTGGAGGTGCTGCGTTATGGCGAAAACCCGCACCAGACGGCGGCTTATTACAGCCGCGTGGCGCGCTCCGGGCCGCTGGGTGGCAGTCTGCTGGGCGGCAACAAGCAGCTTTCGTACAATAACATCCTCGATCTTGACGCGGCCTGGCGTGCCGTAAGCAGTTTTGCCGAACCGACCGCCGTCATCGTCAAACACCTGAATCCGATTGGCGTCGCCAGCGCGCCCACCCTGTCGGAAGCGTTTCCCCTGGCATTGGCTTCCGACCAGGTATCAGCCTTTGGTGGAGTCATCGCTGTTAATCGTCCGATTGACGAGGCTTTTGTGA
This sequence comes from Chloroflexota bacterium, assembly GCA_013388735.1. Taxonomy (GTDB): domain Bacteria; phylum Chloroflexota; class Anaerolineae; order Aggregatilineales; family Phototrophicaceae; genus CFX2. Next base: position 31,186 of record JACAES010000008.1, on the reverse strand, counting down.
ACGCATTGGGAAGCCTGTTTGTGGAAGCGATTGCCGCGCCGGGATTTTCTGCGGCGGCACAGGCGCAGCTACAGGCGAGTCGGAAAAACTGCCGGTTGTTGAACGTTCCGCAGCCGTTTACAGGTAACGAGCTGGAGCTTCGCTCCGTACTTGGCGGCGTGCTGGTGCAGAGCGCCGACACTGGTGACCCTGAATCCACTATGCTGAAAACGGTTACTGAGCGAACGCCAACGATTGAAGAACTGGAAATGCTCCAGTTTGCCTGGAAAGTTGTCCAGCATGTGCGATCAAATGCGATTGTTCTGGCCGGGGTGCGGGCGACGGTAGGTATTGGCGGCGGCCTGCCCAGTCGCGTAGACGCGGTCCGGTTGGCAATCGCTAAAGCTGGCGAGCGTGCTGCCGGCGCGGTGATGGCGTCCGACGCATTTTTCCCGTTTGCGGACGGCGTTCAAGCAGCAGCAGAAGCGGGCGTGACGGCAGTGATTCAGCCGGGCGGATCAATCCGGGACAAAGAAGCTATTCAGGTAGCAAACGAGGCTGGCATGGCGATGGTCTTCACCGGCGTCCGCCATTTTCGCCACTGATCACCGCAGAATTAAGGCTTGATGCGTCATGACGCGCTTGCTATAATTTCGACTGTTGCTGCCACCTTAGCTCAATGGCAGAGCAAACGCTTCGTAAGCGTTAGGTTGTGGGTTCAAGTCCCACAGGTGGCTTCGAAAATGCCCGCAACGAAAACCCGTTGACGGGCATTTGTCTTAGTTAAGGAGCGCAGCATGACCAGTGAACTTCCTCCGGTGACGATAGCCGTCGTTGGCGGGACGGGTGCCGGAAAAACCACCATCTCAAACGCTATCTTGGATCGCGTTGGCAGTCACCACATCGCTTACATTCCGCATGATGCCTACTACAAGGACTGGCAGGATATACCCCTCGCGCAGTCAGAGATCCGCAATTTTGATCATCCAGACGCGCTCGATACACCTGCGATGATCGAGCATATCAAGCGGCTTCAGAACTGGCAGTCGGTTGAAATCCCGATCTATGACTTTACGCACCACCGGCGCACCGGCCAGTTCAACCGGGTTGATCCACAGCCGATTATCCTGGTCGAGGGTATTCTGATTTTGTCTGAACCGGCTCTGCGCCGGCTCTTCGACATTAAGATTTTCGTGGATATAGATTCGGATATCCGCTTTATCCGGCGGTTGCAGCGAGACATCGCTGAACGCGGTCGCACAGTGGACTCGGTCATCAACCAGTATCTTCTGACGGTGCGCCCGATGCATGTGCAGTTCGTCGAACCCAGCCGCCGGTACGCCGATGTGATCATCCCCGAAGGTGGCTTTAACACTGTAGCGATTGACATGGTTGCCGACCGTATTCGAAGCATGTTGCGGGAGCGTGAACAAAGTCCAGAGAAATCACGGCGCGCTTAGGCTTAACTTGCCCCTAATCTGTAACGCTTATATAATCGGGATAAGATGCCAGTTGCGCACCTCCGTCGGCGGTTGAGGTATAGTAATGATTCAAGTAAATATTAACGGGCAGTTTTCGTCTGCCGATCTTCTGCTGCTTTCTGTGTTGAAAAGCATCGTTGACCCTTTGCTCATCCTTGATAACCGTCAGCGTGTAGTGCTGATGAACACCTCAGCCGAAGCCGTTTTTGGGGAGACTTCCGAACAAGCTGCCGGTCGTACCCTAAGCGAAGTCGTCCGTTCTGATGATCTGGTCGCTCTGCTCGATGACACCGGGAAGCCTCTTGCCGAATGGGTGAACAGCGATAATAGAACCTTTGCCCCGCGTGTTGAAGTAGTGCGCGGCGACAATGGACAGCCGGAAGGCTGGATTGTCGTGCTGCGGGACATCACGCAGTACAAAAAGCTTAACCGTAATCAGAGCGAGTTCACGCGCATAGTGTCACATGATCTGCGTTCCCCGCTGACTTCCATGCAGGGTTTCGCCAGTATGCTGGAACTCGGCCTGGTCGGAGAGCTGAACGAGAAACAGCTACATTTCGTCAACAAGATTCTGGCCGGCATCACGCAGATGACGGCGCTGGTGGATAATATCCAGGACGCCGGGCGCTACGACCCGGAAACCGGTTTTTACGAGGTAAACCGTGCGCCCTGTGATTTGGGTGAAATCGTCCGGCGGATTGTTGAAAACCACCTCGTCCCAGCAGAAAAGGAACTGGATATTCAGGTCAAAATCGCTGAAGATCTGCCTATCATCAATGCCGACAGCAATATGCTGGAACGCGCCATCATCAACCTGGTGGATAATGCCATCAAATACACGCCCAGCGGCGGTTCGGTCACGGTGGAAGTGAAAAACACAGGTAAACAGGTATTGGTGATGGTCAAAGACAGTGGTCTGGGCATTAGCCCGGAACACCAGAAAAATCTGTTTGAGCGGCATGTGCGTATTCCGCGTCAGGAACATAAGAAGATCAAAGGCAGCGGTCTGGGTCTATTCATCGTGCGGAGTGTGGCGCAGCGTCATGGCGGCAGCGCCTGGGTGGAAAGCCAGGAAAACAGTGGCAGCACTTTTTATCTGAGCATTCCCCTCGAAGGTGCTAACCTGGTTGCGCCGCAGTCGTGATTTTCTCGAACATCTGCGCTATTATTATGACCCCGCATATGCGGGGTCAGTTTTTTCAGGAAGCGTGGATATGCCCATACAGATTCTGTCAGAAGAAGTGGTTGCGCAGATTGCGGCGGGAGAAGTTGTTGAGCGCCCGGCGTCCGTCGTAAAGGAACTTCTCGAGAACGCACTGGATGCCGGCGCCGGACATATTCGTGTCGAAGTAACCGGCGGTGGGCGGCAGCGGATTCGAATTAGTGACGACGGCAGCGGGATGTCCCCCGACGATGCGCCGCTGGCCTTTCACCGTCACGCCACCAGTAAACTGCGGACGGCAGATGATTTAACCCATATCACGACTCTGGGTTTTCGCGGCGAGGCGCTGGCGAGTATCGCCTCTGTAAGCCATCTGACGATGGTGACGCGGCACGCCGGCTTCCCTGCCGGCACGCTGATTCGCCTGCAAGGGGGACAGGTCGCCGAGCATAAGTCCGTCGGCGCACCCATCGGCACGGTGATTACGGTCGAGAATCTTTTTTACAATACGCCGGCACGGCTGAAATTCCTGAAAAAAGACAGTACCGAGAGACGGCATATTGCCCTGATCGTTTCGCGTTATGCGATGGCTTACCCCGGCGTGCGTTTTGTACTGGAGCAGGATGGGCGCGAGTTGTTTCGTTCCAGCGGAAGCGGCCAGCTTGGCGATGTACTCGTAGCGGCGTTGGGACTGGATACCTTTCGGGATATGGTGGAAATCAATGCTGAGCAGCCCGGTCAGCCGATTCGCGTCTATGGTTATACCTCTGCCCCCAGCCTGCACCGTGCCGACCGCACCCATATCACGCTGTTTGTGAACGGGCGCTGGATTCAGGATACACGGCTGGCTTACGCTGTAACCCAGGCTTACCACACCTTCCTGATGACCGGGCGTTATCCGGTGTCGGTGCTGTTGCTGGAAATGCCCTCCGAAGAAGTGGATGTCAACGTCCATCCGACCAAAGCTGAAGTGCGTTTTCGGAGCGGCGACTCCATCTTTGCCGCCCTTCAACGCGCTGTGCGACGGGCGATCATAGACCTGGCGCAGACTCCCGCTATGCGTGGGAGATACTACAGCGGGCGCGCCCCATCGGCGGAATGGGGACTGGATGACAGTCATCTGCAACTGGATTTAAACCTTGACCTGGAGTCGCCCGGCCAATACGCTCGCTATCATGCGCCCGCTCTCGCGCAGGAACGGTCAGACCCGACCGCTGTTCCTGTTGGGTTGGGCGCTCCGGTTCGACCGCGCACGCTGCCCATCCTGCGCGCGGTCGGTCAGATCGGCGCAACCTATATCGTGGCGGAGGGCCCAGCCGGTATGTATCTGATTGACCAACACGCAGCGCACGAGCGTATTCTCTACGAACAGTTTATGGAAGAACAGGCGCGCCAGGAGCAGCCGGCACAGTATGCCCTCTCGGCGCAGTCTATCCATCTGCCGCCGGTAGAGGCGCGCCTGGTGGAAGAAAACCTGGATGTGTTACACAGTGTCGGCTTCAGCCTTGAGCCGTTTGGTCCGAATACTTTCGTCGTGCGCGCTGTCCCTGCCCTGCTCGCCGATCAGCCGCCGGCTGATGTGCTGACCGCACTGATTGAAGATCTGGAGTCGGGCGTCAGGCCGGGACAGGCTTCCATCGAAGAGCGCATTGTCCAGCGCGTCTGCAAGCAGGCAGCCGTCAAGGCCGGGCAAATTCTCAGCCTTGATGAAATGCAGGGCTTGATTCGACAACTTGAACGCTGCCAGTCGCCCCTGACCTGCCCACATGGTCGGCCAACCATGATTCATATGACTACTGAGCAGCTTGCCCGGCAGTTTGGGCGGCTGGGCTGATCTACCGACTTTGCCATAAGAAGGTGCGAATTTCCGGCACACCGCCGATGGGCCGGTAAACGCCCATTTCGTTCGGAGTCGCCACGCGAACCGTCCACTTGATCGAATGGGTTTGCCCATCATCTGGGATCATATCTTCCGGCAACCGTATGGATGTGTTTTTTGTCACCTGCCGGAAGACCTGTTCAGTCGTTTCGTCGGACACCTCCACCAGGTAAAACTCGTCGGGACGCAGCACGCCAATACCCACCCATTGCAGGCTGAATACACCGGGAGGAGCAATAGCGTTCTGGGGCGGATATACCAGCAGCGGCGCTTTATAGGTCGGCGTTGGGGTTGGCGTCTCGCTGCCGGAGGGCGTCGGTGATAGTGTGGGTGTTGGCGTGGGTGCCGGCGCTTTTAATACCTGCCCGATTTGCAGCGGGGGGTTGCAGTCCGGCCCGCCGCTGGGAATCTCGAAGTTGCAGCCGAAAATATTTACTTCAGGGTTCAGCACCGCCAGCACTTCAATGGTGGTATTAAGCTGTTGGGCGATGCCGACGAACGTATCATTGGGTTGCACAATATAGTCCTGGATAGCGGTATTACTCGCCAGCGTGACCACCGGCGCGGAGGCGGCACTCGTCGCCTGAACGACAGCCACCGTTGCCTCATTACCCGGTGTGGACGTTGCCGTCTGTCGAGGAATCAGGATGACATTACCTGGAGCCGGTAGACTATCCGCGTTCCGAAGGCCGTTCAAAGCCACAATGTCTGAAATGATGCTGCCCGGCGCAACACTTAAATTGGTATATCCGTAAACCTGCACGATTGTAATCAGCGAGTCGCCTTCCCTGATGGTATGTTCGTATGGGCCGGGTGTAGCGGTTGGCGTCCACGTTTCGGTCGGCGGCGCGGCAGTGAATGAAGGCGTTGGGCTTTCGACCGGCGGCTCAAAAGCCGTAGTTTCCGTTGGCGTCGGCGTGCTGCTGGGTTCGCCGGTCGGTGCGATAGGCTGAATGGTCGGCGTCGCCTGGGGCAGCGGTGTAAAGTTGCAGCCTGCCAGTAGTAAGACGCTTGAGGCTGCCAGCAAAAGCAGGTTGTTTCTCATGCTAGTTTTTGTCCTTTGCGCGCCCCTGCCAGGTGAACAGGCGCGGCTCGGTCGTAAAATAAGGCGCATCCGGGCGGTCGTTATCCACAACGCTCACCGTCCAGACGAAATCGTGTCGTGCAGCATCCTGATTGTGCCAAGCTTCTGGGACGATAAAATACAGTTCGCGTGTGGTCGCGGTGTAGGCGGCTTTCGTCACCTGATCTTCAACTCGCACCAGATAGACCTGGTTTGCCGCCAGCGAACCGGAAGTGACCCAGCGCAGCGTGATCAATTCATCATATCGGAAGAAGGCGCGGTCGCTGGGACTCAACGGACTGGGGGCGTTGAAGGTTGGGGTCGCGGTGGGCGTGGGCGTTTCGCTGCCGGATGGTGTAGGTGAAAGGGTTGGTGTGGGTGTGGGAGCTGGCACACGCAGCCGTTGGCCGATGTACAGTTGAACGGTGCAGTTTGGCCCTCCTGACCCGGAGCCGAAGTCACACTGCGAAAACGTAACTTCCGGGTTCAGTTCCGACAGGATTTTGAGATTTGCGCCATACAGGTAGGCCACCAGAAGGATGTCTTCACCCGACTGAATGGTATGCCACATTACTCCTGGCAGTAATGTTTCGGTAGGGGCTGGCCCTCCGTCCGGCACGCGCACAGGCTGGATGCTGCTGGCAAGCGCGACCGTTTCTGTGTCTCCCGTATTTTCGGCGCTGCTTTCGCCCGTTGGGGCAGCATTTGGGTCAAGGGTCGAAGTCGGCCAGGGGACTTCAATAAATTCACCGGGAAGAATACGGGATGGGTCTTCCAGATTGTTCAATTCGGCCACAAGGCTCAGTATCACATCATAATGCCGGTGGCCGCAGCGCGCGACGATGGCGTACAGGTCATCGTTTGGCAGCACCTGCTGGATACATGGGCCTTCGGTGGGCGTGAAGGTAGCGGTCGCTGTAGGCAGCGGCGTTGGCGGCGCAGGTGTCACGGTTGCCCATGCCAGCGTTGGCCGGGGCGTGTTGGTTGTGATCGGCAGCGGACTGGTTGCCGGAGCAGGCGACGATAACGCGCCGGGTTGAGCCAGCGAATTAAACAGGTTAGCGCCGGCCAGCGCGACAGCGCCGACGCAAAACAGCGCGCCCAAGATCATCAGACCGCTGAGAAAGTAGGTTGCGCCGCGCCAGCGCAGGTTTCGTTCGGACAGATCCGTTTCACCGTAATGATAGGTGTAATCGGCAGGTAGGGATTCAGCCTGGTCGCTTCTGGCGGTAATCTGAACATTGGTGAGCGTCGCGCCGCACGTGCTGCAAACGCTGGCGTTACGATGGTTGGGTGTCTCACAAATGGGACACCGTTTATAGCCCTGGGCCAAATTTCAACCCTTGGTTAAGCATCTGACGATAAGTTACGTGTTTCATCATAACGGAAATTGACCGTCTGTCCTAGCGTATATCCGCGCCGTTGATTTGCAGGCGGTTGGAGATGATCGCATCATGAACCGTCGTTTCTGCCGGTATAATAGCATTCTGAAAGATAATAGCGTCGCTGATGACAGCATACTGTCCGATGCTGCATCCTGATTCGAGGTATACGCGCGGCCCTATCCGCGCCCCCTGCCCCACACTGACGTGCGGGTCAATACGGACGGGCGGAATAATCTGTACGCTTCCGGGAAGTTCACTTAAGATATGGCTGTCCTGCTGGTCGGTCAAAAGCTGCCGGTTTAAAGTCAGCAGATCATAATCCGTTTCTATGGGCAGCGTCCAGGTGGTTTCGGCCAGTGAAACCGCGCCGCCGGCCTGAAGGTATATCCTGGCGATGTCAAGAAACTGGTTGGTGAAGACGCTGGTATTTAGTGTCAGGCTGCTGAGATACCGGATGAATGTTTCGCCACAAACGGCCATATTTGCCAGCAGGAAGGCATTGTCATCTGCCGGGATTTCCTGCGTAATTCGACTGATGGCGTGATCTTTGGCAACGCCATAATAATTCGTTCTGGACTTAGAAAGGCTCAACAGCGCGCCGCCCAGCACCAGTTCGCTTCCGGTATGCCTGAGCAGTCGGTCGGGGAAATTTGAGTGGGCAAATGCATTGTAACTGGCGAGGATAAACCTGGTGTTAAGCTCCTGGGCTAACCGTGCCAGTGTGCGAGTCAGGCTGCTGCTGCCCGGCTGAAGTACAAACTCAACCCGAACGTTGGGCAGCCATTGAGTGTTCAGATACGCCGCGACCGAACCCTCGTCCTCGCCCACAATAACGATATAATGCTGGACGCCTGCCCTATGCAATGATTCCATCGCGCGCAAAACCAGCGGCTTGCCTAACACCGGCAGCATGGCGCGAGGCCGATTATAGGCCAGTTGGCTGAAGTGGTTAGGATTGCCGATTGCCAGAACAACAGCGGGCGGGGCCACTGAATGGTCTCCTTGGGATTTTACGGAGTGACGTGCAGAATTATACCATGTCTATAACACAGCAACCTAATGCCTGCTTGGAGCGATTCTTGTTATAATAAACAGTTGAAGGCTATCAGGCTATCAAAGGTGTGACGGATGACATCGGCGAGTAAACGCATTGTAACTTATCATATTGCGCGTTTACAGGATAAAAACCCTCAGGTACGTCTGAAGGCGATCAGCGAGCTAACGCTTCTGGCAGATCCCGACGCACTTGACGCGCTGCGTTCAGTGTTTGAAACCGATCCTGATCTTGAAGTGCGTAAGGCCGCTCAGGAGGCCGGGCGTACCATCTTCTTAAAAATGAAACAGGAAGACGATAAATAAGCAGGGGAAGCCGTCGTGGAAAGGAGACGACTTCCTCTGCTCCTCTGCCCCGGATTGTTTACGAACCCTATTCTTTACAGAGCGCCGTGATTCGCTCCATGATCTGGTCGAAGCTGGCTTGCAATTCGTTCAGAAGATCGCGTTCGCGCTCAACGACTTCCACTTTGGCGCGGCTGACGAATTGTTCATTATCCAGCTTGGATTTCGACCGGGCGATCTGTTCTTCCAGCTTGTTTTGTTCGCGCCGCAGACGTTCGCACTCGGCCTGAATATCTACCATACCGGCCAGCGGCAGATAGACCGTCACGTCGCTGGTGATGACCGATGCTGCCTGATCGGGTGCCGACTGATTGGCATCCAGCAGTTCAATCTCGTTCACGTTGCACAGACGTGCAAAGATGTAGCTGTACTGTTCCAGAGTCTCGCGGTTACTTCCGGGCGCAATCAGGGCCTTAATGCGATGGCCTGGGTCAACCTGATATTCGGTTCTTGTGTTCCGAATGCCGCGCACCAGATCGATAATCAGATTCATTTCAAATTCGGCGCGTTCGTCGAGACAGGCTGAATCCGCGTGCGGCCACTTCGCCGTAATAAGCGCGTCGCCTTCGTGCGGGATGTACTGCCAGAGCGCCTCGGTTACAAACGGCATGAACGGATGCAGTAACCGTAGGCAGGTGTCCAGCACATAAACCAGCACACGCCGCGTCCTGGTTTTTGCTTCCTCGTCATTTTCGTAGAGCGGGTGTTTGCTCATCTCAATATACCAGTCGGCAAACTTGCTCCACACGAATTCAAGAATCTGACGTCCAGCCTCGCCGTACTGGTAAATGTCGAACAGATATTGAACGCTGCCGATCAGTCGTGTGAGGCGGCTGATGATCCAGCGTGAGGGTAAATCCAGTTCGGAGGCCGGCGGTAGCCCGGCAGGCAGATCACCATCCAGGTTGCTGGTGATGAAATTACCAATCTGCCAGATTTTGTTGACAAACCGCCAGTTAGCTTCCACGCGGTCGCTGTCCAGGTTCAGGTCATTGCCGGGCGTACCGCTGGTGACGAGCGTAAACCGCAGTGGGTCGGTGCCGTATTGATTCATGATTTCCAGGGGATCAATCGTATTGCCCAGCGTTTTACTGATCTTTCGTCCATATTTGTCTCGAACTAGTCCGTGCAGATAGACGGTTCGGAACGGCGGTTCACCGGTGAACCAGATGCCCAGCATAATCATGCGCGCCACCCAGAAGAACAGGATATCGTACCCGGTTTCCATCATACTGGTCGGGTAAAATCGTTTCAGATCGGGCGTTTGTTCCGGCCATCCGAGCGTACTGAAAGGCCACAGGCCGCTGCTGAACCAGGTGTCCAGAACGTCTTCCTCCGGTATCCAGCCGTCACCAACCGGCGGCTGTTTGCCAACATAGACTTCGCCTTTTGGCCCGTACCAGGCGGGGATACGATGCCCCCACCATAACTGGCGGCTGATGCACCAATCCTCGATATTCTCCATCCAGTGGTAATATACTTTTTCGAAGCGCTCCGGCACGATTTTGATTCGCCCCTCGCGCACGGCGGCGACAGCTTTTTCGGCCAACGGCTTTGCCCGGACAAACCACTGCGTGCTGATGAGTGGTTCGACCACCTCACCGCCGCGCTGGCTGCGCGGCACGATCATGGTATGTTCGGCCACTTTGATGGTCAATCCTGCGGCTTCCATGTCGGCCCATAATTTCTCGCGGCAGACGAAACGATCCAGGCCGGTATAGGGGCCGGCTTCTGCATTCATGGTGGCGTCCCGATTCATTACATTGATGACCGGCAGACCGTGACGCTGGCCGATTTCATAATCGTTGAAGTCGTGTCCGGGCGTGATTTTTAACGCGCCGGTCCCGAACTCGCGGTCAACATACGCATCGGCGATGATCGGGATAGGCCGGTTGAGCATTGGCACGTAAGCCGTCTTGCCGATTAAATGCCGGTAGCGCGGGTCTTCGGGATGCACACATACGGCGGTATCACCCAGGATCGTCTCCGGTCGGGTAGTTGCTACCGGGATATGTTCGCCGCCCTCGACCGGGTACCTAAAGTAATACAGCTTGCCCTGCTCTTCGTCCCGCTCCACTTCCAGATCAGAAACGGCGGTCTGCAACCCTGGACTCCAGTTCACCAGTCGCGGGCCGCGATAAATTAACCCCTGTTCGTAGAGGGTGATGAACACTTCCTGGACGGCATTGGAGAGACCATCATCGAGTGTAAAACGTTCGCGCTCCCAATCACAGCTTGCGCCCAGGCGGCGGTGCTGGTTCTGGATGGTGCCGCCGTATTTTTCCTTCCATGCCCAGGTGTGTGCCAGGAACGCTTCACGACCGATTTCCTGGCGGCTCGTTCCCTGCTCCCGGAGCATTTTTTCAACCTGCAACTGTGTGGCGATTCCGGCATGATCGGTGCCAGGAACCCACAGCGCCGCTTTGCCGCGCATCCGTTCGTAACGGATCATCAGGTCTTCGATGGACGCGGTCAGCGCATGGCCGATATGCAGCGCGCCGGTAACGTTGGGCGGCGGCATACTGATGACAAACGTTTCTGCCTGGGATGACGCAATCTCTGGCTTGAACCAGCCGTTTTGCTCCCACCAGCTGTAGATTCGCGGTTCGGCTTCGGCAAAGTCAAAAACTCTGGGCATCGCTTTTGTCATATGCTCTCCTGATAGAAAACAAAAACCCCTCCGTCCAGATAGACAAGGACGAAAGGGTATCCTTCGCGGTACCACCTTGTTTCTCCGATGGCGTCTGCCAAGCGGAGCGCTCAAGTGCTGTAACGGGCTTACCCGGCCATGCTTACTGATGTTTCAGCACGGCAACTCCTGGGTGACATTCGGCAAAACACTGTGAGCGAGCTTCCAGCCTATGGCTCGCACTCTCTGTCGCAGGAGGCTTGCCTACTCTCCCATTCACGGTTGTTGGCCTATAAGATTATGGGCAGTGTAACATGCTCTCGAATGTGCGTCAATCCTGGACTGAATACGCGCTTTCTGAGCTTGCGCCCTTTGCTTGCACCGCAGATTCTTTCGTGCTAGACTGTCAGCAATACTGGTTGAGTAACGCGAACCTAATCCTATTATGCCTGATAAGATACTAATCGTAGACGACGATATAGACAGCCTCAAACTCATCGGCCTGATGTTGCAGCGGCATGGTTATGAAGTGGTTGCTGCGAACGCCGGTAATCAAGCGATCTCCAAGGCATCCAGCGAACACCCTGACCTGATTATCCTGGATGTGATGATGCCCGATATGGATGGTTATGAGGTCTGCCGTCGTCTGCGCGCCGATCCTGAAACACGTCCGATACCAATTATTATGTTCACAGCTAAAACGCTAGTGGATGACAAGGTTGCCGGGTTTGAAGCCGGGGCAGACGATTATCTGACCAAACCTACCCACCCGGCAGAACTAGCGTCCCGCGTGAAGGCTATGCTGGCGCGCAGCACCACACAGCGCCGCCCTGAACCCAGCAAGGGGGTAGCGATTGGGTTCATTGGCGCTAAGGGTGGTGTTGGCACGACAACGCTGGCGCTTAACGTCGCGGCGGCTTTGACACTCGCCGGTGAAAATCCTGTGCTGGCTGATTTCTGTCTGGGACGCGGCGCTTTGGGGCTGCTGTTGGGGTTCGGTCACTCGCATGGTATGGCGAATGTTCTGGGCAAGCCGTCTAATGAGATCCGTCCATCCTTGATTGATGGCGAAATGGTTGTCCATCAATCCGGTTTGCGCGTTTTGCTCTCCTCCGTTCGTGTTAAAGAGGCACAGCTAAACTACACATTTGAGTCCGCCGTAAGTGTGGTGCGTGTGTTAAAGACGATGGGGCGACCGGCAGTTTTTGATCTTGGCGCCGGTCTGTCCTCTGTGACCGGCAGGCTTCAGCGGGAAATGGATCAGATTGTTGTGGTGCTGGAGCCAACTCAGGTCGCGCTGACGATGGCGCGTGAGATGTTCCATGAGCTTGAAACCAATGGCTCGCGCCGTGTTCATTTTGTCGTGGTTAACCATTCGCCCTCAAATCTGCAAACGCCCTGGCACGAAATTGAGCAGGTGCTTGGGCAGGAAATTCGCGCGGTTATTTCAGCGGCGCACGATCAACTGTATCAGGCCGCTAAAACGTCAGTTCCCCTGGTCATCTATCAACCCAACGCGGTATTCTCCAATCAGATTATGAAGTTTACTGAGGATTTGAATATGCGTGTGAAGGCTGAGCCGGGCGGTGAAATCCTCCTCTAGTAGCTAATATGATTCTAAGAAATTATGATGATTTCAGAAGCGGTTCAGGCGGCGGCAGATTTACTTAGAAAGTCCAATTCAGTTGTGGCCTTTACGGGTGCCGGCATCAGTACGCCGTCCGGTATACCGGATTTCCGAAGTCCACATTCCGGCCTCTGGAACGATGTAGATCCGATGGCGGTTGCCAGCATTCATGGATTCCGCCAAAATCCAGAGGCATTTTATACCTGGATTTATCCACTTGCGCGCCTAACGATTAATGCCAGACCGAACCCGGCTCATGAGGCTCTGGTATATCTGGAAACACTGGGAAAACTGAATGCCGTGATTACGCAGAATATTGATATGCTGCATACCCGCGCCGGTAATAAGGTCGTCTATGAACTGCATGGTCATATGCGAGAAGCAACCTGCGTTCATTGTTTTGCCGTTTATCCGGCAGAGTCGCTGATTACACAGTTTTTGAATGATCGCCGGGTGCCGCGCTGCCCTTCATGCGGCAGTGTCCTCAAACCCAATGTAATTCTCTTTGGCGAGCAGCTTCCTATTCGACAGCTGCTTGCAGCGCAGGATGCCGCGCGTAAGGCCGATGTTTTTCTGGTTGTTGGCTCCTCGTTGGAGGTTGCTCCGGCCAGCGACATCCCGGTTCTGGCGAAACGGCATGGCGCACAGATTATCATCGTCAATCTGGAGCCGACGCCGCTTGACCCGCTGGCGCACATCGTAATTCGTGGTGATGCTGCTGAAGTTCTTCCGCAGATTACAGCGCATATAAAGGCCAGAGTATGAACGTTGCTGCCGATAGCAATCACACTGCGTCCATGCTGGCTCGGTACGAGCGCCTGATGGACATCAGTATGCAGCTTAATTCCACGCTCGACCTGGCGTCGCTGCTGCGTAAAATCGTTTCAGCCGCTAAGGAGCTGACCAATACAGAGGCGGCTTCGATCCTGTTGATTGATCCGGCTACCGGCGAGCTGCGTTTTGAGATTGCCTCAAACATCAATCCGCACGAGATTGAAAAAATCGTCGTGCCGATGGAGGGCAGCATCGCTGGATGGATCGTGACGCATGGTGAACCGCGTGTAATTGAAGATGTGAGCAAAGAGCCTGGTTGGAGCCGAAGCGTGGATGATACCATCGAGTTTCACACGCGCAATCTATTGGGTGTCCCCATGCGCACGCACAAGAAGGTGATCGGCTGTTTGCAGGCCGTCAACAGGCTCGGCACTGAGAAGTTCGATGAGGATGACATAACGACCCTGACCGTGCTTGCCAGCCAGGCGGCTATTGCGATTGAGAACGCGCGTCTGTTCCAGCAAAGTGACTTTATTGCGGAGATGGTGCATGAACTCCGCACTCCACTGGCGGCTTTAAAAGCCAGCACGGTACTGCTGCTGCGACCAGACCTGCCTATAGATCGCAGTCGAGACATCGTTACAACCATGCAGAGTGAAACCGAGCGCCTGATTCGCCTGACCAGCGAGTTTTTGGATCTGGCACGCCTGGAATCAGGCCGCACGCGGCTTGACATTACTCGCTTTGATCTGCGCGAACTGCTGACGGAGAGCGTGGAAGTTGTTTTGCCTCAGGCGAATAATAAGAGTATATCGGTCGCAGTCAAGTCGGAGCGATACACAGTTGCGGCAGACCGAGGCAAAGTTAAACAGGTTTTACTGAACCTGCTGACAAACGCGATTAAATACAATCGTGAGAAAGGACATATCACCGTCTCTGCCCGTGAAGCAGAAGGTCAGGATAAACCGTTTGTGCAGATTGCTGTCAGTGATACTGGTTTCGGTATTTCCAAAGAGCATCAGAAACACATGTTTGAGAAGTTCTTCCGGGTGGCCGATACTGCGGGGTTCACGCAGGGTACGGGTTTAGGTTTAGCGATTGCCAAGCACATCGTCGAAGCGCACGGTGGTCAGATCACCCTGGAGAGTGAAGCAAACGTCGGGTCAACCTTCTTTATCACGCTCCCGCTTGCTACGCGCTAGAAATCGAGCAAAACCTTTAACGCTCCAGGTTGTGCCGCCCTTTCTAAAGCCTCGATGATCGAATCAAATGGATATCGCGCTTCGATCAACGCTGTTACATCTACCAGCCCCTGTTTGAGCAGGCGTATAGCACTCTCAAAGGGACCACACCGGCTGCCAATTACGTTAATCTCGCGGACAACCAGCTGCGTTAGGTCGGCCCGTGGCAGATCATGATAGGTGCTTTTGAGAATCAGCGTGCCGCGTGGTTCGATCAGTCTGAGAGCATCCTCAAAACCCTGCGCCTGCCCGGTACAGTCCACGACTACATGAAGGCTTTCTGCGGGAATCTCCGCATATGCAGCAGCCGATATTCCCCACTTATCCAGCAGTCGTTTTTGAGATTCTCTCCGGGTAATGCCGATCACGTCTGCGCCGGTCAGTTGAAGCACCTGGACTATCAGTAGCCCCAGCTTGCCCAAGCCGATGACGCCAATCCGATTATCCGGTGAGATATGCGCCAGCTCGGTTACTTGCAGGGCGGCAGCCAGCGGCTCGATAAAAACAGCCTGGTCATCTGTGACTGTATCCGGGATGACATGCAGATTTTGTACGGTCAGCGCCAGATAGTCGGCAAACGCGCCGGGATGCTGCCGGATGCCGACCGTTCTTCGATTGCGGCACTGGCTGGGAATGCCGCGCTGGCAGAAGTCACACCCGCCACAGGCAATATTGATTTCGCCGACCACCCTCTTCCCGATGAGGTGCGGCGGCCCCTGTTCGACCTCGGCGACAAACTCATGCCCCGGAATGCCGGAAAATCCGTACATGCCGGCGATCAATTCCAGATCGGTGTTGCAGATGCCCGCCTGTCTGATTTTGAGCAGCGCCTCCCCTTCTCGCGGTTCGGGAAGTGCAGCGAGGGTATGCAGGCTGATCTGGTGATTGTTGCAAACCAGTGCGCGCATCATCGCTTATATCTCGGCTTCGGCAGTTTGCAGATCACGCCGGCGGTTGACGAACGGAATCTCGCCTTTTTCCCAGGACACCAGTAATGGAACGGCGATGAAGATGGATGAATATGACCCCGCGAGCAGCCCGGCAAACAGGATAAAGACGAACTGCTTGATGCTCTCGCCGCCGAAAAGCATAATGGCGATGATGACGAAAAAGACGTTGATCTGAGTTGTCAGAGAGCGGTGAATGGTTTCCAGGATGCTGCGGTTGACGATTGTCTCATACGGCTCGCCCAGGAACTTGGGAATGTTCTCGCGGATGCGGTCAAATAACACAATCGTATCCTGGACGGAAAACCCAACGATCATCAGCACAGCGGTTAAAAACAGCGCATCTACTTCCCACCCGAAAAGAAGCCCCATCAGGGACATGATCGCAGACACAATCAGAACATCGTGCAGCATAGCGAGAATAGCGCACACGCCATATCGAAATGCGTCCGGCACCTGCCGGAAAGCCAGGATGATGAAACCGGTGACGATCACAGCCGCCACCAGCACGGCTACGAAAGCCGCCTGGGTAACTTCCTGCCCGATGGTTGCCGAAACATTTTCGACCCGCAGCGCGTCACGATCAAGCGGCGCTAAAATATCCAGTCGCTCCTGAATCTGGCGGGTTTCTGTTTCGCTGTGGAAGCCCGTGCGCACCGACCACCGATATTCGCCGGCCTGCCCAAGCTGCTGAATCAGAGGGTTGTCATCCCCGAATTCGGTGAAAACGGCGCGCAGGCCGGATTCGTCGGCGCCGGCCTCGGTGAAACGCAGTTCAAAAATACTGCCACCTTCAAAGTCAATACTCAGCCGGAATAACCGTCCGGTTGTCGCAACCGAGTAGATCATAATAATGATGCCAGGGATGATGATAAGTGACGAAAACAGGAAGTACCAACGGCGTTTTTCCACGATGGTGAACATCGTTTAATGCTCCTTCAGGTTTAGATGCCCATTAACCATTTACGGGTTTCGGCAGGTTTTTTGAAGATAGCGAGCAGAACATACAGGAACGTTCTGGTCACGATGATGGCGGTGAAAAGGTTAAGCATCAAACCGAGTGCCAGTGTAACGGCGAATCCGCTGACGACGCTTGCACCCGGCGTTTGGCCGAAAAGGAAAAGCACGCCGCTGATGAGGATTGTCGAGATGTTGGAGTCTCGGATGGAATTCCACGCTCTGGCGAACCCCTCCGTAACGGCGGCGTCTATATCCTTATTGGCCCGTAGTTCTTCACGCAGCCGCTCGAAGATCAGGATGTTACCGTCAACTGCCGAACCGATTGAGATCAGAAAACCGACGATAGCGGGCAGTGTCAGGGTGATGGGAATTAGTTTGAACAGCGCCATATTCAGCAGGATGAACACCAGCAGTGCCAGGCTGGCAGCGGCCCCCGGTACGCGATAGTTGATCGTCATAAATGCGAGGATGATGAACACGCCGATAACACCGGCGCGGATGCTCAGGTTGACGGATTCCTGGCCGAGTGTCGCGCCGACGGTTTCACTGCTGATAACTTCCAGCGGGATGGGCAGCGCGCCCGACCGCAGTTGCAGCGCCAGGGTTTTAGCTTCCTGCTCGGTGAAACTTCCGGTGATAACGCCGCCGGTATCCAGTTGCGCCTGAATGCTGGGCGCGGACAAAACAATGCCGTCCAGAACAATCGCCAGCGGCTGTCCAATGCGTGACCCGGTGAAGGGGCCAAAAACTTTGCCGCCTTCCGCCGTTAGTTCAAACTGGATTTCCCAGCGGCCATCCTGTGTTATTCCGGCGGCGGCAGCTTGCAGCCCAGCGCCGGTCATAACCGTCTGGAATGGCTGTCCGGTTGCCGGGTTGAGCAGCGCCTGTTCTTCGACTGCGGGGGGAGTCTCGCCGTTGTTGGCTGCCTCAGGACTCTCAGGGCTTGTCTCGGCGCTGGGGGCAAGAGTGGTTTCGGGCGTGTTGGCCTGTCGCTGCTCCTGGATGAGTACCTGTTCGGTAGTAAGGATTTTTCGCCCGACGAGCTGCTGCGCCTGGGCGCTCAATCCACCGAAATCCACAAATTCCAGCAGGGCTGTCCGCTGTATGGTATCAATGGCCTGCTGAGGGTCCTGCACGCCGGGCAGTTCAACCAGGATGCGATTGTTTCCCTGGATTTGGACGGTGGCTTCCCCTACCCCCAAGGCATTCACGCGCCGGGTTACGTTGTTGGCGGTTGTTCGCAGATCTTCCTGGGTGAAGGCATCTGGTGGCAGTTGTGATTGTAGGAGAACACGCAGGCCGCCGACCAGATCAAGTCCCAGATTTTGCTGAACATTCAGGCTGAGGTCGCTTGTGCCGTCCCCATCGGTGTCAATATGAATGCCCTGGGTATCGGGCAGCGCGACCCAGACGCAGAATAAAGCAAGCAGCAGAATGAATATGAGCCAGCGAACATGGCTACTCATTTAGGTGTTATCCTTTCTTGATAATGCTAAATCGGCACGGTGTTTACTGCTCTGGCGGGCGTTCTTCGTTGGTCGTCAGCCGCATATCTTGTTTCAGGGTTTCGGGGTCGTATGCTTGAACGAGAGCTGCGGTCACAAGGCGAACAATGATGCCGTCGGCAATTTCAACGTGGACGATGCCTTCGTCGGCGTCAATGGAGACGATCTTGCCGATGATGCCTCCATAGGTAATGACTTCGCTCCCGACACTAAGGTTTCGGATGTAACGCTGGCGTTTTTCAAATGTGCGCTGTTTGGGAAAGATGACCATTGCCCAATATGCGCCTAATGCCAGTGCCATGATGAATGCGAGTAGTGCAAACTCCTGCATGTTGGCTCTGGCTCCTCTTTCTGAATTCTCTGGGTTGGAACGGTTGCTCATTATAGCACCACGTCCCCAAGTGGCAACTGTCTGTAGACGATTGTTTGTCTGGACGTTACAATAACACAATGATCTGCGGTTCGCGGGATGTGGTTAAGACATATCCCTCAGCGTGGGATGTTATCATGTTAAAAAAGCTGCTTTTCTTGCTGGTTGTGGTTGTGATGCTGGGTCTGCCACTTCTGCTTGTTGATGCAGGAGATCGCGTGCTTTCAAATAATCAGGGTGATGAAAGCGCGACCTGGTTCATCACGGGTGAGCCAACGTTGGTAATGAATGGTTTTGATCTCACGCCCCTGAACCTCGCGCTTCCGGCGGTGATTGATCGCGTGAGTCTGTCGGTGGAGATGGCTGTCCCTGGGGCTACAGTGGAGGTTGTCGTCTATCAGGATGCGAATGGCGGCTCGCCGGTTGATGCGGCATTGGTGGGGCGCACTCAGGTTGTAATTAATCAGTCGGGTGTGTTTACCGTGACCTTCCCGACACCTGTTTCGATTACGCAGCCGGTGATCTGGATAGGCTTTTACCTGCCGGTGGATTTTGTTTTTCTGGCGGACAAGTCCGGTACGTCGGTGCTGACCTACTGGGCATGGACGCCGGGTGGTCGTTTTGATGTGGCAAGTCTGGCTTCTGCTCAGGTGTTGGGGCCGGCAGATGGCACTGCGCCGGTGAATATCAATATGGGTGGGATCGCCCGTATCACCGGCGAAATCAGCAGTGTTGTGACGGGTACGCCGCAGACGGTTACGCCGGGTGTAACTCCTCTGCCGGGGACGCCTGGGCCGGTGGTTACCCAGATTATCCCGGTGGAGAGCGTGGACTTGAGCGTGTTGGGGCCGTATTCTCCTGCCTGCGAAACGCTTTATAAAGATGATGCAGATATTAAAATCACCTTTCGAGGGGAGCTGAATATCACCTGTCAGGCAATCTGGCCGGGTTATGCGCCGCCCTCGCCTTCGGGGTTTTCACGCAAGCAGCTTCTCTACGACCTGATGTTCTTTGATGCAAATGGTGTCATTACCGGTAGGCTCCCTCAGCCGGTGACTCATTGTATCCAGGCCAGTTCACCGGATATTGATGTTGCGGTAGTTGGAGCCGCTTATGGTGCGCCGCGAAGATGGGAACTGCTGCCGACGCTCCGGGTTGGCAATTTTATTTGTGTCGAGCTCTGGCAGGGAGGAAATCTGTCGTACTTTATTCCGGGTGTAGAGACGCCGACGCCTACCCCAACTGCTACACCAAAGCCGTGACCTGAAGGACTATCATTATGCGTGTTGAGACAAACTGGAAGTTAGTTCGCCGTAACCGCCGTCTGGCGAACTTTCTGTTCTTTTTCAGTATGGCGGTTTTGATCGCCGGTTTTGTTGTCGCTAATTCTCAGTTAATGAATCCATCTGCGGACATGGATAATGTCTCGCTGATAGCTGCTTTTATTCTGCCATGGATTGTCTTGCCGGTCGGCTTTATTAGCACCTTGGTCTCGGTGCGCATGACAAACCTCTGGGTTCGTAAGCCTCGACCGGAGGAAGTAATCCGCGAAGGTCTGAAGGGGGTCAACAAACGCAGCGTCCTGTACAACTATTATCACTTCCCGGCGCGTCATGTGTTGATTACACCCTCAGGCGTTTTTGCTATGATTACGCGCTATCAGGATGGTTACTTCATGGTGGATGGTGATCGCTGGCAAACACCCGGTGGCGCATTACGCTGGTTGATGCGCCTGTTCCGCCGTGACGATATAGGTAATCCCACCGAGGAATCGCTGCGCGCGGCGGCGCATGTAAAAACCCTGCTGGGCGAGACGGCTGCTGATATTCAGGTTCAGCCGCTCATAATCTTCGTCAGCCCGCGCGCGCGTGTTGAGATTATTGAGTCAACTGTGCCGGTGCTTTATGCAGATAGCAAGCGCGATCCTAACCTGCGTGATTACATGCGTGACTACGCACGCAGGCAAGCTCCTCAGGAAAATATTGATGCGAAAGCACGAAAGAAAGCGAAACCTGGTAAAGCTGTGGATACTTCATGCGATAATGGCAGGATTTCTCCTGAGGAGCTTGCCGAAGCTCTTGATAGAATAATATTACGCTCAGGCCGTTGACGATGGCAGGAAGACATATAACAGCTGTGGTTGTAATCATAACCACAGTTGGTTTTTTCTTACGCCTCTATCGTCTGGATACAGTACCCTTCCGGGGAGATGAAGCCTTCACTGTTCAAAACTGGATGTCACTTCCCCTGTCACAATCTCTGACACAGATTGCGGCTATTGAACCGCACCCGTTCCTGACTTATGCATTGTTCCGAGCATGGGGTTTGCTGGCTGGCACAAGTGAATTTGCTGCAAGGCTACTCCCGGCATTGGTCAATGTGCTGGGGATACCGGCAGTATATGTTCTGGGACGGAAACTGCTGGGATGGAGAGAAGGTCTGCTGGCGGCTTTCTTCTGGGCAGTGCATCCATATTTGATATGGCATTCCCAGGATGCTCGTAACTACGCTATCTGGGTGTCGTTGAGTACCCTGGCCGTCTGGGCTGGTCTGCGAGCGTTGGAGAGGAAGAGGCTTGCTGATTACATTGTTTATGGTCTGGCAGCACTTCTGACAATATCAATCTTTTACCTCGATTTATTTACTCTGGCTGCGATGCTTGTTTATGTCGTGCTGGTATATCGTCATAAACTACAAAAACAATCTTATTTTGTTTTTACAACTGCGCTGGTGCTGTTAATTTCATTAGTCTCGTTTCTTCTGCTTCAGGGTTCTCTTCTAATGACCGGATCATATGGGGGAACGACAGGTGGAGGTCTGGATGTTTCTCGTCTGCTGACTGAGTTTGTTCCAGTTTTAGCGTGGGGAACAACACTTCCGGTAGAGTTACGCTCGATTAGCTGGATTCTGCTGTGCGGTATTTTGCTTTTTGGTATGTTTATTGTATGGCAAAAATACAGGCAGACGGCAGTTTTTTTAGGTCTGCTTACCTTTCTGCCTCTCCTTTTTCTATCTTTGGTATCCCTTTGTCTTAATGTGTTTGCTCCTCGTTATGTGCTGTCGGTGACGCCATTTCTTATTCTTCTTCTGGCTTCTGTGGTAGTAAATGTCAGAAGTTATCTGTTCAGATTAGGCATATTCTGTCTTTGGGCTTTAGTAACTTTGTTTTCTCTGTATGGTTACTTTTTTGTTGATGACTACGCGAAATCAAAGAGCTGGCCGGATTTATCTTCCTATCTCGAAGCACGGGCATCCCCAAACGACCTGGTCATTCAGCTCTCCGCCGATGCTGCTTTCGGCTATTATTATCGCGCCCCTGCCGATGAAACAGCATTGCCCGCCAGCCCTTCGCAGCCGCCATCAGACATTATCGCTGCACTGGAGGCGAATACGGCGCGTTACCACTCTATCTGGCTCGTCGGCCAGACCTTTCCCGATTGGCCGAATGCAGGCGTTGTTGAAAACTGGGCAACCAACAATCTCCAGCTTGTCCGCCAGACCAATGTCTCCGGGCTGGCCGTTCAGCAATACATGCCCTGGATAATCAGCACAGACGAAATTGCCAGCCGCCAACCTTTAGCGCGCTTCCAGGACACTATCGAACTACTGGATGCCCACGTTCTGCTGCCAGCAGAACCAACGAACCAGCTTACAGTCTGGGTTTACTGGCGTCCACTCAACCTGACACAAGCCCCATATAAAGTTTTCGTCCATCTGCAAGGCCCGTTTAATCTGACTACAGGAAATCCCATCTGGTCGCAGGATGATCGCTATCCACAAAATGGCCGCGTCAGCACCACCGAATGGACACTCGCGGCCATTTACCGGGATATTTATATGCTCCCCCTGCACAACGTTCCACCAGGGGTATATGATGTCCGCATCGGCCTTTACGAACCGGTCACAGGTCAGCGGCTAAAGCTCACCAATGGCGATGACAGCTATCTGATCCAGACCATCACCCTACCCTAACCCATGCTGTCCAGGCGTTCCTGCCACTTGGCTGCCAGCCGATTATAAACTGCTTCCGAAATTTCGCCGTTTGCCAGTTTCAAATCCAGATTATCAATGAGTGCCTGAATCTCTTCTTTCGTCTGCGGGTTGGTCGGCGCGGCGCTGCCGGCGGGCGCTGCCGCTTCAGCCTCCGCTGTACCGCCCTGGCGTTTCATCATGTCCATCATCATTTGCTGCATCATCATCTGCTGCTGCAACATCTGCTGCTGCAAACCCGCCGCTTCAGGATTCAAAGCCGCGCCGATTTGCTGACCGACGCCCATTCCAACTCCCGCGCCTGCCAACGCACCGCCCAGCCCAGGATTTTCAGCCGCTTTCTGAGCAATATTCAGCCGCTGCACGCGCTCCCACATATCCAGGCTGACGTAGTTCCGCAGTTCGTCCAGCGAAACATCTTTGGCCGTGAACGGCTTCGCCTCGAAGGCTTTGATGCGCAGCCCCAACGCCCGGAACTTGTCGTTCACTTTCGCCAGCATTGCACCTTCCAGGTCGCCCAGCAACCGGTTTGCATCCGGCACGCTCTGCGCGCCGGACTTGGACAGCAGTTCAGCGATTTCCCCCAGCAGCATACTTTGAATGCGCTCTTTGATGTCGCGCATAGACACAACAGCCTTGCCGACAGCATATTGTTTCACAAACAGCATGGCGTCATCCACACCGATGTCAATCACGCCATGCGTGATGAGCAGTGCTACACCCAGCCCGCGCCCCGGCGTTTCCAGCACAATCGGCGGGTTCGTTCCCCAACCGACCTGCGGCATGTCCTTCAGATTCACAAAATACAGGTCGGCGGTAAAAGGCGTGCGTCCACTGGTCGCCATCCCAATCAGGCCAGATAAAATAGGCAGGTTCGCTGTAGATAGTGTGTGTCGCCCCGGCCCCAGCGTATCCAGCGCCTGCCCGCCGCGAACGAATACCGCAGCCTGGCTTTCACCGACGATCACCTGCGATCCCATCCGCCAGTCGCCGCTGCCCTGCTGAGGTTCGCGGTAAGCGAACTCTTCATCGCCGACATTTACGTGGTCAATAACATCAATGATGCGTGCCATCTTCCTTCATCTCCCTGTTGTTTGTTTTTTGACTATGCGAATTGGAATGTCTACGCTGAAGCATCCAGTCCGGTAATCAGGTCATCACGTTTGGAAAAAGCCTCATTCGCCTCGACCACCATCTGATCCAGCGCGGCCAGTGCTTCATCAATCCCACTCTGGCCGGCAACAGCCTGCTCCAGCGCATCCAGCCCGCTCTGGAACTGGTCGGCAAACCGGATTTGTTGCTCATCAAACATATAAAGGCTTTCCAATTGCTCCGGGCCGATTTTGATCTCCGCAAAAAACCCGGAATACCCCGGCGCTCCCGCCTTCACCCGGTCATGGTAATGCTGCATTCGCGTCTTGATGCCGCTCGTCTTGCTCATGTACGACAGGCCACCCGCATCCAGCAGCAGCTTTTCAATCTGAACAAGCCGGTTGATACGCTCGGAAACCTGGTCTGCGACGTGATCTCTGACCATCCGGTCAGCCGCACGGCGCGCCTTGTTATCCATATAACCCGAAAAACCCGGCAACCGCGCCAGCAAACGCTCGAAGGTGCCTGTCTCCCCCGTGATGCGATCATACAGGTCAGACATGGATATTTCTCCTGTTGTCCATTTATCAATAACCATATTACAGGATTACGCCGCCGGCCAATCCCCCAATCACAGGTGGGCTAGGTTAAGAAGTACTCCGTCCCACAGAACTTACAGGTCACGACGCCCTTACCCGCCAGGCTGATTTCGCCGCCGCAGTTCTTGCACTTATCCAATTCGCGCAGTTTGCCGGCATCCGACGAATACAGCACCCCCTCCTGCCAGTTCACGTAGCCGCTAAAAACCTGTAACCCAACCAGTTGATGAACCAGGTCTTTAACCACTTCCACGCTGATCTGCATTTCCATCGCCAGATCAGGCACGCTCACTTGTCCACGACTTTTTACGATGTCCAGCAGTTGGCGCTGTTTCTGCATACTGGACTCTTCTTCTGCTTCTTTACCGCCCTGTACGAACATATAAATGCCAAAGCCGACCAGCAGCGCCACCGGGATGAAAGCGATTCCTGCGCCGACCAGCGCCCCCCCTCCCGAAAGCGACTCCGACGAAACCTGAAACGCCAGCCATAAACCGGCAATGATCGCGACTCCAAAGCCGACCACAATCAGAATGACCCCAACCAGACGCCCCGTATTCATGCTTTTGCGCTCCTTTAGCGGTATTAACCAAATCCTCGACTGCCGCCGCCGCTGCTGCCGCCACCCTTAAACCCGCCGCCGCTCCAGCTTCGACCGCCGCTGCTCCAATGTCCGCTTGTCCCGGTGCTGGCGGGTTCTGGCCTGCTGGTCATCACACGACTGGCCGATTCAAGCATCTCGGTCAATCCACCGGAAATCGCTTCCAATCCACCCGACAACCCCGATGACATATCATCCAGCGAAAACCCACCATCCCCTGCCCGCGCCAGTTCCCCCGGATTCGCCCGACCGCTGTCTGCTCCAAAAGGATGCAGCGGCGTGCCGGGACGGTACCCACCCCGGTAGCGCCCACCCATGTAGGTCGGATAGTACCAGACCGGAATCGGCACATACTCTAACTGGCTGAAACGCCGCACCCACGAGCGATCCAGGCCGAACGCAATCGCAAACGGCAGGTAATCGTCAAAATGCCCAGCCGCTTCTTTCAGATCGCTATATTTATCCAGATTTTGCAGATATTCGCGGAATGCCCGCCATTTGGCCGCGTTTTCCGAACCCTGCCGGGTTTTCGCCGGCATATGCTGCCCTACAATCATCGCCGCTAAGCCGATGAAGGCGAAAGCCGCCGGAACGCATAACAGCGTCGGGCTGATCTGTTCAATCAACGTAAAACCGCCAAACCCGGCGATCAGCGCGACTACGAACATCACCGTTCCCAATCCTGACCACATCGCGCGTGTCGTACTCGGTTTGGCCGTGAAAAGCCCTTCCTCCACGACCGCTTCGTACAGGTCATCCTGAAGCTTTGGAATGACCGCATAAAACGTATTTTTGAGCGAATCGAGCGACCGCTCCATCCGATTACCACCGAACAACGCGCTCATAATGCGCTGCTCAAAACGCCTCAGATCATCCAGCGGTTTATCCGTCCGCTTAAAGAAGTATTTGCGCGTCTTACCCACACCGAACAAACCCTCTGTCTGTTCTTCTTCCATGACGAGATAACCTCGCCGCGCCAAGTCAACAATGGTCGAAATCACGTCGCGCAGGTCGGCCTGTTCATCCAGCAGAGTCCCCACAACGGCAGGTGGCAGCGCCGTTGGCGGTTCGGTTAAATACGCCGGCACGGGGCCAACTTTGGGATCGCGCCCCCGTGTATACCACAGTGCATAAACCCCCAGCCCGCCGCCAATTGCTACCAGCAGCGACAGCACAATCAACCCCAGGTCAATAAGCGGTTTGGTGGTTTCCTCAAAAAGCCGCTGCCGGTCGAAATCCGACTGCCAGGAAGGCACACGCGCCATTGGATTATGCGGATACTGAACACGAATCTCAAAAAACTCATCCCCGCTGATCTGCCGCGCCGCCTGTGCGGTTACTGTCGCCCCGCCTGCTGTCGTGCCGCGCACCTGCACGTCCGCCGGAGCGCCATAGGTTACAACCGGATCAACGCCTTCTCGCGGCCCATACCCCGCCGGCATCTGCACCGTGACGGTGCTGCTGCCAATCGAAAAGCCATAGTGTTCGCTGGGGATGACCGTCCACCACAGTTGATCGCCACCCTCGTAAATCCGCAGCGCCCCTTCAACCGTATAGGCAATTTCAAACTGCCGCCGTTCATTTGTAGCCGGCTGCGTAAAGTAATACGTAATCGCCAGCTCCGCGCTGGATGTGTCCACACAGTACGTCCCCGGCTGTTCAGAGCAGCTCTCGCGCAGCAGTTCCCCGTTCTCATACACCCGAATGCTGCGAATGTCCTCCAGATTTTGCAGTGGAATGACCGCCGAGCCAAACCGAAAAGTGCCGGTAAAATAAATATCATAGCGCTCGCTGACGTTAAACCGGTTGGCAAAGGTGTCCACACTGTCAATCAGCACGTCCCACCTTTCCCAGAACACCGAACGTGACTGCGCACCTGCGGGTCGCGCCGCCAGCATAGCCAATATCCCCACAGCCAGCATCACAGCCAGGCGTCTGCGCATCGAGTTACCTCCTCTCAGAAGCCCATTCCTTGCATTATAACACGCTCATCCGGGTGTTGGCGTCGTATCGCCAGAGCGTGTAATATCCTAGTCAGTATCAGGCGGTGCTTCCTGAGGAGAAATCACGATGCGAAGATGCCGATTCGCCGCAGTACTGCTCTTCACGACGGCAATAACGATCTATCCACTGGTGGCGACAGCCTCCGTAGTTCAGCAGGAGAAACCGACGCCAGCCATTCAAGACGAACAGATTTATATCGTCCGCCCCGGCGATACACTCTTTCGCATTGCCGGACGTTTTGGGACGACATACCCCAGGCTGGCCGAGGCGAATGGAATTACCAACCCGGCCATGATTTACGTCGGCCAGCGGCTTCGCATTCCAGGCGTTCCGGCGGCCACAGTGACCCCGACGCCGGTCGCCGGCGGCGGTCTGCTGCCTGATATGCCGACCATCTCAACAACCGGTTATGGCTTCGACTATGGCATCCAGGTCTATTCAGCCGGCCAGGACATCCGGTCGCTGACCGACACCGCCGCATCGTTGGGAATGCGCTGGGTGCGCGTCGTCGTTAACTGGCGCGACTTCGAGCCGGTCAAAGGGCAGATTGACTTCAGCGACCTCGACAAAATCGTGGATGAAATGAACGCCACCGAATTTAACGTCCTGCTCACGGTCACAGCCGCGCCAGCCTGGGCCCGTACCAGCACCGACGAGGACGGCCCGCCGGACAACTTCGCCGATTATGGCATTTTCATGGGGGCGCTGGCGCAGCATTATGCCGGTCGCGTGCGGGCTTACGAAATCTGGAACGAACCCAATCTGCGCCGCGAATGGAACAGCACGATTCACAGCATCGGCGCAGCCAGTTATATCGAACTGCTGCGCGTGGGGTACGCTGCCATCAAAGCTGCTGACTCCTACGCAATTGTGGTCAGCGGCGGCCTGTCGCCAACCGGTTTCAACGATGGCGTGAATGCCATTAATGACCGTTTGTTTTTGAGAGACCTTTACCGTGCCGGTCTGGCAGCCACCAGCGACGCCATCGGCGCGCACCCTCGCGGCTGGGCTAATCCGCCCGACTCGGTCTGCTGTTCCCCCGCTATCGGCGTCATCTCACATTACGAAGACCCCAGTTTTTACTTTCTGAACACGCTGCGCGATTACCGCCAGATCATCGTCGAAAGCGGCGACTCCACTACTGCTATCTGGGTAACGGAGTTTGGCTGGGGAACGAGCGAAGATACTGACCCGCCCTCCGAAACTCAGGTCTTTGTCAGCTACACGTCGCTTGAACAGCAGGCTGCCTATATACCGCGCGCACTTGAACTGGGCGCTGAATTAGGCTATATTGGCCCGATGTTTCTCCATAATCTGAATGGCTGCCAGGCACAGCCCGCCGATACCGAAGCCTGCTATTACAGCCTGATCGGGCCAGATGGCAAACCACGCCCGGCGTTTGCCGCCGTCCAACAGCAGCTTAATCCGACCGCCACAGAGCAGCCCTCGCCAACATCTGAAGCCACACCGCAGGCAACTGCCGCCGGTTAATCTCAGAGCGGGGGTGTTCTTCATCCCCGCTTTGTCACACGCCTACCCCGCGATAAATCGCCCCCACGCGCGCAGCTTCCAGCGCCAGTTCCTCCCGCAAAGCCTGCGGTTCCAGCACCTCTACCTGCGCGCCCCAGGAACGAATCCAGGGCAGCAGTTCCCGCCAATCCGACACCTGTACGCTCAGCGTGCAGCGTTTATCATCAAGCGTCTCAATTCGCTGTGACGAATGCCAGACTCGCTCTTTAATCAGCGGCGTCACATCTGCCGAAAACGCCAGCAGCACCTGAATCTGCTTTCCCTCGTCCCCACTCATGATGCCCCACAGACTGGCAAGGTAATGACGACGATCAAAACTATGGGGTATTTCGTAAGACTCATCCAGCAGCTTCGCCCGCCTGATCGCACCCAGACGGAAAGCGCGCACACCTTTACTAGCTTCATCATAACCGATAGCGTACAACCCGCCCGCCGCCGTTGGCTCAAGAAAATAAGGCGAAAAATCATACGCCCCAAGAGCGCCGCCGCGCATCAGGTTGCCCCATAGTTTCACCTTCCGCCGCTCCATCCAGGCGCGGGTGATGGTTTCCAGCACCAGCGCGAAGTTACGATCCACCGGATGGGCACGCACCGAGTCGGCAATATAATGCACGTGGGACGCCAGCGGCTCCGGCAGTGCCGATGCCAGTTTTGTCATTGCGGGAATGATATGCGGATTCTGCTGTTCAGCGTGGCGAGAAAGGATACGCGCGGCAATAAACAGCGCGACCGCCTCATTGAGATTCAGACGTATGTTAGCGGCATAATACTCGCGGTTGATGAACACCCGTCCATCCTGCTGCGACAGCGGGACGCCCATCTTCTCCAGCCTCGCCAGGTCTCGGTAAATCGTGCGCCGATCAACGCCGCAGGCTTTGGCAATCTCAACCACACGCAGCCCCGCGCCGTTGCGAAACAACATGCGCTCAACCATTGCCAGACGTTCCGCACGATCCATAACTGCTTAATCCTCATACCGGCCTTTTCTTTCAAAGGTCAGTATAGCAGCAATTATTTTCGCGCGCTGGCAGCCCTTCTAACCAAAACGAGCCTGGAAAACCGCAATATACAGCGGTATCAGACACAGAACAGCAAAAAACGCCAGCACAGCCAGTGCAATCGTTACCGCGTCAAAAGCCGACGGAATCGGCTCATCGGTGTCCAGCGGTCGAGAGTAAAGCCGGCTGGTATTGCCCGTCCATCCCCCGGCAGGCGCAGACGGTTGGGGCTGATAAGGCGGTGCCTGTTCCGGCGCGCGATCAAATGGCGACGGCACATTCGAACGTTTGAGGGGCGCAGCCGGCGCTTCGGGCGCAAGGCTGTATCGCTGCGTCGGGTCGGCTGCCCCCCGCCTGGATGCGTCTGCTGCCGGCGGCTGCACCTGCGAAAACGGTATTGGAGGCTGCGACTCCGGTGTGGGCGGGCGATAAGGAGGGATGTTGATCGGTGACGCAGGCGGCGGACTGGCTGCCGGAGCATTGGACATGGTTGGCTCGCGCCCCCGGTCACGGTAGCTTTCCAGCACATGCCCAAGCTGATCGGCCATCCGGTATCGCGCCGACGGCTCCTTGCTCATCACCTTGTAGACAATCTGCGCCAGCGTCTCCGGCACATTCGGGTTAACCTCTAATACACTCGGCACCTGCTCACGAATATGCGCCAGCGCCAATTCCTGCTGGTTGGTGCCAACATACGGCAGCCGTCCTGTCAGCAGCTCAAACAAAACGATACCGATAGAATAGACATCTGAGGCCGGGGTCGGCTTTTCGCCGCGCGCCTGTTCCGGCGCAAAATAATGCGGGCTGCCCCACACCACCGACTGCCGCTCGCCAGGCTGCGTATCGCTGAGTGCCTGTGCGATGCCGAAGTCGGTCACTTTAACCAGATCACCGCGTGTAACCAGAATGTTCTGCGGTTTGACATCGGCATGAACCAGCCCGGCACGATGCGCGAAGCCAATGCCGGAGCAAATCTGTATCGCCAGCTTCAGCGTCCGGTCAACGCTCAAAGCGCCTTCAGCCTTGATGATCTTCTTCAGGTCTTGCCCCTCGACAAATTCCATCACGATATACTGGGTGGAACCGTCATTGCCAACGTCGTGAACGGTGACGATGTTCGGATGGTTTAAATTGGCAACACTGCGCGCCTCGTTACGAAAGCGCGTCATAAAAGCCGGGTCGCTGGTCAGGCTGGGGCGCAGTACTTTCACCGCCACCGTCCGCCCCAGCAGCAAATCCTGCGCCTTGTAGATGACGGCCATCCCACCAGAACCTTGCTGGGAAATGAGCCGGTAGCGTCCATTCAGAAGGGTTTCGTTATTCGACATTTCCGCCGTCTCACACTGAACTCAGGGCCGCATAAGTGGGTCAAACAGTCTCCGGTATTCTAACAGAGCGCCACGATCTGTCATAGCGGCAATGTAATCGGCCACCACGCGCCGCACATCGGTACGCTCCAACCGCGCCTGGTAAGGCTTCGGAAGCTGGCGCGGGTCTTGCATCAGGCTGGTAAAAATCTCTTCAACAAATCGTTCCGCGCGTTTTGCCATGCGCGCCACACGAAAATGAAAATACATATTCTCGTATAAGAAATCCTTTAGCTGGCGGTTGAGCCGCTGCATACGCGCGCTGTGCGCTATCACCGGCTCGTGATGCCGCTGCACATCCTGCGGCGACTGCGGCTTCAGGGCATCCAGACGCCGCACACTTTCTTGAATCACGTCGCCAACCTGAAGGCCGATCAGCTCGCGGATGATTAAATGGCGAGACACATCGTCCATCTTGACGGTTGACCACCCGGCCAGGTCGCAAACTTCACGCCACAATTCCACCTGTTTCAGATCTTCAAGATGAATTAACTCGGCCTGCAAACCGTCGTCCAGATCGTGCGCGTTGTAGGCCAGTTCATCGGCAGCATTGGCAATCTGCGCTTCAATGGTGCCTCGAAGCTGAACATCAAATCCGGCGATAT
>JACAES010000021.1 GCA_013388735.1 Chloroflexota bacterium | reverse complement strand
CGAAACTGCGAAAGGTCTTGTGTTTCCAGGCGTAGGCGCTGATCTGGTCACAGATGGCGTTGGCCTGTTCCAGCGTTTGCAGAAGGTACTGCCGTTGTTCGTCTGTCGGTTGAAGTTTGCCCTGTGCAACCAGTTTCATGTTCCAAGTATCGCTCAAAGCATCATATATTTCAAGGCTCTGAATTCGGTTGAGGTTGTAGATTGAAAGGAGCGAAGGTGCATTCCTCCACCCGCTTTAGCGGGTGGTTTCCTGCGCCAAATCTTATGAATGATTTTGTCCGACGGGTGGGAGGCGAGTAACGATGGCCGAACAAAAACGCGATGACGTGATTCTCGCCGGTGAGGAAAGCTATCGGCGCTGGCGTGATCGGCTGCTGGCCGACCCTGAATACCGGGCGGTCTATGAGGAAGAAGCCGCTAAAAGCGAATTGTGGCTGCAACTGGTCAAGGCGCGGCAGGCAGCCGGTCTGACGCAGAAACAGTTGGCCGAACGCATTGGTGTCTCTCAGGCTCAGGTCGCGCGATTGGAACAGGAGGGGTACGACGCCTACACGCTTACCACTTTGCGCCGTTATGTCGCTGCGCTGGGCGATGAATTCACCCTTGAGGTAAGAATCCGCAGGCGAGAGTCTGGCGAATCTGTAGAACATACTCCGGTCTGAACTCCGCTCATGTTTAAGAACCTGCGCTTATCCGGCCAACGGCTTTACGGGCATTGGCGGCGGCGGTCGCGGCGGCAGAAGATTCTGCTGCTGGCGGGCGCGGCGCTGCTGGCTGCCGTCGTGTTGGTGTACGGCTGGCTGTTCGCCGACCTGCCCTCGATTGACCGCCTGCAGGCCGGGCTGGCGCTGCCGTCCACGCGCATCTATGACCGGAACGGCCAACTGCTGTACGAAATCCTGCCGCCGGAAGGCGGGCGCAATACCGCGCTGCCGCTGGACGCCATCCCCGCTTACTGCATCCAGGCCGTCATCGCCACCGAGGACGCCAACTTCTACAGCCATCCCGGCGTAGACGTGGTCGGCATCGCCCGCGCGCTGTGGATTAACCTGCGCGGCGGCGAAGTGCTGGCGGGCGGCAGCACCATCACCCAGCAGGTGGCGCGCAATCTGCTGCTCGACCCTGAGCAGCGCCTGGAACGCAGCCTGCGCCGCAAACTGCGCGAGAGCATCCTTGCCATCCGGCTGCAAAACGCCTACAGCAAGGATGACGTGCTGGCGCTGTATCTTAACCAGAGCAACTTCGGCAACCTGGCTTATGGCATCGAAGCCGCCGCCCGCGCCTACTTCGGCAAAAGCGCGCCGGAACTGTCGCTGGCGGAATGCGCGCTGCTGGCCGGGGTCATTCAGGCACCCGCCGTCTACGACCCGCTCGCCAACCTGGAGGCCGCCCGCGAACGGCAGCACGCCGTCCTTGACCTGATGGCGGACAACGGTTTCATCGGCACGGAAACCGCCGAGGTCGCCAAAAACGACGAACTCCAGTTCGCGGCCACGCCCTTTCCCATTCAAGCGCCGCATTTTGTGATGGCCGTCTGGACGCAGCTCCAGCGCGATTTCCCGGAACAGGTTTACACGCGCGGGCTGGAAGTGGTGACGACGGTTGATCTGCACTGGCAGCAGGCCGCCGAACAAATCCTGCGGGCGCAGCTTTACCGCCTCAACAACCCGGTTTTCCCCGGCAAAGTGCCGGCCAACGCCCACAACGGCGCGCTGGTGGCGCTTGACCCGCTCACCGGTCAGGTGTTGACTCTGCTCGGCAGCCCGGATTATTTCGACGAGTCCATTGATGGCGCGGTGAATGCCGCGCTGGCGCTGCGACAGCCAGGCAGCGCGCTCAAGCCCTTCACTTACGCCGCCGCCATGAACCCGGCGCGCGAACATCCCTGGACGGCGGCCACGATGGTGCTGGATGTGGAAACGCCCTTCATCACCCGCCGCCTGCAAAGTTACACCCCGGCCAACTTCGGCCTGGTGGAACACGGGCCGGTGCTGGTGCGCGAGGCGCTGGCCTCGTCCTACAATATCCCGGCGGTGGTGGCGCTCGAAGATATCGGTTTACAAACCCTGGTGGAGCTTTTGAAAAACGCCGGCGTCGAGACGCTGGCGGAAAACACCGGCATTGACCTGGCGATCACGCTCGGCGGCGGCGAAGTGCGCCTGCTCGATCTGGTGACGGCCTACAGCATCTTCCCCAACGGCGGCTACCGGGTGCAGCCGACCATGATCTTAAAAGTGTCCGACCACGAAGGAAATGCACTGTACGAGTGGCAGCCGCCCCGGCGGGATACCCGCGTGATTGATGAGCGGGTGGCCTACGTCATCACCGATATTCTGAGCGACGATTACGCCCGTATCCCCTCGTTTGGCCGCCACAGCGCCCTCAATATCGGGCGTCCGGCGGCGGCCAAAACCGGCACGACCACCGACTACCGCGACAACTGGATCGTCGGTTATACGCCTAATCTGGTGGTCGGCGTGTGGGTGGGCAACGCCGACAACACGCCCATGACCGACATCACCGGCGTCAGCGGCGCGGCCCCGGCCTGGAACGCCTTCATGCGGCGCGTGCTGCTCGGCCAGCCGGAACTGGCCTTCAGCTAGCCGCCCGGACTGGTGCGGCACGAAGTCTGCGCCCTCAGCGGCCTGCTGCCCACGCCGGAATGTCCGCTGCGGAAAACCGAACTGTTCATCGAGGGGACGGTGCCGACCGAAAAAGACCCCTTCTACCAGACTTTCGAGATAGACACCCTGACCGGCCTGCTGGCCGACGACAATACGCCGCCGGAACGCCGCACGCGGCGCGTTTACGCGGTGCTGCCGCAGGAAGCGCGTGATTGGGCCATCCGCAGCGGCATCGAACAGCCGCCGCCCGCCGCCGCCGTGCGCCTGCCGGACGAAGAATCTGGCCTGCGTCTGCTCGAACCTGACCCCTATACCGTGTTTCAGATTTCGCCCATCACGCCGGTTGCGACTCAACGGCTGCGGCTGACGGTAGGCGCGCCGCCCGGCACGCTGGCTGTCACCTATACACTCAACGGCCTGGAACTGGGGACGGTCGAAGCCGCGCCCTGGGCGCTGTGGTGGCCGCTGGAACTGGGCGATCATGAACTGGTGGCGACGGCGACCCTGGCCGACGGCACGCAGCAGTCCAGCGAGCCGATTCCATTTCGTGTCACAGCTTACGCCCCGCCGGAAGTGCGCTTCGGCGGGCAGTAGGGGCGACCCGGCGTGGCCGTTCCGCGCATCAGCCTGAGCGTTTTGCGTCGCCGGCGGCTTAGCGCGTGTTATGTCCTTCTGCGCTGTCAGTTTGCCCTCACCCCCGGCCCCTCTCCCGAACGCCGCTTCGTGGCTGGGAGACGGGGGAGGGCGAACGCATGAAGCTGCTTCGTCTCAATAAGCGGGCTTGCGCCTTCTGAGTTCGTGTGACGCAAAATGACAGTTTGATGCGATAGCCCTGGCGTTCACAGCAGGGGCGATTTTTCCATGTCGGCGTAATCGCAGGCCAGCTCGCGCCAGGCGCGGCCCAGCCGTTTAAAGCCTTCTTCGATGTCCGCCGGTTTGAACGCGCCGTAGTTCAGGCGTATCCGGTGGCTGCCGCAGCTGTTGGTGTAAAACACGCTGCCGATGGCATAAGACACCCCGGCATGGACGGCAGAGACGTACAGTTCGGCGGCGGTAGGGCCGCTCTTCGGAAGCTGCGCCCACAGGTACAGGCCGCCCTGGGGCAGATTCCACTTTGACCCCGGCGGCAGAAACCGCGCCGCCGCCGCCAGCGCCACATCCCGGCGGTGCGCCAGTTCGCGGTTATTGCGCTCCAACTGCTGGGCCATCACGCCGCGTTCAAGCATCAGGTGCATGGCGCGCTGGTTCAGCCCCGACGTGGCAATGTCGGCGGCCTGTTTGACGCGCACCAGCCGTTCATAGTGGGCGGAATCGCTGATGAGATAACCGATGCGGATCCCCGGCAGCATCATCTTGGTAAAACCGCTGGCGTGGATGACGACGCTATCTTCGTCCAGGGCTTTCAGCGGCGGCAGCGCCTCGCCCTCGAAGCGCAGTTCGTGATAGACGGCATCTTCCAGCACCGGGATTTTATACTCGGCGGCCAGGTTAATAAGCTGGCGGCGGCGGTGCAGCGGCATCACCGAGCCGGTGGGGTTCTGGAAGGTGGGCATAACGTAAATCAGCTTGGGATGATGGTCGAGGATGAAGTTTTCCAGCATGTCCAGCCGGATGCCGTTCTCGTCCAGGTTGATGCCGTGTATCTGCACGCGGCGGGTGCGGGCGATGTCAATCATGCCCAGGTAGGTGGGGTTTTCCGTCACCAGAATATCGTTCTCGGACAGCAATGCCTGCACCACCAGATCAAGCGCCTGCTGTGTGCCGCCGGTGATTAACACCTGGTCGGGGCTGCACCGGATACCGAGTGCGCTGACGTAATCGCGCACCGCCGCGCGCAGCGGCATGTAACCCTCGGCCACTTCGTACCCCAGCGCCCGCGCGCCGTCCCGGTCGAGGACGGTATTGATGGCGTCGCGCAGGTGGCGCACCGGGAAAAAGTCGGTCGGCGGCGACCCCTGGCTGAAGCTGATGACGCCCGGCTTGCGCGCCATCCGCATCATCTCACGGATCGAACGATCCGGGGTAGTGGGCGTTTCCGGCGCGTGGGCGCTGCTGCTGCCGTTGGCCGCGCCCGGCGTATCCCCGGCGATGAACGTGCCACGCCCGGCGTGGGCGCTCAAAAAACCCTGGGCGCGCAGTTCGGCATAGGCGTTGACCACGCTGATGCGGCTGATGTTCAACTGCTTGGCGAGGTCACGGCTGGCGGGCAGGCGCGTTCCGGCGGGCAGTTCGCCGCTTTCGATCTGCGCGCGAACGTAGCGGATTAACTGGCGATAGATCGGCTCTTCGCCCTTACGATCCAGCGAGACAGCAAATTTGGATGGGTTAAACATGGCGCGTCATCCCGTCAAGGGGTCGTGGTATTCTATGGTCTACTCCATACTGTACCATGTGCGCGCGCCGGTGATGAGACCATTACAGTCCAAATTGGACTTAACGCGAAGGGTGGCATCACGGCGGCACGAAAAACACAGGGCGCACTTTAAATCCGGGGCGAGATCATCGCGCCCGCTCTTGACAATCCCCCCGCGCCCGGCTATAATTTTAGAACATTTGTTCAACAGGATCGCAAGAGATTATCAGCGTTCGTCAAGCTAATTCCGAACAGATTCTAACAGGTGAACCGTATACTACAGGAAAACGAGTAAACCGAGGACACCCCAATATGCTGGTCAAGATTGACCGATACCGGGTCAGACCCGATCAGATCGAACAGCATCAGACCCTCCAGGCGCGCGCCAGGGCGCTTTATCGCAAGTACTTTCAGGACCCGGTGTTGTTCCTTCGCAGCCAGGATGACCCCTGCCAGTGGGTTTCGATTCACTGGTATCCCGACGAGGAAACGTACCACCGCCGCATGACGCTTATCAACGCCGAGCCGGAAAGCGTTTCGTTGTGGGAAGCGTTTCGCGCCATTCTCGACCCTAGAACGCCTTTCATCCAGGAAGAATATTATGACCAGATTGACGCGCGGAATCTGGTCATGAACCCGTAAGGAGGGCAAGCGATGGACTGGGCGAAAAACGCGCTTCCCACAACGCACAGGGGATAAAGCGCAGAACGGCCTTTATGCGCCGTATTTCGCCAGCCGGTTCGCGTGCGCCAGCGCCAGCGGCATCAGGTCGGCAGCCGGGAACTGGCCCAGCGCGCCGGTCATACAGTCACGTTCGCCAAAAGCCTGCGCCCGGTCGGGCATGTGCGTTTTGGGCGCCCACAGCAGCGTCGGCACGGGATGCCAGCTGTGCGCCTTGTAGGTGGCAGGCGTAGAGTGATCGCCCGTAATGACCAGCACGTCCGGCTTCAGATCGAGCAGAATCGGCAGCGCTGCGTCCACGCTCTCGATCACCTTCGCTTTAGCATCAAAATCACCGTCCTCGCCCCGGCTGTCGGTGTATTTAATGTGGCAGAAGATGAAGTCATAGTCGTTCCAGATGCGCGCCACGTGCCGGAACTGGTCGGCGGGGGTATCGTGCGAATCGGTCTGGATGACATCCATGCCCACCAGCCGCGCCACGCCCTTGTACATGGGGTAAACCGCCACGCAGGCCGCCTTGAGTTTATAAACGTCCTTATACTTGGGCAGCCCCGGCTCCATCGCAAAACCGCGCAGCGTGACCATATTGGCCGGTTCGTGACCTTTAAGCACCTTGCGGGCTTCGTCTAACCACTGGTTGACCAGTTTAGCGGTCGCTTCGGCTTCCGGCGCAAGCGCTCTGGCCGGCAGTGTCGGTTTGCCGGTCGCCTGCGGGTCAGTATCCGCGATGCTGCCGTTCAGCCCTGCGCCACGCAAAATCAGGGCGAAGCGATAATCCTGCACCGCCTCGACGATGGTTTCCACGCCCGGCAGTGTGATTTCTTTCAGCAGCGCCACCCGCTTCGCGCCTTCTTCGGTGGGGATGCGCCCCGCGCGGCGGTCAGTAATCAGCCCGTTTTCGTCTACGGTGCAGAAGTTGCCGCGAATCGCCACATCGCCGGGCAGCACGTCCAGGCCGATGCCGGTCGCTTCCAGCACGCCGCGCCCGATCTCGTACCGAATCGGGTCGTAGCCGAACAGCGCCAGATGCGCCGGGCCGCTGCCGGGCGCGATGCCGCGCGCCACCGGAATGCTGAGGCCGGTGCTGCCTTCCTGCGCCAGTCTGTCCATGTTGGGCGTGGCGGCGGCTTCCAGTTCGGTTGGGCCGTCGGCTTCACGCGGCAGGCCACCCAGGCCGTCCATCACCAGCAAAACAATCTTCCCGCCGGTTTCGTTGGCTAACCGGCTGATGAGTTCAAAGTTCGCCATGTATCGTACCCTCTTTATCCTCGCGGTGTGTAGGAACAGGTTTATCAACCCGCGCCTACGGTTGTAACCCTTCTGCCGGATGCATGTCAAGGAAAATCGGCGTGCGCAGCATGGACAAACATCCCGACTTTACCGCCCACCTGTACGCCAGCCGCCGCCTGCATATGCATCGTGGGGGATGGCCGGCGCGCTGCCGTCGGCATGGTCACGTTCACCACCGGGGCGACCACGCCGGGTCGCCCCTACGGCTGGCGCGGGATGATTGAACATCACCATGCCATGAAAATGATGGGGTATGACGACTTTCCCGAACGTGCCTTCGGTACCGGGAGAGAGGCGAAAATCCGCGCAGTCGCCTTCGCTTCCCCTGTCTCCCAGCCGCGAAGCGGCGTTCGAGAGAAGGGGGTCAGCCGCATGAGGGCTAAATCGCACTGAAGTGAAATACACCCTATTATTTGGTGTTACCTTCGCTTTGCTTGGATGGGCACGGGACGCTGCCATATGAACAAAATACGCAGCAATCACCAGATTTTGGTTTGAGTATCGCATCGCAGTTGGAACAACGATACAGAAACAGGCATTGATCCGTCGGCATGGTTTCTGTTTTGGTAAAGCCACAGTTCGGGCAGGTAATGCTTGACTCGGTAATCATGTAGTTAATCTCCCCAATACCCCTATTTTACCGTCTTTGAAGGGCGATTGCCTATCCAATCTTAACCGATTCATGGCCCTTTCAGCCCCCTCCCCGGCCCTCCCCGTATACGGGGGAGGGGTTCCGAAGGGACGGAGGGGGTCGAAAAGCAGATTGAGAACACGTATACCGTTTATATGCGATTGCCCTGCCATCTTTGAAGG
>JACAES010000080.1 GCA_013388735.1 Chloroflexota bacterium | reverse complement strand
CGCCGACATCTTCCCGGAACTGGCGCAGCGCGGCGTCGTGCCGGATGTCGTCACCGACCAGACCCCGGCGCACGACCCGCTGATGTACGTGCCGAACGGTTTGAGCCTGGCGGATGCCGAACGTCTGCGCGAGTCCGACCCGGCGGAGTACATGCGCCGTTCGACGGCGGCGATGGCGCAGCACGTCGAGGCCATGCTGGCCTTCCGGCAGCGCGGCGCCGAAGTGTTCGACTATGGCAACAACCTGCGCCAGCGCGCCTATGATGCGGGCGTGGCGAACGCTTTTGATTACCCCGGTTTCGTCCCTGCCTACATTCGCCCGCTGTTCTGCGAGGGCAAAGGCCCATTTCGGTGGGTGGCGCTGTCCGGCGAAGCGGAGGACATCTACCGCACCGACGAGGCGATCATGGCATTGTTCCCGGAGGATGCGCATCTGGCGCGCTGGCTGACGATGGCGCAAGAGCGGGTTCACTTCCAGGGGCTACCGGCGCGCATCTGCTGGCTGGGTTACGGCGAGCGGGTGAAAGCCGGGCTGAAGTTTAATGAGATGGTCGCCAGCGGGGAACTGAAAGCGCCGATCGTCATCGGGCGTGACCATCTGGATGCCGGCTCGGTGGCGTCGCCCAACCGCGAAACCGAAGGGATGCGCGACGGCTCGGACGCCATTAGTGATTGGCCGATTTTGAACGCGCTGATAAATGCCGTCGGCGGCGCGACTTGGGTCAGCGTGCATCACGGCGGGGGCGTTGGCATCGGTTACAGCCAGCACGCCGGGCAGGTCATCGTGGCCGACGGCACGCCGGACGCCGCCCGCCGCCTGGAACGGGTGCTGACCACCGACCCCGGCCTGGGGGTAGTGCGCCACGCCGACGCCGGTTATCCTGAAGCGATAGAAGCTGCCCGGCGGCATGGGATTAAAATGCCGATGTTAAAATGACGCGCCGAATTGATCTGCTGGTTTATAATGCGGGCCAGGTCTGCACCATCCCGTCGGTGAATGGCGGGCCGCAGCGCGGGCGGACGCTCGGCACGCTGGGGCTGGTCGAAAACGGCGCGGTCGCTGTAGAACGCGGACGGGTGGTTGAAGTCGGTGCGACGGCAGAACTGCGGATGCGCTACGACGCCGCGCGCGAGATCAACGCCCAGGGCGGGGCGGTCGTGCCGGGGTTCGTTGATCCGCATACACATCTGGTCTGGGCGGGCGACCGGGCGGCAGAATTTGAAATGCGAATCGCCGGCGCATCCTATATGGAAATCATGAACGCGGGTGGGGGCATCAACCGCACCGTTCAGCAGGTGCGCGCCGCCCCGGTCGAACGGCTGGTGGCGGAGACGCGGGCGCGGCTCGACCGGATGCTGCGCCTGGGGACAACCACCGTCGAGATCAAAACCGGCTACGGCCTGGATACACCCAACGAAATCAAACAACTGGACGCGGTTTACCGGCTGGCCGCCGATCATCCGGTGAGCATCGTCTCGACCTTCATGGGCGCGCACGCCGTCCCGCCGGAATACCAGGGGCGCACCGGTGCTTACGTGGATTTAGTCGCGGAGCAGATGATCCCGGCGGTGGTTGAATTCGCCACTGCACACGACCAGCCGCTCCCGTTCGTGGACGTTTTCTGCGAGCCGGGTGCGTTCGACGTGGCGCAGTCCCGTCGCGTGCTGGAAGCGGGGCGCGCGCAGGGGATGCCGCTCAAAATCCACGCTGATGAATTTGCCGGAATCGGCGGTACGCGGCTGGCGGTGGAGATGGGCGCGGTTTCGGCAGACCATCTGGTGGCTACGCCCGCCGAGGACATCGGCGCATTAGGCGGCAGCAGTACGGCGGCAGTCGCGCTGCCGGCCACGCCGTTTGGGCTGGGGCTGGCCGACTACACCCCAGCGCGAAAGATCATCGAAGCGGGCGGCATCCTGGCGCTGGCGACCGATTGCAACCCCGGCACAGCCTGGTGCGAGTCCATGCCGTTTGTGATGGCGCTGGCCTGCCGTTATTTACGCCTGACGCCGGCGGAGGCGCTGGCGGCCTCCACCCTGAACGCGGCCTATGCCGTTGGATTGGGAGCGCGCGCCGGCAGCCTGGAGCCGGGCAAACAGGCCGACCTGCTCATCCTGGAAACGCCGGATTACCGCCACCTGGCCTATCGTTTTGGCGGCAATCCGGTGCGTTCGGTCATCAAGGCGGGGCGGGTGGTGGTGTAGAGCTTACGTCTCGACTCTCTGCGGCGCGGACTTAACGAACCGCCGGGACAGGCGTTCGGGCGCGATCATCGAAACCAGCACGCCCAGGCCGATCATCAGCCCGCCGGCGATCAACTGCGGCGTAAGTTGCTGTCCCAGCGCCACGCCCAGCGCTGCGCCGACCAACGGCTGCGCGAAAAAGAACAGTGATGCCACCGACGCATCCACCAGGGCGAAGGCGCGATTCCACAGCCACATGGCGGCGGCGGTCGAAACGACCCCCAGGTAAAACACGCCGAGAATCGTATCGGCGTCAATCGCGCCGATTGGCCGGGTCTGCATTTCCAGCGCCGCCGCCGGTATCGTCAATGCCCATCCGCCCACCAGCGCATAAAACGAAACGGTGGTGGTATCCAGCCGGGCGCTGGCCCGCCGCACCAGCACCGAGTACAGCCCCCAGGTGAGCGCCGCCACCGCCAGTGCGATGTTACCGAAAAACGCCGCCGAACTGAAATCCGCTTTGGTCGGGTCAATGATGACGATCACGCCCACCGTCGCCAGCGCCACCGCCGCCAGGCGCTGCGCCGTCAGTCGTTCCCGCAGGATGAGCGCCGCGAAAACCAGGATAAAGGCCGGCGAGGCGCTGGTGATGAGTGCGCCGTTCACCCCGGTAGACCGGTCGGTGCCGACGAACTGCGCGCCGACGCTGATGCCATAACCGATCAAACCCACACCGAGCAGTTCCAGGATTTCGCGGCGGTTGGGCCGGCGCCGGTGAAGGCCGCGCCGCGGCAGCGCCAGGATGACGACGGCCATGCCCAGGCGAATCGCCAGCAGGGTGAAAGGCGGGATGGTTTGTAAAACAATATCGCTGATGATATACATAGCGCCCCAGATGGCTGCTGCCGTCAGTCCGTAGATCGCGCCGCGTAGCATAGTGGACATGCTTCGAGCCTTCGATGATGAAAAATCGTCCGACGACGGCACAATGTAACGTGTTTAAAGCGCGCCGCGCAAGAGGCAAATTAAATTAGGTGAATGCTGAAAAATATTTAAATGGAGATACAAACTTGGATTTAGGCGCGTCGTGGGAAAATTTGCATTTTGTAGGGCGCATGGTATTCTTACGAGCCACATGCTTGTATTAAATGACCAAATCAAAGTGCGGATGTTTTGAGCAGTTGCTACAGTGAACTTTTTCACAAGGGATTGTAAGATTTCCAACGGTCTACTTAATATGGTTGGGTTTGCATAGGAGGGAGATATGCAGTTTAAACGCAGTGTATTTTTTCTTTTCGTAGTCGTGCTGGCGTTGAGCGTGCCGCTGGTGGGCGCTCAAGATGCCCAGGTCATCAAGATTGCCAGCCAGAGTCCGCTTTCTGGCCCGCAGTCCGTTCTGGGTACGTCCATTCGTAACGCCGTTGAGCTGGCTATCGAGCAGCTTTCCGGCCCGCTGACGGAAATGGGCTATTCGGTCGAATTTGTCCCGTTTGACGACCAGGCGACCCCGGACGTTGGCGTAGCGAATGCCAATCTGCTGGTGAACGATGCGGCCATTATGGCGGTCATCGGCCACCTGAACAGCGGCGTGGCGATCCCCTCGTCGGAAGTATATAACGACAACAACCTCGTGATGGTATCCCCGGCCAACACCAACATCGCCATCACCGATCGCGGCCTGCCGGTCGTGAACCGCATCTGCGGGCGTGACGACACCCAGGGCGCAGCGGGCGCGGCCTTCGCCGCATCGCTGGAAGGCGTGGAGTCGGTTTATGTGCTGCACGACACCACTGCTTACGGGCAGGGGGTGGCGGACTTTTTCCAGAAGGCTGCGGCAGAAGAAGGTCTGACGGTGCTGGGCTTTGAAGGCACAACCGAAACAGCCAACTTCGAAGGCGTTATCCAGCCGATTCTGGCGCTGGACCCCGACCTGATTTATTTCGGCGGCATCTACTCGCAGACGGGCATCTTCATCAACCAGGCGCGCGCCGCCGGTTATGAAGGCCTGTACATGGGGCCGGATGGTTTCGACTCCTCGGAGTTTGCGGAACTGGCCGGCGATGCGGGCGTGAACACCTACTACACCACCGTGGCTGCTCCTCCGACCTTCTACCCGGCGGCGGCTCAGTTCATCGAAGACTACACCGCCAAGTTTGGTGAACCGCCTCAGCCGTTTGCGGCGCAGGCCTACGACTCGACCGGTATCGTGCTGGCCGCCATCCAGTCGGTTCTTGAATCGGGCGAAGAACTGACCCGTGAAGCGGTTGCGGCTGCGGTGCGCGCCACCGAGAACTACGAAGGCATGACGGGAACGTACACCTTCGACGATAACGGCGACCCTGAACTGGCGACCTACGTTATCCTCCAGGTTGGGTCGAGCGATCCGGCTGAATGGAGCAATAACGCTGTGCTGGCCGATTTCCAGGCCCCCTCGCCGCTGGCAGCGGCAGCTGAGGCCACACCCAGCTCGTAGGTTCGACTGGCAAGAGG
Source organism: Chloroflexota bacterium (assembly GCA_013388735.1). GTDB lineage: Bacteria > Chloroflexota > Anaerolineae > Aggregatilineales > Phototrophicaceae > CFX2. The sequence continues at coordinate 19,310 of JACAES010000080.1, read as the reverse complement.
TATATGGCGGCGGCGCTATGCAGGGGGTGGTAGCCCGCCGCCCTTTTTTCAGGCACATATACGGCATGGAGTGGTTTTATGTTGGACGCCGGGCGCTCCTCTCTGGGTTCGGTATCGGCTCGCTCGGTTTTGGGGTGGGTCTACCGTTTTATCCTGTTTCCAATCGGGCAAATGCTGGTTTTCATTGTCGGCGCTGCTCTTGTTCTGACCCTCTTATCCTACCTGCTGGCGCTTCTGTTTCCAGAACCACGCCCCAATATCTCCTTAATGACGCAGGTTAATCGCCAACTGCCGGGCATGATTGTCAGCGGCATCACGATTGGCTTCGTTTATGCCATGATCGCGCTGGGGTACACCCTGGTGTATGGCGTTCTGAAGTTCATCAACTTCGCGCACAGCGAAATTTTTATGTTTGGCTCGGTGGTCGGCTTTGAAGTGATGCAGCGCCTGGCCGAAGGTGGAAATTTACCGGGTTGGAGTCCGGTGCTGCTGGTGGCGTTTGTGGTGCTGGCAGCCATGCTGGCGAGTGGCCTGCTGGCGGTGCTGATCGAACGGGTGGCGTATCGCCCACTGCGCGGCGCGCCACGTCTGGTGCCGCTGATTTCCGCAATCGGCGTGTCATTTTTTATGATTGACGTGGTGCGGGCGTTCCAGGCTATCACCCGCAACGATTTTAACCTGACTTATCCGTTAAATAACCTGGAATGGATTCGCAATCCGGTTAAACTGGCGATTGGCGAAGCGACAGTCAATATCCGCCCCACACAGTTTATTGTGGTGCTGGGAGCGGTGGTGACGCTGATCGCGCTGAACTACTTTGTGAATGGCACTAAACTGGGGCGGGGCATTCGCGCTGTTTCCCAGGATATGGCGACCGCCGGCTTAATGGGTATCAACGTCAACCGGATGATCTCGCTGACGTTTTTCGTGGGCGGGGCGTTCGGCGGCGCGGCGGGCGCGCTGTTCGGGATGAACGTCGGTACGGTGACACCCTTCGTGGGTTTCATCCCCGGCATTAAAGCCTTTACGGCGGCAGTTCTAGGGGGGATTGGCAACATCACCGGGGCGCTGCTGGGCGGCCTGACACTGGGGCTGATTGAGTCGTTCCTGAACGGCCTGTTGGTTTATTTCCCGGTACTGGGACAGCGTTACACCGATGTATTTGCGTTTTCGGTGCTGATTCTGATTCTGATCTTCCGCCCCAGCGGCCTGCTGGGTGAGCGCGTGGACGAGAAGGTGTAAGGCACATGGCGGCAAATTCTGTGCGACAGACTCCCTGGACGACGGTTCGCGCCACCCTTAAGCGACCGGTGGTCGCCGGCGCCATGCTCATCTTTTACATTGTGGCGGCGGTCGTGATTTTAAGTTCGCTGGATCGCGGCAATCTGTGGTTTCCCTTCTACAGCACGCTGCTTTTCCCGACGCTGATTCTTTCGCCATTTTTCGTGCTGGCCGCGCCGGTGCAAGGCTGGTTCAAAGGCGTACTGGTGGTCGTGCTGCTGTTTGTCGCCATACCATACCTGGGTATGCGCGACACCTCCTATCTGGAGCTGGTGATTCAGATCTGTATCTTTGCCGGGCTGGCGCTGGGGCTGAATATCGTGGTCGGGTTCGCCGGCCTGCTTGATCTGGGGTACATCGCCTTTTTTGCGGTAGGCGCTTATATGTGGGCGATGTTCACCTCCGGCGCGCCGACGGTGTTTAACATCAACGGCTGGCTGGTTCCGGAGACGGCTTTTTATATCTTCATCATCTTTGGCATTATCGTCGCAGCCATCGTCGGCATCCTGCTCGGTTTGCCGGTGCTGCGCCTGCGCGGCGACTATCTGGCTATCGTCACGCTTGGTTTTGGTGAGATGATCCGCGTGATTGCGAACAACCTCGACCAGCCCATCAACTTCACTAACGGCTCGCAGGGTTTGTTCGATGTCGGTCGTCCGCCGATACCGTTCTTCATGCGCGACGGGGTGCTGACCGCCGAACGAATGCTCGGCTTGTCCATCACAAATGTCGAACCGTTATCCCAGCAGCTTCTGTTTTATTTCATCGCCATCGGCATCGTTGCCATCATCATTATGGTTGCGCGCCGGCTGGATAATTCGCCCATCGGGCGCGCCTGGACGGCCATCCGTGAAGATGAAGTGGCAGCGATTGCGATGGGTGTGCCGCTGGTTCGCATGAAGCTGATGGCGTTTGCGATGGGCGCGTCGTTTGCCGGAGCCATTGGTGTGATCTACGGCGCGAAACAGACCTTCGTCAGCCCGGAGAGTTTCAGCCTCATCCAGTCTATCAGCATCCTGGCGATGGTGATCGTCGGCGGCATGGGCGGTATTCGTGGCGCGCTGCTGGGCGCGGTGATCGTAACCCTGCTGAACCTGCTGGTGCTGAAGAATCTGTCGCTTCAGATTAACGCGCTCCGCAATGTTGATTTCATCGTGCCGATCATCAATTTTCGCATCCAGAATTGGCCGAGCCAGCTTGAACCGGCTAAATATGAGCGGCTTATTTTTGGCCTGCTGCTGATATTGATGATGATCTTCCGCCCGGCGGGGCTGCTGCCAGAGCCGCGCCGCCGCATGGAACTGGCGCAGAAAAAGGAAGAAGAAGCGATCCTGGGGGAAGGTGCGTCCCCGGCGGCGGATGTTCTGAACGACCAGCCAACGGTTACGGCGCGCCCCGACGCCGAGCAGGCTTAGGAGGTTCGAGTGGCTCCGTTACTGGATGTGCGTAATCTGACAAAAAAATTCGGCGGCCTGACAGCAGTCAGCGATGTGACGATTGGTGTTGAACCCAGAAGTATTACCGCGATCATCGGGCCGAACGGCGCCGGCAAAACCACGCTGTTTAACCTGCTGACCGGTATCTACAAGCCGGATACAGGAACGATGGTGTTTGATGGGCATTCGCTGGTGGGGTTACGTCCCGACCAGGTGAACGCCGCCGGGATGTCGCGCACGTTTCAAAGCATCCGACTGTTTCATGGCATGACCGTGTTAGAGAACGTGATGGTTGGAATGCACTCGCGGCTTAATATTTCGCTCTTTAACACGCTGACCCGTACTGCCGGGTTTAACAGACAGGAAGTCCACGTCAAACAAAAAGCCAGCGATCTGCTGCGTTTCGTCGGCCTGGGTGGAAAGGGCGACGAGGTTAGCCGCAATCTGCCCTACGGCGACCAGCGCCGCATCGAGATTGCGCGCGCGCTGGCGAGCGACCCCAAGCTGATTTTGTTGGATGAGCCGACGGCGGGTATGAACCCGCAGGAAACGGTCGAGGCGATGGCGCTGTTCCGCCGGGTGCGCGACGAATTGGGCGTGACGGTGGTACTCATCGAACACGACATGCGCGTGGTGATGGGCATCAGCGAGTATATCTCGGTGCTGGACTACGGCCAGAAGATCGCCGAAGGCACGCCCGCCGAAATCCGCAGCAATCCGCGCGTGGTGGAAGCCTATCTGGGCCGCCGCGCCGCCGGCACAACGGAACCTGATATGAGCGCTGAGGTGAATTAAATGCCGCCACTACTCGAACTGCAAAACGTTCATACTTTTTACGGCCACATTCACGCGCTCAAAGGGGTTAACATCTACGTCGAAGAGGGCGAAATCGTCACGCTGGTTGGCTCGAACGGGGCGGGGAAAAGCACTTCGCTGCGTTCCATCAGCGGTATGGTGCGCTCCAAGCAGGGCAGTATTCGCCTGGACGGCCAGGACATTACCAGCATGAAGCCACACGAGATTACCGCCCTGGGCGTGGGGCATGTCCCGGAAGGACGCCGTATCTTCCCGCTGCTGACTGTGCAGGAAAACCTGGAAATCGGCGCGTGGAACGTCACCAGCCGCGCCGAGATCAACCGCCGTATGGAGGAAATGTTCCAGTTGTTCCCGCGTCTTAGGGAGCGTTTCCAGCAGAAGGGCGGCACGCTGTCTGGCGGCGAACAGCAAATGCTGGCGATTGCCCGCGCACTGATGGCCGAGCCGCGCATTCTGCTGCTGGACGAACCTTCGATGGGGCTGGCGCCGGTGCTGGTAGAAGGCATTTTTGAGATCGTCAAACGGATCAATGCCCAGGGGACGACGATCCTGCTGGTTGAGCAGAATGCGCTGATGGCGCTGGAAGTCGCCCGGCGCGGCTACGTGCTGCAAAGCGGCAGCCTGGTCTTGCAGGATACATCCGCCAACCTGATGAACAATGAGATGGTCAAGCGCGTGTACCTGGGCGAAAACTGACCGGGTGCGCTTCAACGCTGCGCCGCAAAGCCGCAAAGTCGATGAACGGGCGCGGTTCGATTTTCGTCCCTTTTTGACCCCACCTCCAAACCTCCCCGAATTCGGGGAGAAGGCTTAAGACTCTCCATCTCATTTTTTCTGTATGAGATACTACAAAGAGGGCTTTTGCCGTGCTGCGCCGGTTTTCAATCCGGTGTTATACTTCCCGGACGATCAATCTTACTCACAGGATGAACCGATTGTGAAACCGATGTCTTTTGATTTTCAGTCGCGCCGTTCGATGGTGGTCGCCCGGCGCGGCATGGTGGCGGCCAGCAATCCCCTGGCGGCACAGGTGGGGCTGAATATTCTGCGGCAGGGGGGGAATGCCGCCGACGCAGCCATCGCCACCGCCGCCATGTTAAACGTCACCGAACCGGCTTCCACCGGAATCGGTGGGGACTGCTTTGCCCTGTTTTTTGACGCGAAAACCCGGCAGGTCACGGCGCTTAATGGCAGCGGACGCGCGCCCGCCGCGATCACGTTGGAGCATCTGCGCGGGCTTAGCGACGTGCCGGAGCGCAGCGCCCACGCCGTCACCGTGCCGGGCGCGGCGGCAGGCTGGCATGATCTGCTTCAGCGTCACGGCACGATGACGCTCAAAGACGTTCTGGCCGAGGCGATCTATCACGCCCGCGAAGGGTACCCGGTTCATCCGGTTTTTGGCGCAGGCTGGCAGGCCGCCGAGAGTTTTTTGCGTAATGCGCCCAATGCCGAGGAATACCTGCCCGGCGGACGCGCGCCGCAGGTCGGGCAGATCGTAAAACTGCCAGGGCTGGCGAAGACGCTGCAAGCCGTGGCCGAAGGTGGGCCGGAAGCCTTTTACACCGGGCCGGTCGCCGATGCCATCGTTGCCACCTTGCAGCAGCTTGGCGGCGTGATGACCCATGATGACCTGAAAAACCATACTTCAACCTGGGGTGAGCCGATTTCGGTCAGCTATCGCGGCATCGTGGTTTACGAACATCCCCCGAACGGGCAGGGATTGGCGGCTTTGCAAGCCATGAATATCGCGGCGGGTTGGGATTTGAGCGTGCAGCCCTGGGATTCGCCGGAACGTCTGCACCTGATGGTGGAAGCGATGCGGCTGGCCTTCGCCGATGCGCGCCGCTACATCGCCGACCTGCACACCGACCCCGCGCCGGTCGATGCGCTGCTGAGTCCGGCCTATGCGGCGCAGCGGCGCGCCCTCGTTTCGGCGGACCGGGCTATGCAGCCGCCGTCCTACGGCCTGCCGCTGGGCGGGTCGGACACGGTTTACCTGAGCGTGGTGGACGGCCAGGGTAACGCCTGCTCGTTCATCAACAGCCTGTACATGGGGTTCGGCACGGGCATCGTGGCGAAGGGGACAGGCGTATTCCTGCAAAATCGCGGCGCGTGTTTTTCGCTTGAACCCGGCCACCCGAACGTGCTGGCGGGGGGCAAACGCCCATACCATACCATCATCCCCGGCATGGCGCTTAAAGACGGCGAACTGTGGGCCAGCTTTGGCGTGATGGGCGGTTTCATGCAGCCACAGGGGCATTTCCAGGTGATGAGCGCCATGCTGGACGATGACCTTAATCCGCAGGAGGCGCTGAACCGCCCGCGCTGGTGCCTGTTGGATGGGACGGGCAGCAGCGTGCTGGCGCTGGAAGAAGGTTTCCCGGTGGCGGCGATGGCGCGGCTGGCCGAACTCGGCCATACCGTGCGCCCGGTATCCGGGCGGGCGCGCGGTGTTTTTGGCGACGGGCAGATCATCCGGCGCGACGCCGAAAGCGGCGTGTTATTCGGCGGCAGCGACCCGCGTAAGGACGGCCTGACGGCGGCGTTTTAAACAGCGCCGAACATCGTCATTTACCCGGCGGACGCGGTTTTTTAACCACGTCACCAAGGCCATGATGGAGAATATCATCGGCGAACACGTGCGGGAAAAAATAGGGACACGTCACGACGGCGTGTCCCCGCGAATGTCATACAATATACGGCGTGCTTGCGCCGGTTTTCGCCATGCCGCGCGGGTCAATCGTTACATTGATGCAGGCCGGCTTGCCGCTGGCAAATGCGCGCTGTAAGGCCGGTACAAGCGCGTCGGGGTTCTCCACCAGTTCGCCGTAACCGCCCATCGCTTCCACGATGCGGTCGTAGCGCGTGGGGGCCAGCCCGGTGGCGACAGCGCGTTCTTCGCCGACCATCTGTATCTGCGGCGTGCGTATCTGTCCCCAGCCGGCGTCGTTGCCGACGATGGCGACCACCGGCAGGCCGAAACGCACCGCCGTATCGAACTCGAAACCGTTGAGTCCGAATGAGCCGTCGCCGCTGATAATCAGCACTTTTTTATCAGGGAACAGGTGTTGGGCGGCAATGGCAAACGGCACGCCAACGCCCAGGCAGCCCAGCGGGCCGGGGTCGAGCCACTGGCCGGGCAGTGTCACATCAATGACTTTGGCGCAGGCGCTTACGATGTCACCGCCATCGCCGATGAGGATGGTATGGTCGTCCAGAAAATCGTTGATGGCCGCGCCGAAACGAAAGTGATTGATCGGCATGTCGTTGAGCTGTTTCCATTTTTCCAGTTCGGCGTTTTTGCGGTTTTCGATCTCGCGCAGGTCGCGCAGCCAGTTATCCCAGCGCACGCCCTGTAAACCTTCGGCCAGGGCTTCCAGCACCAGCCGCGCGTCGGCTACCAGCGCCACATCGGCCTGGCGGTTGTGATTGAGTTCGGCGGCGTCGTTTTCGATCTGGATGAGCCGGGCGTTCGGATTCCAATCCTCCTGCCCGTACTTCAGCCGGAAGTCGAGCGGCGTGCCAAGCAGGATCACGGCGTCGGCTTCGCGCAGCGCCTTGCCGCGCGCCGATTTGAAGCAGTTGGGGTGGGTCATCGGCAGCGTGCCGCGCCCCGCGCCGTTGGTGAAAACCGGCATGGCGGTCTGTTCGGCCAGGTCACGCAGCGCCTTGCCGGCTTTGTCCCAATAAACCTGAGTCCCGGCGATCAGAACCGGCTTTTGCGCCGCCCGCAGGATTTCAAACAAACGCGCCACCGCGCCGGGTTCGGGTTCGACAGGCCGGACGGCCACGCGCGGCGGGATGGGCGGCGGCTCGATGGCGTTGAACAGCACATCAAACGGCAGTTCGATGAAAACCGGGCCGGGCCGCCCGCTTAAGGCTGTTTCAAAGGCCATCGCCATCTGTTCGGGAATCTGTCCGGTATCGGTGATGGTGAAACTGGCTTTGGTGAAGTCCTGGAACATGCCGACCTGCAGCATTTCCTGAAGCGCGCCCATGCCTTTCGTCCGCAGCGGGGCAGCGCCGCCGATCAAAATCAAGGGACTGCGGGCCTGGTAAGCGTTGGCGACCGCCGTCACCGCGTCGGTCACGCCGGGGCCGGCTGTGACCACCGCCGCGCCGATGTTGTGGGTCAGGCGGGCGTGGGCGTCGGCGGCGTGGGCGGCAGCCTGTTCGTGGCGGAAGTCAATCACTTTAATGTTGTTGTTCAGGCAGCCGTCGTAAATGGGCATGACATGGCCGCCGCACAGCGTATAGATGGTTTGAACACCCTGCGCGGCCAGCGACCGCGCGACCAGTTCTCCACCCAGTGTAAACATAACAACGCTCCTCAATAGTCGTTTTTCGGAATAAGTCTGTAGAGGGGGCGAACCGGACGTTCACCCCCGGATGGTCGGCTCAGGCTTTCTGGATGAGGAGGCGGCGGGCCGTTTCGGCCAGCATCGCTGCGCCGATGTGCAGCACCGATTCGTCAATGTCAAAAATCGGGCTGTGGTGTGGGCGGTTGACCGAGTCGAGTTTCGCGCCCAGGTTGAACATCGCGCCCGGCGCCAGGGCGGTCATGTAGCTGAAGTCCTCCGCGCCCATGCCGGTTTCCTCGCTGTAAAGGTGTTCTTCCCCGATCAGGTCAATCGTGACCTGTTCGACCAGATCGGACACGGCGGGGTCGTTATACATGGCTGGATAACCCCGGCGGATGGACAGCGTGTAATCGCCGCCCAGCGCGCGCGCCACACCCATCGCCCGATCAAGCTCGTCCCAGAGTTTCTGGCGGGTTTCCTCGTCAAAGCTGCGAATCGTGCCGTTGAGTTTTACGCTGTCGGGGATGACGTTATTGGCGTCGCCGCCATGAACCGAGCCAATGGAGATAACCGCCGCGCGCACCGGGCTGATGCGCCGCGCTCGGATGCCGTGAATGGCATTAACGACCTGCGCCAGGATGTAAATCGGGTCGGTGCCATACTGAGGATACGCACCATGACAACCCTCGCCGGTGATGGTCGCCTCGAACGAATCCACCGCCGCCGAGGCATAACCGCCGCCAGTGCGGATTTTGCCCGCCGGGATGCCGCTGGCGATATGCAGGGCGATGACCGCGTCCAGCCCTTCCAGCGCGCCATCCTCGATCATGCGGGTCGCGCCGCTTTTGCCTTCGGCATCCTCATCTTCTTCACTGGGCTGGAACAGCAGTCGAATTTCACCCGCCGGGCGATCTTCCATATCCCGCAGCAGCCGCGCCACGCCCAGCAGTATGGCTGTATGGGCATCGTGGCCGCAGGCGTGCATCGCGCCGGGCGTCTGCGAACGATAGGGGACATCGTTGGCTTCATGAATCGGCAGCGCGTCCATATCTGCCCGGATGCCGATGATGGGTTTGCCTTCGCCTAACCGTCCGACCACGCCGGTTTTGCCGACTCCGGTTTCGGCCTCGATGCCCATGTCGCGCAGCGCCTCGGCCACCAGTCGGGCGGTGCGGTATTCCTGAAAACTGATTTCCGGGTGCATGTGAATGTCGCGCCGCCAGGCGACCAGGGTATCTTGCAGGCTGCGGGCCTGTTCCAGAATAGATGCCATGTTTGCTCCTCATCTGATGATGGTGAAATAATTGTTAACGTTCCTAAGTATAACAGATTCCGGCGCGGGTAAGCGGCGGGTTTATGACCAGTCTACGCCCCCATTTACTGGGGTAGTATTTTGAAACCGCCTATGTTATGGTAAGCGCTAAGATCGGCTGTGCAGGGAGTGTCAGATGTGATTAACCAGAATCAAGCAGCCCGCATCAGCATCACCGGATCACTCGCCATTCATGGGTGGAATCACCTCGATCCGGTCTTATTGGCCTCGCTGGCGACGGAGTCGCCGCTGCTGCTGGTCGGGCCGCACGGCACGGCCAAATCGCTGCTGATCGAGCGAATCGCCGGCGCGCTGGGCCTTTCTCTGCGGCATTACAATGCCTCGCTGTTGAATTACGATGATCTAGTCGGCATTCCGGTACCGGAGGAAGACAATAACAGCCTCCGGTTTATCACCACGCCCGGCTCGATCTGGGACGCCGAGTTTGTGTTTTTTGATGAGATTTCCCGCTGCCGCCCCGACTTGCAGAACAAAATGTTTCCGGTCATTCACGAGCGGCGGGTGGCGGGCATCCAGTTGACCAGGCTGCGCCATCGCTGGGCGGCGATGAACCCGCCGGCCCCGGACGAACCCCTGCCGAACAATACCAATCAACCGATGAATTATTACCTCGGCTCTGAGCCGCTTGATCCGGCGCTGGCCGACCGTTTCCCGTTTGTGGTCGCCGTCCCGGACTGGCGGCAGCTTTCCAAGGATGACCGCCGGCGGATTGTCTCGTATCAGGACAGCGTGGAACACCCGCCAGCGGACGATGCGCTGTCCGGTTTGCCGGAACTGGTGGCGGCCTGCGCGGCGCGCATTTCGGCGCTGGAAGTGGAACTGGACGCCTGGGTGTCGGACTACATGCTGGTGGTGATGGATCTGCTGGACAAAGCACAGCTGGCGCAAAGCCCCCGGCGCGCCCGGATGCTGGCGCGTTCGGCGATTGCCGTTCATGCCGCCCGGCTGGTGCTGGAAGGCGAGGATGCCAGCCTGGACGACAGTGCCGAAATCGCGCTGGCGTTTGGTCTGCCGCAAAACGCGGCGGAAGTGCCGCCGTCGGATGCGACGGTGGCGGCGGTACACCGGCAGGCGTGGGAGATCGCCTCGCTGATGGATGATGATGTATGGCGGCAAATCCTGGAAGAACGCGATCTGCCGCGCCGGGTGGTCATGGCTGACAGGCTGGACTTCAATGACCTGGACATCTCGCGGCTGATTACGCAAGCCCTGGGCGCAGAAGCCTCGGAGGCGCGGCGCATCGGCCTGGGGACGGCGATTTTTCTGGCTTTTCGTGACCGGCGCGAATTAACGTCCGCCGCCTGGGAGCCGCTGGCGCAGTTGGCGGCGCGCGTGCTGGAGCCGCGCCCGATGTTCGGCGTGATTCGCCCCGGTTCGGATGTGACGATCTGGCAGGAGATCAAGGACTGGCTGCTGATGCCGGACGACGGCATGAACAGTTTTCTGTCCCGGCTGGCGCGGAACTACGTGTTATGCGGTTTTCCCGAATTGTGGCGGCGCGAAAACTGGCGAGAGGCGTTAGATCGTTTTGCCTCTGACCTGGAGATGTTCGGTATTCGTGAGGTGAATCAATCATGAGCCAGCAGCAAAACGCACCCGGCCCGGCACGCCCCAGCCCGTTCGCCCCGGCAGCGCAGCGACCGGGGAGTGGCGGCCCGCCGCGCCCGGCTAACAGCCCTGCGCCCGCGCCGCCGGCGGGACAGCGATTAGGCGGGCTGCCTCGTTTTGGCGCGAGTAAAACCCACTGGCGCATCATGCCGGTGATGAACTGCATTGTGCGTTTTGATCTGAACGGGCTGGGCGACCCGCTGCACCGGCTTCTGGGCAGGCCGCTGGATGTAAAACTGGCCGATACCGAAGCGGCCATTAAGGCGATTGAGGCCGGCGGCGCCCATATGAACGAGTTGGAAGCCCTGGTGGAAGCGGCTTGGCAGGAATATCAACTGCGTGGAGCGGTACTTCTGTACCCCTGGCGTAAAGAGCTGCCTCAGGTTATGGTGGGGCGAGTGACGACAGGGGATGATACCGACGATGAGGAGTACGAAGACGATAAACCGGCAGCGCCGGTTTTGCTGCGGGCGCTCGACATGCGGCTGGTAATCAACGTGCTGGCGCGCACGCGGTCGAACATTCTGTTAAGCCGCGCGCCGCTTGGCCTGGAAAGCCAGTATCTTAACCAATCGCTGCTGACCGATGACCCGCGTCTGGTTGTGCTGGCGCGCGCCACCGGCTGCATCGAAGAGCCGTTGTCGAAATGAGACTCATGGGGGGAAACCGACCCATGCAGGCTGTGGATGAGAGCGCGAAGCTGGCTGCCCGGCTGGTGGGCTGCGTGCCTGCCGCCACTATTGAAATGGAAACGCTGTGCCGGTTGGCGGGTATAAAAGTCAGCGCCGCCGTGCCAACCGCAGCGGTCGAGTGTGTTCACCGCCCTCATCTGCTGATTAACCCCGACTTTGCCGCCCGGCACTGCCAGCGTGACGAACATCTTTTTCTGCTGGTGATGCACGAACTCTGGCATATCATCCTGGCGCATACGCGCTTGCAGCCGCGCATGACGCCCGCGCATAATGTCGCTTTCGACGCGATCATCAATGCCGGGCTGTCGCGGCAGTATAATAAACCGGAATATCGCGGATTCTTCGAGGCGTTGAATCCGCCCGATCAGTTTCCGCATCTGCTGCTGCGCCCGCCGGAAGGCTGGCCGTCCAACCCCGTTTACCCGGAAGCCGGCCCGGCGGGGACGCGGCAGATCATGGAACGGCTGTATCCGCCGCCCGGCGCAAAAGCCGTTCCCATGCCTTTTTACGACGAAATTCTCCAACTGCTGCGCCGGTATGCCGAGGAAAATGGCTGGGTATCGCCGGCAGGCGAACCGTTTTTGCTGGGCGATCATGATAACCTGAATGCGGAAGGTAAAGCCCTGGCCGACCCGTTGTTGGGCGATCTGCTGCGCCGAATCGCCAGCCGAATGCCATCCCAGTTGGGACAGCGCGGGCCGGGCGGGGCGCGTTACGAACAGCCGGAAGATGTGGCGGTGGCAACCGAACGCGCCCGTCGCGCGTTTTCGCAGATTTTGCTGCGTTGTTTAGGGCCGCGCGCCGGGGGACAGCGCCGCCGCGCGCGCGTGCCTGTCAGCAGCATCACCGGGACGGGCGTACTGCCGAATCCCCGCGACCGTCTGGCGTCGGCCGGGCAGCGTTTGGGGCTGCCGGGGACACTCTGGAATCAGGCTGGGATGGTGCGCGCGCGTGTTCCCGAAAAACCAAGCAAGGCGCATATTTACCTGGACGTGTCCGGCTCGATGGCCGAAGTGCTGCCGCACGTTCTGGGGCTGGTTTTACCCTATGTCGCCAGGGGGCAGGTGGACGTTTTTCAGTTTTCCACGTTCGTCGAGCCGCTGCCGTTCGCCCAACTGCGGCAGGGACGACTGCAAACCACCGGCGGCACCGACATTAACTGCGTGCTGGAACACGCGATGGCCGTCGAGCCGGCGGTGCGTAAAGTGCTGCTGCTGACCGACGGCGCGACCGGTACGCCGGACGATCAACTGGCGGAACAGGTGCGCGAGCGGAACCTGCGCGTATACGTCGTGCTGCCCGCCGAGTCCGCCTGGGAAGATGATCTGCGCGCCCTGGCCGCGTTTATGGCCGTCCTGCCGCCCCTGTGGGGCGCGTGAAACCTCGCTAGTGCAGTTGTCAGTTACAGGTTGTCAGTTGCAAGTTTAAATCACAATCCGTGATAACCCTGAATACCTGATCGGGCCTCTTGTGGAGTTGTAATTTACAGGCAGCATTCAAGCCTGATATGCTGAGTTTGCATTAGGACTGCTCGCCACCCGTATACCGGTCGAACCAGTTGACCATATGTTCCAACCGGCTGATGCGATGTTCGGGTTCCCCCGACCGCGACAGTTCATGCCCTTCACGCGGGAAGCGCACCAGTTCGACCGTGCCGCCGCTGCGATGCACATACGCAAAAAGCTGCTCGCCTTCTGAAATCGGCACGCGAAAATCGTTCTCGCTGTGCAGCAGCAGCAGCGGGGTTTTGATTTTGTGGGCGTGCGCCAGTGGGGACTGCTGCCACAGAAACATCGGGTCGTCCCACATCTCCATGCCGTATTCGGTGCCGATAAAGCTAAAGATGTCGGTCGTGCCGGTGAAACTGAGCAGGTTATAAACGCCGCGCTGGGCGACTGCGGCCCGGAAGCGGTCGGTATGGCCGACGATCCAGGCCACCATATAACCGCCATACGAGCCGCCGGTGATCGCCATCCGCGCCGGGTCAACGAAACCCTTCTCTAACAGCACATCCAGGCCGGCCATCAGGTCTTCGGAGGCTACATCGCCCCAGGCGGCGTGCAGCGCCATCTGGAACGCCTCGCCATAACCTTCTGCGCCGCGCGGGTTGGCGTAAAATACCACGTAACCGCGCGCGGCATGGAACTGCCATTCGTGCCACATGGACTTCATGCTCGGCCCCCACATGACATGCGGGCCGCCGTGAATGTTAAAGGCCAGCGGATAGGTTTTACCGGCCTCATAGCCGACCGGCAGCATGTACCAGCCCTGGATTTCGACGCCGGCAGGGGAAATCCAGCGCAGTTCGTGGGCTTCCTGGACGATCACGCGCTCCAGAAACTTCTGGTTAGCCGCCGTCATCGGCTCGAACGAGGCTGTGCCGGCGGCCTGCCAGTACAATTCGGACGGGTTCGCGGGCGTGCTGGCGGTGAAGGCGATGCCGCCATTTGCGGCTATGTCCAGGCCGTCGGCGTGCAGATCACCGGTGATAACTTTTTCGATCACCCCGTCCGCCAGCGTCAGCCGGTAGATTTCGACGCTGCCCATACTGAGCGCCGAAAAGATCAGGCCGCTGCTGTCCGGCAGCCAGCGAAAGTCGGCAGCCGAACGGTCGAAGGTCAGCGTCAGGTCGCGCGGCTCACCGCCGCCCACCGGCAGAACTGCCAGCCGCGTGATCCGTTCGCTGATGCGTTCGCGCGGGTAACGCACGTAGGCCACCCAGCGGCCATCGGGCGAAGGCAGGGGGGTATGGCTGGCATAATCGCTGGCCGTCAGTTCTTCGTGCGCGCCATCACTGACGCGAATACGATAGAGCGTACTCCAGCGCCAGGGTTCGCCGCGTTCGGGGTCGTCGGTGCGGGACGTGTAGACATACTGGCCGTCCGGCGACCACTGCGGCTGGCTGTGATCGGCGTCTGTGTTCGTCAGGCGGCGCGGCTTATTTTCGCCGTTTTCGATAGACTCGACGTACACCTGCGCGAAGCGGTCATCCAGGTAGGCCGTGCCGGTGCGGTAGGGGATGCGCCGCACGATGCGCGGGTCCCATCGCTGTATTTCGTCGTATTCCCTGCGCTCTTTGCGATGCCTGCTTTCCAGACGATCAGCCGGCTTCGGCTCTTCCTCGCCGCGATCTTCGCGTTCACGCTCGCCGGCATTGGCGGCGCTCAAAAACGCGATCTGCTGGCCGTCCGGCGACCAGGCCGGGCTGTACGCGCCGTTCAGCATATGGGTGAGCGGACGGGGTTCGCCGCCCGGTTCGCTGACCGGCAGCAGGTAAATCTGCGGTTTGTCGTTGCGGCCAGAAGTAAACGCCAGCGTTTTGCCGTCAGGGCTCCAGCGCGGCTGGGTGTCTTTTCCGCTGCGGGTGATCTGAATGGGTTTTCCGCCGGCAGTCGAAACCAGCCAGATATTGCGTTTGTAGCCGTTGTCCAGACGGTCAACCGTCGTCTGCACGTAGGCAATCCAGCGCCCGTCTGGGCTGATACGCGGGTCTTCGACAGTCGTAATCTGGCAGAGGTCGTCCGCCGTAATGGGTTGTTTGTCCTGAACCATGACGATCCTTTATGATGAGGTTGGCCGCGTCAAAAAAGTGCAAACGATTATAACGCAGATTGCCGGGCGGCGTGAACCTTTTGCCGCCGGCCTCGTAATAGGGACTGTGCGAGGGAAACAGCCGGAGAAGCGCGCTTGCGACGGGATGAAGACCTGGCGAAAGGCTTGCAGCAGGGCCGCCGGGATGATCTGGTTGAACTGGTCGAACGGCATCACAGCCCGCTGCTGGGCTATTTATACCGCATGACGGGCGGCGACCGTCCGCTGGCGGAAGACCTGGCGCAGGAAACGTTCGTGCGGGTGCTGCGCGGCATCGGGCGCTACCAGTATCCGCGCCCGTTTAAACCCTGGCTGTACAGCATCGCCACCAACCTGGCGCGGGACTACTACAAACAGGCCGACCAACGGCACACGATTTCGATGCCGGACGACCCGCCGCCGGGCGAAAGCGACGCACCAGAGGAACGCCTGATTTTTGATATGCAGACGCAACAGATCGCCCTGGCGCTGATGAGCCTGCCTGCCCACCAACGCGAGGCGGTTGTGCTGCGGTACTACCAGGAACTCTCGCTGGCGGAAATCGCCGAGGCGCTGACGATTCCGGTAGGGACGGTGAAATCGCGCCTGAGCCTGGGGATAAGCCGGCTGCGGGAACTGGTACTGGAGCGGGAATGATGGCCGATGAGCGACAGCCTTACCGGGAAGATGCCGAAAACCGCCGTCTGCGGGCGCTGCTGGCCGAAGACGCGGATACACCGGAAGAAACCGAGGCACTGCTGGAAACGGTGCGGTTCATCCGGCAGTGGGATGCGCCGACGCCCGCGCCGGAAACAACCGCGCGCCTGATCGAAAGCCTGCTGCCGGAGCTGCCGCAGCCGGCGCGCCGTCATCCTGGACAGGGGTGGCTGCTGCTGGTGCTGCGCGCCGAAGCGCGGATTATCCGCCGCGAAATCTGGCTGGCCTCGGCGCTGGTGATGGCGCTGGGCGTAGTGGTGACGCTGGGCGTCGGCGGGGTTAACCCGGCCACGCCACTGGCGCTGCTCGCGCCGGTGGTGGCGGCGGTCGGCATGGCGCTGCTCTACGATTCTGATATGGAGCAGGTGTTAGAACTGACGGACTCGACGCCGGCCTCGGTGCGTTTGCTGCTGCTGGCGCGGCTGACGCTGGTGTTCTGCTTTGATCTGGCGCTCGGTCTGGCGGGAAGTGTGGTGCTGACGCTGCTGCGCGCCGACGTGCTGCTGTGGCCGCTGGTGATGTCCTGGCTGGCGCCGATGGCGTTCCTGTCGGCGCTGGCGTTCATGCTCAGCGTGGTGACGGGGGATGCCGTCGCCGGGGCGGTCTTCAGCCTGACGATCTGGGGGATGCACGTTTTTGTGCGTTCGATGCCCGCGTCGGGCGGCCTGACCTGGATTTTATCGCTGCCCGGCCTGGCCGACCCGGCCACGCGCCCGTTCCTGTTTGCGGCGGCGCTGCTGCTGGTGATGGCCGCCCTGTGGCTGGCCGGTGATCCCGAACGGAGAATTGGAGAGACATTGTGAGTGGTAAAGCTGAGGACTTCAAAACAGCCAGTCTGCGTTTGTCGCCGCCGGTCGGCGCGCTCAAAAGCGGGGCGCTGTACCTGGCCGTCCTGGCCGGGTTGGTTTTCGTCATCAGCCGTGTCCCGCGCGACTTCAGCATGACGCTGGACGAGACTCGTCCGCTGGCACAGGGCGCGGCGGTGGCGCTGGGCGGGCTGGCGGGCTGGGGGATGGTCGGGGCGGGGCGCGCGGTGCTGCGCCGCCCGCGACAGATCGCCTGGCGGGCGAGCCTGCGTCTGGTGGGGTGGGCCGGGCTGGTCGCCGGCGCCGCCGGGGTGCTGGTGCTGGTTTCCGGTGATAATACCCCACCGACCGGGCTGCCGGTGGCCGGCCCGCTGCGCGCCGTCGAAGCAGTTATCCCGCTGGTGCTGGCGGTGCAGGCCGCGCTGATTTTTTCGCCGGACGACGAACCGGCGCTGGAAGTGATGCTGGCCTGCCCGCGCCCGATCTCTTGGCTGCTGCTGGAAAGGCTGCTGGCGCTGTTCGCGGCGCAGGCGGGCGTGGCGCTGGCCGGGGTGGTGATAAGCTGGGCGCTCCAGCCGGAACTGGATGTGCCGCTGGCGCTGGCGCGTTGGCTGCCGCCGGCATTTTTCCTGGCCGGGGTGGGGGTTTATGTCACGCTGCGGTCGCGGGTGGCGGCCTTCGGCGCGGCGGTGGCCGGGGTGGTGTGGTTTGTGTTCGCGCTTTTCGGGCGCGGGCTGATGCCGGGCGTGCCGACCTTCTGGCCGCTGACGCTGCTTCAGCCGTTCATCTGGGCATTCAACCCGTATTTGCAGCCGGAGGACGTGCCGACGGCGGATTATGCCCTCAATCGGGTGATCGTTTTTTCCATCGGCGTGCTGCTGCTGGTGGCCGCCGTTCGCTGGCTGCGCGATGAAGAGCGCGTGATGGGCGGGGCGCGTCCGGCATCCGGCGGGAAATCTTCGTAGATTTTACGACCTGAGGAGGACTGTGGATATGACCACATGGGCGCAGATGCACGGCATCGCCGCTTACGAGTTTCGGATGCACTGGCGGCGGCGGGCGCTGCTGGTGATGATACTGGCCTTCGTCGTGCTGACGGGCGCGAGCATCCTGATCGCGGGGGACAGCCTGTTAAGGCCGGAAAACCTGGACGAAACCCGCTACCGGCAGGTTATTTCCGCCTACGCCATCTTCACGGCCTGGATGCCGCTGGGGGTTGGCCTGGCGTTGATCCTGCCGGTGATGGTGGCGGACACCATCCCGCTTGACCGGCAGTACGGCGTGCGCGACCTGCTGGACAGCCTGCCGGTGTCCAGGGCGGTTTACCTGGGCGGCAAGCTGGTGGGCATGTGGGCGGCGGTGCTGGCCGGTCTGGGCATCGGCCTGACCTTCGTCGCCCTGGTGTGGACGCTGCGGGTGGGCATGTTTGACCTGAGCAGTTATGTCGAGATGGTGCTCGCCGGCGCGGCGTCGGTCGCCATACTGAACGGCGGCCTGGGCGTGCTGCTGGCGGTCGGGCAGCCCACCCGCCGCCGGGCCATCCTGGTCGTCATCGGCGCGCTGGCGCTGTTCATTTTCGTGCTGCCAACGATCACCAATAACTGGGATTTGCGCCTGAGCTTTAACAGCCAGATTCTTAACCCGCTGCGAATGCCGATCATCAACCGCTATCTGTTTAATGTGCAGGCGGAGGCCGGCCTGAGCGTGGAAAGCGCCGCGCTGATGGTCCCGCCGGAGATGGTGCGCGATACCATCCTGGCCGGCCTGGCCGAACTGGCGGTGGTCTGGGCGCTGGCCTGGGGCTGGCTGCGCTGGCGCTTCGACCGCACGTGAACCCAAACGCGCGGCTTCTCGTAACAGGCGGCAGAACAGGAGAAACAAAATGATCGAAATCACGAATCTGACGAAAACCTATGCGGGTAAAGTCCATGCCCTGAACGGCATCGAACTGGAAATTGGCAGCGGCATGTTCGGGCTGGTCGGCCCCAACGGGGCGGGCAAAACCACGCTCATGCGTATCATCGCCGGGCTGCTGCGCCCGACCGCCGGCAGCGTGCGGGTGTTCGGCCATGATCTGGCATCGCAGCGAGGCCGACAGGAAGCCAAAGCCCTGCTGGGTTATCTGCCGCAGGAATTGGGGTTTTACCCGAATCTGAGCGGGCGAGAATTTCTGGATTATATGGCAATCCTCAAGGGAGTGACGGACAGCCGGGAACGAAAGCGGCAGATCGGCGAGCTGGTCGAACTGGTGCGGCTGACCGAGGTGGCCGACCGGCGCCTGAAGACCTATTCCGGCGGCATGAAACGCCGCATCGGCATCGCCCAGGCGCTGCTGGGCAGCCCCAAGCTGCTGATCGTGGACGAGCCGACGGTCGGGCTTGACCCGGAGGAGCGCGTGCGCTTTCGGAATCTGCTGTCGGAGATGGCCGGGCGCTGCACCGTCATCCTGTCCACACATATCGTGGAGGACATCGGCCACAGCTGTTCCGATCTGGCGGTGATGGACAAGGGGCGGGTGGTGTTCCGGGGCGCGCCGAGCGACCTGATTACGCAGGCGCGCGGCCAGGTGTGGACGATCACCACGCAGGGGGAGCAGCCCAACGGCAGCCTGGCAGTGGTGTCCACGCTGCAAATGCACGACGGCGTGTCGTACCGCGTCCTCGGCCAGCCGGGCGCGCTGTACCCATCGGCGCAGCCGGTCGAGCCGAGCCTGGAGGATGGTTACATCTGGCTGATGCGCCAGAGCGCGG
>JACAES010000058.1 GCA_013388735.1 Chloroflexota bacterium | reverse complement strand
GACAAGCAGCAGAGCTTCGCTAGTCTCGCCTTTTACGTGGCGGACTTCCCGCCACAACCACATAGGCTCGGTTTGGAAGTTGCACCGGTACAGTAACCGTTGCTCCCGTGAGGGAGTGTTTTCACCCAAGACCATTATGCCGCGAAAGGAGCAAGAGCGCATTCATCCACCCGCTAAAGCTGGTGGTTTCCTGCGCTAAATCTTATGAACCGGGAAGAACTGACTGCGCTGTATAACTTCAAGGGGCGGACAATCGTCATATCCGGCGGATCCGGCGTGCTGGGCGGCGAAATCGCCTGCGCGCTGGTCGGCCTGGGCGCGAACGTGGCGATCCTCGACCGCAGCCCTGACCTGGCCGAACCACTGCAAAAACGTCTGGGCAGCGGCTCCGGCAGCGCCGCCGCTTTTTATGCCAATGTCCTGGAACGCGATACGCTGCTCCAGGCCGAGGCGCTCATCCGGCAGGAATTCGGCCCGGTGGATACGCTCATCAACGCAGCCGGCGGCAACCAGCCCGCCGCTACCACGTCTGCCGAACGCCCTTTTTTTGATCTGCCCGAACAAGCCCTGCGCGAGGTTCTCGACCTGAATATGCTCGGCACGATCATGCCCTGCCAGGTGTTCGGGCGCGGCATGGCCGAACGGGGCAGCGGCGTGATTTTAAACCTGTCGTCTATGGCGGCGCATCGCCCGCTCACCCGCGTGCCGGCCTATGCCGGCGCAAAAGCCGCCGTGACCAACTTCACCCAATGGCTGGCCGTCCACATGGCGATGGAATACAGCCCGGCCATCCGGGTTAACGCCGTCGCGCCCGGCTTTTTCATCGGGCGGCAAAACCGCTATCTGCTGATGGACGAACAGACCGGCAGTCTGACCCCGCGCGGCCAGCAGATTTTAGACCACACGCCGATGAAACGTTTTGGCGAACCAGAAGACCTGCTGGGTACGGTGCTGTGGCTGCTCAGCGATGCCAGCCGGTTTGTGACCGGTGTGGTCGTGCCGGTGGATGGTGGTTTCAGCGCCTATGGAGGGGTATAGAATGGCCGTTTTTGCCCAGGCAACTGCGCCGGAAAAGACGCGGCTGGAGGCCGATACCGTTCAGCAAACCCTGGCGACAGGGCTGGCCGGGCGTTTTGGCCGCGCCCGTGTTCTCGCCCTTATCCCCGACCACACCCGCACAGCCCCTCTGCCTCTGCTGTTCCGGCTGGTGGTCGCCTTGCTGCACGACGCACAGCAGCTTGATTTTATGGTCGCGCTCGGCACGCACCCGCCGCTTGACCCAGACGCGCTGTGCGCACTGGTCGGCATCACCCGCGCCGAGCGCGAAACCACCTACCGGCAGATCGGCCTGCTCAACCATGCCTGGGACGACCCCGCCGCACTGGTTCAGATCGGCGTGCTGGAACAGGCGCAGATTCAGCAGATCGCCGGCGAAAACTGGCATCCATCACTCGGCGGCGACACACCCGTTCGCATCAACCGGCGGGCGCTGGAATACGACCATATCCTCATCATCGGCCCAACCTTCCCGCATGAAGTCGTCGGCTTCAGCGGCGGAGCCAAGTACCTGTTCCCCGGCATTTCCGGCGCAGAGATGATTAACACGACGCACTGGCTGGGCGCGCTCATCACCATCCTGAACACCATCGGCATCAAACATACGCCGGTGCGCGACATGATTCATGCCGCCGCCGCCTGCCTGCCGACGCCGGTGACGCTGGTCAGCCTGGTGGTGGTCGGGAACGATCTGGCCGGCATTTTCATCGGCGATCACCTGGATGCCTGGCAAGCCGCCGCCGATCTTTCCGCCCAGCGCCATATCCGCTGGGTCGAGACGCCTTTCCGGCGGGTGCTGTCTCACGCCCCGGCCATGTACGACGAACTATGGACGGCGGCCAAAGCCATGTACAAACTCGAACCGGCTATCGCCGATGGCGGTGAGGTCATCGTGTACGCCCCGCACCTGGATACCGTGAGCCGTGTGCATGGCGCGTACATCTACGAAGCCGGCTACCACGTGCGCGATTATTATCTGAAACAGTGGGATCGCTTCAAACATATCCCGTCTGGCGTGCTGGCGCACGGCACACACCTGCGCGGCAGCGGCCTGTATGAAAACGGCATCGAACGCGCCCGCATCCAGGTCACGCTGGCGACTCGCATCCCATCGGAGGACTGCCGCCGCCTGGGGCTGGATTATCTGAACCCGGACGACATCAACCCGGCTGAATGGCAGGGACGCGAGGCCGAAGGCCTGCTGTACGTGCCAAAAGCCGGCGAGATGTTATACCGTCTGCGTTAAGCCGCGTCCGTCCGGCGCACGAACTGGTAGAGCAGCGCACCCAGCGCCGCGCCGATAACCGGAGCAGTCCAGTAAATCCACTGGTCGGCCCACACCCCCGCCACCAGCGCCGGGCCGAACGAACGCGCCGGGTTCATCGAAGCGCCGCTGATCGGCCCACCCCAAAGCGCATTGGCCGCCACCGTAAAACCGATGGCGACGGCGGCGGGCGTGCCGACCGCGCGGGTATCGGTTGCCACCGAGATGATGACGAACATCAAAGCTGCCGTCAGCAGCACTTCCAGGCCGAACGCCTGCGCCGCCGAACCCGCCGGCAGCGTAACGCCCAGTTGAGCCACATCCCCCACCAGAACGCGCAGCGTCAGCGCGCCCAGTACCGCGCCCACTCCCTGCCCAATCACATAAAACACAACCTCGCGCAGGGGGAAATGGCGCGTCAGGGCAAAAGCCAGCGTCACTGCCGGGTTAAAATGCGCGCCGGAGATATGGCCGGTGGCCGCGATCATCACCAGGATGACCAGCCCGAAAGTGAGCGCCACACCGACATGACCGAGCGCGCCGGAAAGTTCATTCACCATCACCGCGCCGCAGCCCGCCGTCACCAACGCATATGTCCCCACCAGCTCGGCGATTGTGCGCCACAAAAGTCCGTTGTTCAACCTGTTTCCCCCGTCCTAACCCTTGCCATCCCGAAGCATCTGGGCATATTCATGCGGCATCTCGCTGGCCTCGATGGCGCGGGCGGTTTTTTCCACGTCATACGGCACGCGGACAAACTCGACCGAAAGCTGCGCGCCTTCCGCCGACAGCACGACATAACAGGCACGCGGGTCGCCATCTTTCGGTTTGCCCACGCTGCCCGCGTTAACAACCTGCCTGCCGCTCGGCAGAACCTTGTGATACGGCAGATGGGTATGGCCGCACACCAGCACATCGGCCTCGGCGACATCCAGCAGGCGCTCAAAACTGTCGTCCGGGCGATCTTCAAACAAGTATTCGTTGACGCGGCGTGGGCTGCCATGCACCAGCAGCACCCGCAGATCGCCCAGTTGCAGCGGGATATGAGCGGGAAGCTGGCGCAGATAGGCTTTATGATCGGCAGAGGTATGCGCGTTTGTCCAGGCGATAGAGCGTTTGCCCAGCGCCTCCGATACCGGGTTGGTGTAGGCGCAGCCGCAGTCGTCGCTGTCATTACCCACGCCCTGGTCGTAATTGCCCATCAGCGTCGGCACGTTCATCTCGCGTATCCGGGCGATAACTTCGTTGGGAAAAGTGCCATACCCCACCAGATCGCCCAGACAATAACGGTCGGTCAGGCGGCGCGCGTCCATATCGGCGATCACTGCTTCCAAGGCCGGCAAGTTGGCGTGAATATCGCCAAAAACAACCGCTCGATTCACATTTAACTCCTTAAGATGTCGTTACCATCGTCAAAAAATAACCGATACGCGACCGCAGTCGTCCGGCGATGTCCTCAAAAGCTGCCAGACGTTCAGCTTGGTCGTCAATCGCGGTGGGGTCGGGAAAACCCCAGTGAATCTGCTGCCCCGCGCCGGGAAAAGCCGGGCAAACCTCGCGTGCGCGGTCGCAGACCGTGATGACATAATCGAAGGGCTGCGCCTCGAACACGCTCAGGTGTTTGGCGCGCTGTCCGCCCAGGTCAATTCCCATTCGCGCCATCGTCGTGATCGTATCCGGGTGAATATCGCCCGGATGGCTGCCGGCGCTGTGCGCTTCGACACGTCCCGCCCCCATAAAGCGCATTAACGCTTCGGCCATTTGCGAGCGGGCGCTGTTGTGCGTGCAAACGAACAGCACGCGGATCGGGTCGCTTGGCGTGGCAAGCGGCATCTGGTGTGTTTCGGCAAAAGCCGGGTGCAGCGCGCGGCCTGCCGCTTGATACTGCTCATACAGGCGATCAAGATTCAGGCTGTAATAAATGTCGCGGGCATCGGCTTCGCTGCGGCGCACTTGTACCACATCTTCATCACGCAGTTTTTTTAAGTGATACGAAACCAGATTCACCGGTTGGGCTATCAGTTCAGCCAATTCCTGCACGCGATGGTCGCCTGCCACCAGAAACTTAAGCAGCGTCCAGCGCAGATCATTCGCCAGCAGCTTGATGAACGCCGGCGGCTCAAACAGAGAAGGGTCCATGGTTCCGAGTTCCGAGTGCTGCGTGAACAACCGGATTATACAGACAGCAGCCAATCCTGAATCTTCTGGTCAATCTGGTCGCGCACCTCGCGGAATTTCGCCAGTTGGGTTTCCTCCGTCCCTTCGACGGCGGCGGGATCATCAAACGGCCAGTGCAGTTTAACGCCGCCCTGCGCCCACAGCGGCTGCGGGCAGTTGGCATCGGCGTGGCCGCAAACGGTGATGACGTATCGGAAAAAATCCCGCCCCATATAGGTTTTGAGCGATTTCGAGTGCTGGCCGCTGATGTCCACGCCGATTTCGTCCAGCACGCGAACGGTTAAGGGGTGAATGCCTTTCGGCTCCAAGCCGGCGCTGTGGACTTCAAAACGGTCGCCGGCATATTTCCGCAGCAAAGCTTCCGCCATCTGCGAACGCGCCGAATTGCCGGTGCAGACGAAAAGCACCTTTTGCTGAATCATCCGTTCCTCCGAATTTATTTCAAATTAAATTGATACAGTTCATTTTGAATGATAGCACGGATGGAGACGCTTGGCAAGAGCGCAGGAAAAATCGGGCGATTTGCGCTAAAATTAGGCATCCTTGTATCCGGCTTGGGTTTCAGGAGTATATGATCGTGTCTGGTCGGCGGTTATTGTTTGTGCTGGCACATCCCGATGATGAGAGTTTTGGCTCTGGCGGCACAATCGCCCGGTACGTCACGGAAGGTGTCGAGGTTTATCTGATCTGCGCCACCAATGGCGACGTGGGAACCGTTTCGGCAGAAATGCTAAACGGCTATAAATCGGTGGCCGAACTGCGCCTGGCCGAACTGGAGTGTGCGTCCGGCAAGCTGGGCTTTAAAAAAGTCTACAAATTCGGTTACAAAGACAGCGGTATGATGAACTCGGAAACCAGCCGTGACCCGGCCTGTCTGTGGCAGGCCGCGCAGGCCGAAGTCACCCGGCGCGTGGTCGAGGTCATCCGCGAAATCAGGCCACAGGTGGTTATCACTTTCAACCGCTACGGCGGTTACGGCCACCCTGACCATATCGCCATCCAGCGCGCCGCAGTCGAAGCCTTTTCACTGGCCGGGGATGCCGCTTACGAGACCGGCCAGCCGCCTTACCCGCCGCAAAAGCTGTATTACACCGCCTTCCCGACGGTGCTGGTGCGGTTCTACGTGACGCTTATGCGCCTGCGCGGCCAGGACCCGCGCCGCGCCGGGAAAAACGCTGACCTGGATTTTCTGGCGGTTCTCGAAAACGCCGAGCCGGCCCATGCGCGGATAGACGTTCGCGCTTATCTGCAAGCCTGGGACGAAGCCAACGCCTGCCATGCCAGCCAGCTTGGCGGCGGTTTCCCCCGCCTGCCCCTCTTCATTCGCAAGCTCATCGGTGGGGCGCAGGGTTATACACGCATCTATCCCGCGCCTGCTTATGATAAGATAGACGAAACCGACTTATTCGCCGGAGTGCTGGCAGATTAAGAGTGAGTTGCCGCATGAGTGATTCGCGGGCCGAGCGTATTGACCGCCTGATAGACGCGATTGATCTGGTCAAACAGGAACGCCGGGACGAGGCACGCCACCTGCTGCGTCAGCTTATCCAGGAAGACAACAATTTTGAGGCCGCCTGGCTGTGGATGAGCGTCGCGGTCGACTCGCTCGATCAGAGTTCGATCTGTCTGGATAACGTGCTGCGGGTCAACCCCGGTAACAGCGAAGCCGCCGGGGCGCTGTATCGCATTCGCGGGCCGGAAATGCTGCTGGAAAAACGGCGTGCGCGCCTGCGTTTTTACCGTGATCTGTCGCTGGCGGCTATGTGGCTGCTGGTGATTACCCTGCTGTACGCCATGCTGCTTAGTTTTGCCGCCTGAGCGGTGTTATGGCCGCAGCAGCGGCGCATAATGCTGCGCCACCACCATCTGCCCTTCCCGACTCTGTATCCAGGCGATGAAGTCCAGGTAGTCATTGTGCGGTTCTGCCAGCCCCACGACATACAGCGTCGAGCGCAGCGGGTAAATATTGCCGTAGACCGTATCCGGCGTAAGCTGCACGCCGTCTACCGGAATCGTCCGCACCAGTTCGCCGACGTAACTCATCGAGACATAACCGATGCCGCCGGGCTGGCGCGCCACGCTGGCGACCATCGCCGCGCTGGAAGGGGCGATCTGTGCCGAACGAGTCGTCCGACGCGCGCCCATCACCAGCCGCTCGAACTCCGCCCGCGTGCCGGAGCCGTCCTCCCGGCTGACGACGACGATATCCATATCCAGGCCGCCGACATCCTGCCAGTTCCCCACGTGTCCCTGATAGATACGTCGCAGTTCTTCGGTCGTCAGGCCGGGAACCGGGTTGGCCGGATGCACGATCACGGCGATTCCGTCCTGTCCAAGCGGCGCAGCCCACAGGCTTTCCGAGCCGAGATGGTTGGTCAGCAAAAACGGCGTATCCCCTTTCATCACCCGTTCCAGCACCATCTGGTAATTGCCGGTTTCGATGTCGAAGGTAACGGTCGGATTCGCGCGGCTGTAGTAGTGCGTCAGGTCGTTCAGCAGCGGGAAGGCGGCACTGGCCGCGTAAATGCGCAGCGTCACCGCGCCGGAGGTCGGCGTCGAGGCAGGCACCAACTGCGGGCCGCAGCTCGCCAGGGTCAGTGCCAGAATCGCCAGAGCGCGCTTAGTCCGCCGCATCTTAGATTCACACTCGATGATCGAGCGCCGTCAAATCAGGTTCGTGGAGAAAAACAGATGAGCGCAGAGTCAAGAGCGTGGTATCCTTTGGGTCAGGCCGTGCGCAGATATAGGCGGAGGAAAGTTTCGGCGTACTCCGGCAGGCAGTCTTCGATGATGGCGTTGCGAATCGCGCGCATATGTTCCGTCAGGAAGTGGATGTTATGCACGCTCAACAGGTACGCACCCAGAATTTCACCTGCCTTCACCAGATGCCGTACATACGCGCGCGAAAAATGACGACAGCAGTAACACGCGCAGCCAGGGTCAACCGGCGCGGTATCGGTGGCAAACGGCAGGTTGCGCATGTTCAGCCGCCCGTTTCGCGTCAGCGCCGAACCATGCCGCGCCAGCCGGGTGGGCGCTACACAGTCGAAGATGTCCACGCCTCGCCGAACCGCCTGCACCAGATCGTCCGGGTCGCCCACACCCATCAGATAGCGGGGGTTGTCCTGCGGCAGCATCGGCGTGGTCACATCCAGCGTCCGGTACATTTCTGCCTTCGTTTCACCGACCGCCAGGCCGCCCACAGCATAACCCGGAAAATCCAGCGAACGCAGGAAAGCCGCCGACTCGGCACGCTGATCCTCGAAGATGCCGCCCTGCACAATGCCAAACAACGCCTGCCGGCTGTCGTCCGGGTGCGCCTCGCGGCAGCGCGCCGCCCAGGCCGACGTGCGCCGAACCGCCCGTTCGACGGCGGCGCGGTCGGTTGGCACAGCGCATTCATCGAAACACATGATGATGTCCGCGCCCAGGTTTTGCTGGATTTCGATGGAGTATTCCGGCGTCAGGCGGCGTTTACTGCCGTCCAGGTGGCTGCGGAAGGTCACGCCCTGGTCGTCAATCCGGTTGATCTCGGCCAGGCTGAACACCTGGAAACCGCCGGAGTCGGTCAGGATCGGCCCCCCCCAACCCATGAATGAATGCAGCCCGCCCAAGTCGCGCACCAGTTGGTCGCCCGGTCGCAGATGCAGGTGATAGGTGTTCGCCAGGATCAGCGGCACACCCATCTCGTACAGGTCACGCGGGGGGACGGCCTTCACGGTTGCCTGCGTGCCAACCGGGGCGAAAACCGGCGTTGGAATATCCCCGTGCGGCGTATGCAGTACGCCTGCGCGAGCATTTCCTTGTGTTTTGACAATCTCGAAATAAAATGACATTAGGCGTGCCTTTCGAAAACCAACGTCATTATAACAAATAATAAAAACTTTCGGCGGATGCCGCCTCCGCCGGCTCAGGGGTAATCATGATAAGCCTGTACGACCTGCTCGAAGCCTCCAACGGTCAGCTTTTTGGCGAACCTGCGGCGCACATTTTCACCGATTTCTGCCTCGATTCGCGGCTGGCCGCCGAAGGCCAGCTTTATGTCGCCCTCAAGACCGACCGGGGGGATACGCACCAGTACATGCGCGAGGCCGTAGACGGCGGCGTGATCGGCATCCTGTGTACCAACCCGCCGGCGTTCGACACGCAGGGATTGTCCGTCATCATCGTCAAGGATACCGAAGCCGCGCTGGTGGCCTGGACGCGCTATGTGCTGAACAAAACCGGCATCCAGGTGATCGCCGTCGCCGGCACATCTGGCAAATCGGTGACGGTGCAGGCTGTCAGCCGCGTGCTGGCGACCCGCTACCAGGTTTGCAGCAGCGCCGGACTCCATGCCGGGCGTTTGAGCCTGCCGCTTTCACTGGCGCACCTGTCATCAGAACATGACTTTGTGGTGCTGGAGCTGTCCCCCAATTACCCCGGCGAAATGCTGGAGATGGTTCAGACCATCCAGCCGGATGTCGGCATTATCACCACCATCGGCCACGCCCATACCGATATGTTCGCCAGCCTGGATGAAATTGCCCGCGAGACGCGCATCCTGGTCGAACATCTGCCTGCCGGCGGCCTGGCGGTTTTGAACGACGATGATGAGCTGGTGCGCCAGATGGCCGGTCTCACGTCCGCCCGCGTCACCACCATCGGCATCGAACGTTTTGGCGCAGACATGATGGCCTACAACATCGTCGCCGGCCTGACCAAAACCGGCTTCGACCTGCGTTACAAAAACGAACGTTACGTAGGCCGCTGGACTCCGCTGCTGGGCAAACACCAGCTCTACGCTGTGCTGGCCGGGCTGGCCGTCGGCCTGTATTATGACGCGCCGATGGACGATGCGCTTAAAGCCCTCACCGAGATGGAGGCGCTGCCGGGCCGGATGCGCCCGCACATCGGCATCAACGACTGCCTGGTGATAGACGATACCTTTACTGCTACCCCGCAGTCGGCGCTGGCGGCGCTGAACTGGATTCAGGCCGTCAACGGTGAGCGCCCGGCGGACGAACGCCACCGGGTCGTCCTGGTTCTGGGCGACATGGACAACCTTGGCTCTTACAGCCAGTACGGCCACCGGTCGGTCGGCCAGCGCGCCGCCGAAGTCGCAGACCTCATCATCACCGAGGGCAGCGACGCCGCTCATGCCGGGCGCGCCGCGCTCGACAAAGGCATGGAACGGCGGCGCGTGTGTATGACCTACGGCATTCAGGATGCGGTGGTCGCCCTTAAGGAGCAGTTCACCCCATCCCAGAACGACATCATCATCGTCACCGGCGGCGCATCCGCCCGGATGGAGCAGATCGTGCGCGCTTTAATGCGCGAGGCGCAGGAGCGTGCCGGCCTGCCGCGTCAGCAGACCACCCAGGAGATGCTGGCGCTGGCGCAGCCCACCCGCCCAAGCTGGATCGAGGTAGACCTGGACGCGCTGGGCGGCAACGTGCGCGCCCTCAAGACCTTCATCGGCGATACGGTAGCGCTTATGGCCGTCGTCAAGGCAGACGCTTACGGACACGGCGCGGTTTCGGTCAGCCGGACGGCGCTCTTTAACGGCGCGGAATATCTGGCAGTGGCTTCCATGAACGAGGCGATGGAACTGCGCGACGCCGGCATAGATGCGCCCATCCTAGTGATGAGTTACACGCCCATTCACCTCGTCCGCCAGGCAGTGCGCCAGCGCATTACGCTGACGCTTTACGATCTCAATCTGGCGCGCATGTACAACCGCGCCGCGCGCGAAATCGGCGGCAAGCTCTATGTGCATGTCAAGGTGGATACGGGCATGGGACGGCTGGGCGTGCTGGCGAGCGAGACGCTGCCGTTCTTCCGCCATCTCATTAACCTGGATAACCTGGAGATCGAGGGCATTTACACCCATTTTTCGTCGGCAGACAGTGACCCCGACTACACCGCCGGTCAGGTGCGAATCTTCAAAGACCTGCTCAGGCCGCTGCGCGCCTCCGATTTTAACTTCGCCTATATCCACGCCGCCAACTCCGCCGGGACGCTGGCCTCACCGGATAATCACTTTAATATGGTACGCGTTGGCCTGGCGATGTACGGCCTGTCACCAGCCGAAAAGCTGTCCCTGCCTGCCGGGATACGCCCGGTGCTATCCTGGAAGACGGTCGTCGCCCA
The DNA here is from genome assembly GCA_013388735.1 of Chloroflexota bacterium. GTDB lineage: Bacteria > Chloroflexota > Anaerolineae > Aggregatilineales > Phototrophicaceae > CFX2. The sequence goes on along the minus strand of JACAES010000058.1, from coordinate 53,326 downwards.
GGTCAAAACCCTGCCTTCCGGCCATCCGGTCGGTTACGGCAACACCTACCTTACACATGGCGAGGAGCGTGTCGCCATGCTGCCGGTGGGTTACGCCGACGGCTACCGGCGCGGCCTGAGCAGCAATGCCGAGGTGCTGATTCATGGCCGGCGCGCGCCCATCATCGGTCGCGTGAGTATGGAAAAAATCGTGGTCAACGTGACGGACATCCCCGACGTTTCGATTGGCGACGAAGTGGTGTTGATCGGCACCCAGGGCGAGGAAACCATCACCGCCGACGACCTGGCCCGCCGTCTGAACACCATCAGCTACGAAGTGTTGACGGGCATCCAGACCCGACGGTGAAGGCCGCCGGCCGTAAAATCGCAGCGAAATCGGGACAGGCTTATTGGGTCTTGGTTTCCGATTTCGCTTTTTTACCTTTCAGTTCCCAACTTTTTACTTTTCACATCGCGCTCTTGTGTTATACTCGCCTGTCAGCCAATTTGTGAACTTTGGAGCAGGGGGCACCCATGAGAAACTTCAAACAACTCAACAAGGCCAGGGTGAACACCGAAATCGGCGTGATTTACCTGGAAAGCGGTCAGGAGGATGATACGGCTCCGGTCGTAGCTATGCGCCGTGAGGGTAGCTACCTGGTTATCTCGGCCAGCTATGGCCCGCTGGAGATCGCGCTGCGCCCGCGCTTCGAGGAATTCACGCGGGTGCTGGCCCGTTTGCAGCCGGTCGAAGGGCTGCAAACCACCCGTCAGGTCGGCACCGGGCAGGCTTTTCTGGCGCTCGGCCTCCAACCGGACGGCATACTGCTCATCCGCCCGACGCTCGTCGCCGATGCGACCGGCCATCTGGCCTTCAATCTGTCCTTAAGCGACAGCGCGCGCAAGGCACTGTACAATTGGCTGCCCGTCCAACCGGAACAAGCCGCCGAAGCTTAAGACCGTATGCGTTGCTATCCTCCGGCAAACCGGTTAAAATAAAAACAAATCGAACGGCCTGCAAAGAGAGTTCTCGCCATTGAGACGCCGAAGGGGCAAGCCGCCCGGTATCGCTGGCCGGGTGGTGAAACTCTCAGGTTCAAGGATTTGCAGGCTGCTCACTCTGGAAGCAGTAATGCCTGACAGAGCGCACAGCATTGGCTGGTGCGCTCTTTTTGTTTCTATCAACTAACGATCCACAAGGAGAGCAACATGGGCAGTTGGAAAACACCGGAAGATCTGAAATATACGCGCAACGACGAATGGCTTCGGATTGAAGGCAGCATCGGCACGATTGGCCTGACCGATTACGCGCAAAACCAGCTCAACGACCTCGTGTATGTAGACCTGCCCGATAAAGGCGATACGCTGAAAAAAGGCACGGCCATCTGCGCGGTCGAGTCGGTGAAAGCGGCATCGGATATTTACGCCCCGATCAGCGGCAAAATCACCGAGGTCAACCAGGCGCTGGAGGATGAGCCGGAACTGATCAACAGCGACCCCTACGGCAAGGGCTGGGTGATTAAATTTGAGATCGCTGACCCCGACGAGGCCGCCGACCTGATGGACGCGGCGGCCTATGCTGCTTACTGCGACAGCCGCGAATAATCGTTCTGCGCTCCCCCTCAACGCCCCTTCTCGCCAATCCAGAAGGGGCCGAGGGGTTTGTGAAACGCTCCCTGTGATATGAGCGATTGAGGTCTAACCTATGAGCTACATCCCCCACTCCGACGCCGAACGCCAGCAAATGCTGGCGGCCATCGGCGTCACCACCATCGAAGACCTGTTCGAGGCCGTCCCCGCCTCGCACCGTTTTCCGAACCTGAGCCTGCCCGCGCCCATGAGCGAAATGGAAGTCGCCGCCGAACTGCAAGCCCTGGCGGAAGCCAACGAACACGCCGGTGACTTCGCCATCTTCCGAGGGGCGGGGGCTTATCATCACTTCATCCCGGCGGCGGTGAATCATATCCTGCTGCGCGGGGAGTTTTACACCGCCTATACCCCCTACCAGCCGGAAGTCAGCCAGGGGACGCTCCAGGCGGTTTTTGAATACCAGAGCATGATTTCCTCCCTCACCGGCATGGACGCCGCCAACGCCAGCCATTACGATGGCGCAACCAGCCTGGCCGAAGCCGTGACGGTGGCGCTGGAAGCCACCCGCCGCAAACGAAACAAGATCATCCTCAGCCCGGCCATTCACCCGCAGTACCGGGCTGTCGTCCGCACCTACCATCAGGGCGGCAGTCTTAAAATCGTCGGCGATGCCGGACGCGCCGACATCCCCGATCTGCTGGACATGGTGGACGAGAATACGGCTATGCTGGCGGTGGCCTACCCCAACTTCTTCGGCCAGATTGACGACTTCGCTGGGCTGGCGCAGAAAGTCCATAACGCTGGCGCGCTGCTGGTGATGGTCACGAACCCGATGGCGCTGGCGCTCTTTAAGACCCCCGGCGAACTGGGCGCGGACATCGTGGTCGGCGAAGGCCAGCCGCTCGGCATCCCGATGAGTTTCGGCGGCCCGTACCTGGGGTTTTTCGCCACCAAAGAGCAGTACGTCCGCCGTATCGCCGGGCGCGTCGTGGGCGAAACCGTTGACCAGGACGGTAAACGCGCTTACGTGATGACACTGCGCCCGCGAGAACAGGACATCCGCCGGGAAAAAGCCACCAGCAACATCTGCACCAACCAGGGTTTGATGGCGCTGGCCGCCTGCGTGTATCTGTCACTGATGGGGAAGTGCGGCCTGCGGTCGGTGGCCGAACTGAGCTACCACAAGGCGCATTATGCCGCCGACCAGTTCGACACCCTGACAGGCTTCCAGGTTGACCGGAGCAAACCGTTCTTCAACGAATTTGTGGTTAAATGCCCAAAGCCGGTGCAGGAGATTAACGATGCGCTCATCGAAAAAGGCATCATCGGCGGTTATGACCTGGGGCAGGACTACCCGCACCTGAAAAATCACATGCTGGTTGCCGTCACCGAGATGAACGCCCGGAGCGAAATTGACGCGCTGGTCGCGGCGTTAAAAGCAATCACAGAGGAAATCCGATCATGACCGAACCCCTAATTTACGACATCAGCGTGCCGGGGCGCTGCGGCGCTTCGCTGCCCGGCGTGGACGTGCCGCAAACACCCCTGCCAGCCGAACTGCTGCGCAAAGAACTTGATCTGCCCGAAGTCAGCGAAATGCAGGTAATCCGCCATTTTGTACGTCTCAGCCAGCTTAACCACAGCATTGATAAGGGCTTTTATCCGCTGGGGTCGTGTACCATGAAGTACAACCCCAAGATCAATGAGGATATGGCGCGGCTGCCCGGCTTCGCCCACCTTCATCCCTTGCAGGATGACGAGGGCGCGCAGGGCGCACTGGCTTTGATGTTCCAGCTTCAGACATGGCTGGCGGAAATCGCCGGCTTCAAGGCCGTCAGCCTGGCACCGGCAGCGGGCGCCCAGGGCGAATTTGCCGGCATCCTGATGATCCGCAAATATCACCTCGACCGGGGCGACACGCAGCGCACCAAAATTCTCATTCCCAACAGCGCGCACGGCACCAATCCTGCTACCGTTACGATGGCCGGCTTTACGGTGGTCGAACTGCCCTCCGATGAAAATGGCGACGTGGATTTGCAGGCGCTTAAGGCCGCCTGTGACGACACCGTAGCCGGGATGATGATTACCGTCCCCAATACGCTGGGGCTGTTCGAGAGCCACATCCTGGAAGTCATCAAAACCGTGCATGACTGCGGCGGCCTGATGTACATGGACGGCGCGAACATGAACGCGCTGATGGGCGTCGTCAAACCCGGCCAGCTCGGCTTCGATGTGATGCACTATAACCTGCACAAGACGTTCAGCACCCCGCACGGCGGCGGTGGCCCCGGCAGTGGGCCGGTCGGTGTGGGCGAAAAACTGGTTCCTTATCTGCCCGGCCCGGTTGTCATCCAGGTTGAAGACGGCACGGACGACGAACCACCGCTTTATGGCCTGCACATGCCGGAAAAATCCATCGGTCGGCTGAAGGCGTTTCATGGCAATTTCGGGATGCACGTCCGCGCCTATACCTACATTCGCATCAACGGCGACGAGGGCATCAAAGACGTGACGCGCTACGCCGTATTAAACGCCAACTATCTGCGCGTCAAACTGCAAGACACCTACCACATCCCGTACAATCGCTACTGCGGCCACGAATTCGTGCTGGAAGGGCATTTTGGCGACGCGCCGGATATTCACGCCCTGGACATCTCCAAGCGGCTGATGGACTACGGCATCCACCCGCCCACCAACTACTTCCCGCTCATCGTCCCGGAAGCCCTCATGATCGAACCGACCGAAACCGAGGATAAACAGGCGCTCGACGGCTTCGTGGACGCCATGAAAAAGATCGCCGCCGAAGCGCGCGAAAACCCTGACCTGCTGAAAAGCGCGCCGCACACCACGCCGGTTTCCCGCGTGGACGAAGTGCGTGCCGCCAAACAGCTTGTGTTGTGCTGCCGGCCTGTTCCCGAATGGGCTGAGTGACGCGCCGCTGTCCAAAGCGGTTAACTGTGCAGTGGTTAGCTGTGCAAAGGGGGGCGGGCTGTGACGCCCGCCCCAAACGCGCTGCGGAAAATGGGGGATTACGAACCGATTTCCGGCGCGGTGATGGTCACCGGCGCGTCGAAGGCCGAAAAATCGGTGATGCTCGTGGCGATGACCTGTCCCGGCGCGGCGTCGGACAGGGTTGAAACCACGCTGTATATCCGGTGTATGTAGCCGTCATCCTGGCCGATGTACGCAGCAAAAGTGATCTGCAAGTTTTCAGGGTTCAGCATCGCCGGCACGCCCTGCAAAGCGCCTTCAGCGCCGGGGGTGACATCCGGCGGGGCGACGTTCGGGTCTGCATTAAACTGGCGTCCCGACAGCCCCGACCCCGCGTTCATCATCAGCCCGCCGAAACCGGCCTCAATCGCGGCCTGTGGATCAATCGTCACCTGGAACACACGCATGGCCTGGCCGCTGATCGTATCCGTCGGCAGCTCCGTGATCGTCAGGGCGCTGTCGGCGCTTACCGGCAGCAGCAGTATCCCCAGCGCATTATCCGCCGAAGCCATGCCGCTGCGTCCTGCCGGCGGCGCGCCCTGCCCGGCTGAAAGCTGAGACGCCTCAAACCAGCCTTCCGGCTGGGACGGCGCGTTCTGGGTATCCTGTCTCGCGCCGGACAGAAAACCGCCCCGCTGCCCGGTGAGACGCAGATAAACCACGCCGTCCAGGATGACCGTCTCGATGGTGCTGGCGATTTCGATGTCCTGGAGGGTGAAGGTTGATGTCTGTTTCCCGGCCAGATTCCAACCCTTGGCGCCCTGGGCCGCGTCGTAGCTGGCGCTTTCCTGCTGGCTGAGGCTCTGCTGCGCCCCGGTGATTTCGATGATGCTCTGGCGCTCGATGTGCAGGCTGGCGCTGGCGCGGGTTTTCTCAAACGCCTGGGTGACGATTTGCAGCAGAGCGGGATCGGCGCTGCTCTGCGCCGCTGCCGTTCCCACCCAACCGACCATGAAGACGACTGCTGCCAGGAGGTACTTCCACGCTTTCATCGTCGCGTCCTATTCCTCTTCGACCGGTAAAGCGTCAAGGCTGCCGGAAAGCACGCTGACCTGGCTGACGGCAATCCAGCCCGTTTCATCGCCATAGGTGACGCGAATCCGGCTGCTGTCCGCATTGCGCGCTTCTGCTTCCAGCACGACGTTGTAGGGGATAACGGCGATGATTTCCGCCTCTGCATAGTTGCTGGCGCGCAGGTTGGTGTTGTTAAGCGTCACAACCGAAACGCCCGGCGTCGCGGCATCTTGCGCCGTGCCGGTGATTTCGTCCAGCGAACAGACATCGCCGCTGACGGTGACATAATCGTAAGACACCCAGGCCGGATGCCCGTTGTAGTCAATTTGCAGCCACAGGCCGCTTTCTTCAACCTCACCGCCAGAAAGATCGGACAGCCCGCTGTCCCCACACGCCAGCGGATAACGCAGCGCCGAGCGCCCCGTGACATCAAACGTCGCGCCGGATTCGCCGGTGACGCCAACCACGCGCGCCGACGCGCCGGGTTCCTGCCGGATGTTCACTTCCGCGCCCACTGTGGCGGTCACATCGGTATTACCGACGGTGGTCACGGGCCTGGACGGCGTAACCACCGGCAGTTCGGTGGGGTCGCCGACGATGGTTACTACCGACGCGGCCACCCAGCCTTCACCGTTCTCGAACGTGATCCGCAGCCATTCGTTGCTGGTATCGGCGCGCCCGGTGGCCGTCACCTCCACGCCCGGCGACAGATGACCGATCACCGAATAAGTCGTGCCGGGGCCGCTGCGTACTCTGGTCTGCGTGTAAGCGCGCACCATGACATCCGACGCTAGCATGGGAGCGGCAGCGGCCACCAGCGCGAAAACACATGTAAATATCCAGAAGAACCTTCGGATATGCATGAACTTCGACCTTTCTGCTTTGCTCAGACGATAAACGCGGCGAACGGTTTCACCGCCTACATCTTCACTGTAGGCGGCTATTCTCAAGAAATTGTCAAGAAACGGCTGAAGTTACGAGGAAGTTACGAGGGCGGGTTGGCCGGCGGTTTTTGCCAGCGGAAGCGATACGGTGATGCAGGTTCCGCTGCCAGGAATACCATCGCTGTCCGCCTCCACGTAACCATCGTGCATCTCGACGATGGCCTTAACAATCGCCAGCCCCAGACCGGCCCCGCCCGTTTCACGGCTGCGCGAGGCATCTACCCGGTAAAACCGCTCGAAGACGTGCGGCAGATGTTCGGCGGGAATACCACTGCCGGTATCCCGAATCATCAGCCGCGCCCATTGGCCGTCCCGGCGCTGGCTGATCTGAATCCTGCCGCCGGGCGGCGTGTGCTGGAAGGCGTTGGTCAGCAGATTGTTCATCACCTGGTCAAGCCGTTTCCAGTCGGCTTCGACCGGCAGCGGCTCCGGCGACAGGTGCGTTTGCAGCGTGATGTTGTGCGCATTTGCCACCGATGTGAACTTTTCCGCCGTCCGGGAAACCAGGCCGGAAAAATCAACCACCTGGGTATCCAGGTGAAGCTGCCGGGCTTCGGCCTGCGCCAGATCGTGCAGGTCATTGACCAGATGGCCGAGCAGTTCTGTCTGGTCTATCAGCACTTGCAGTTCTTCGTTCGTAAGCTGGAACACGCCATCCTGGAGCGCCTCCAGGTTGCTTTTTAAGACGGCCAGCGGGGTGCGCAGCTCGTGGGCGATGTCCGCTACCATGTTGCGCCGCTGTCGTTCATTCTCTTGCAAGGCATCGGCCATATCGTTAAAGGCTTTCGCCACTTCGACGATCTCGGCGCTGCCCTGGAGACTGGCGCGTTTGTCCATGTTTTTCGCCCCGAACTCCCGCGCCATCTGTGCCAGGTGACTCAGCGGGGCGGTCAGCGAGCGCGTGACGACAATGCCGGCGATGATGCTGGTCAGGCCGCCGATCACCGATACGATCACCACCAGGCTGCCGATCTGCTGCTGAAGGAAGCCGGTGGGTGGATTCGGAGGCGCTGCCACCGGCACCCGGTTGAGCTGGATGTAGCCGATGACCTGCCCGCGCCAGATGATCGCCAGCGGGTTATCCGGCGGCATGGGCGCTTCTTCCGCGTCCGTTTGCGAACCGTAGATGATCCTGCCGGCGGCGTCCGCCAGCAGCAGCGCCAGCCCGCGCCCCGGCACACTCGGCAGTTCCGACTCCTGCGCGGCCAGGAACTCCCCTACCCCGACCCAGCTTTTGTGCTGCTGGTAATAATCCACCAGTTGAGTGATGAGCGTGCCGGGCAGTTGGTAGCGGTCAAGGAAAAAATCGCCCAGACGGTCATGGCGATTGATGATGAATCCCGTCATAGCGACCAGAATCATGCTGATTGCCACCGCCAGACTGAAAGCCAGACTCATCCGAACCCATAAACGTCTCGTCAGCTTCATCACAACAAATCACCCGCTCTGACCGTTCACTCGTCGCCCAGCCGGTATCCAACGCCGTAAATAGTCTGGATGTAAGTCGGGCTGCGGGGGTCGGCCTCGATCTTTTTTCGCAGGTTGCGAATGTGCGTGTCAATCGAACGTTCCAGGCTGTCGTAGTCGTAGCCGGGGTGTTTTTGCGCCAGGTCGGATCGTGTGATCGGAATACCCGGATGGCGCATCAGTTCCAGCAGAACGTTAAACTCCGTCGGCGTCAGGTCTAACACCTGGTCGGCCAGCGTCACCCGGCGGCGCACAACATCCATTACCAGTTGATCGTAGCGCAGAATTTCATGATTGAGCGTATCGGCGTCCAGTTGTATCCGCCGCAGCGCCGACCGCACCCGCGCCACGATCTCACGCGGGCTGAACGGTTTGGTCACGTAATCATCCGCGCCCAGTTCCAGACCGACCACCTTATCGGCGTCCTCGACCCGCGCCGTCAGCATCAGGATATACACCCGCGCCAGGGTAGACTCGGCGCGTACCATCCGGGTGATGTCCAGGCCGTCCTTGTCCGGCAACATCAGGTCAAGCACCATCAGGTCGGGGCGCTCGCGCTTAAGCATATGCAAAGCGGTATTGCCATCATAGGCGACGAACACATCATACCCCGCCTGTTCCAGATAGGCTTTTAACACGCGCACGATCTGTTTGTCGTCATCCACCACCAGGATGCGCTGCCGTCCAGGTTTTACGATCTGCTCAGTTTCCATACGCCAGCCTGCGCCAATACGATCTGATTCTCATCATACACCCGGTTCTCACCCGGTTCTGCGCTAAGAATCTGCCCATACGGGGAAATCCCCAGGGCTTACCCCCTCGCCGAATTTGGCAAGGGGGTTTGGGGGTGAGGTCACAAGACGGACGGCTGTTTATTCACACCCGACCTGGCAGGTCAGGTCATCATAACGGGCGATTTCATACACGCCATCCGCGCCAACACCCAGCATCATCACGGCGCGGGTCAGTTCGCCCGTGTCGTAGACTTCGGGATGATACACACCCTGCACACCCGTGAACGAGTCCAGCTTCGACAGCCAGCTTTGAATACTGCTGGACGACGACCCGGCGTCTTCCAGCGCGGCAGCGATCAGGTATACCGCGTCATAGTAGGCCGCGCTCTGCGGAAGCGGCTGGCTGTCGTAGCGTTCGTTAAAGCGGGCGACAAAATCCTGGCTGGCCCAGTCCAACCCGCTCGCCCACCAGCCTGCCGGGCCGATCACTTCGATTGAAGACCCGGCGGCCTGCGCGGCGAAATCCGGCGTCAGATAACCGTAGACGAACACACCGTCCCAGCCCAGATCATCCAGCGCGGCCAGCAGCCCCGAAGCCGCCGACGACGTAGACCACACCGCCACTGCTTCCACATCGGCACCGGCGATCTTTTCCGCCAGGCTCGAAAAATCCGTTTCGCCAACGGCGTGTTCCAGGCGCAGCGCCAGTTCGCCATCGTCGGATGCGCTGACCACATCGGCAAAAGTATCGGCGGAGTCCAGCCCGTAGTCGGTCTGGACGGCGACGAACGCCAGCCGCTCCAGGCCGCGCACATCCAGCAGATAGTTGGCGGCGGTGGCTGCCAGCGTATCGTCGGTGGCGCGAAGCTGGAAGACCATATCATTCACGTCCGTCAGCGCGATCTGCGAGCTGGTGGCCGACACCAACTGCACCAGACCGGCATTCGCGGCGGCGTTCAGGTCGGCCAGAATCTGAGCGTTGGCGTCCGGGCCGATCACGATGTTCATGCCATCGGCCACCGCTTCCTGGAAGGCGATCCGCGCTTCGTCGGCGGTCGTCGCCGTGTACACTTTCAGATTAAGGGTATAGCGGGTGCTGCTGCGCACGACGCCGCCAGCGTTGTTGATCTCGCGCAGGGCCAGGCGCACGGCCTGTTCGATGTTTTCCCCGATGTCCTGCGCCGAGCCGCTGCCTGCTGTGATGAGGCCAATGTTAAACATCGCGCTCTGGCTGGTGTTTTTAGCCGTCGTATCTACCCGGCGCGTATCCGAGCAGTTCATACATTCGCCATCATTGTACCGGGCGGCTTCAATCAACCCACCGTCCGCCCCAACCTGGACGATTCGCAGCGCCTCGGTCACGCCGTCATCATAAACCCCCTGCACACCCTCGAAATCGTCCAGACCGGACAGCCGCGTGGCGACCGATGACGGTTTATCCCCGGCTTTGCTCAGCGCCACCGCAATCATATACACCGCATCGTAGTAGGCGGCGGCGGCCTCCGGCGGGGTTTCACGCCACTGTTCTTCGTAATCCAGCACAAACGACCGGCTGGCCGCGTCGTAAGCCGTCGGAGTCCACCCTACCAGACCCAATACTTTCATCAGTTCCGGCAGCGCCTCATCCGTCGTGTCCAGAAAATCCTGGTCTACGCCGGCAGCCAGCACGACGCCATCCCAGCCCACGCGCTCCAAAGCCGCCAGCAGTTCGGTGGTCTGCGCGTCCAGCATCCAGGCGAAAACCGCCTCGGCCTGCGCATCGCGGATGGCGCGCGCATCATCGTCAAAGTTGGACTCGCCGGCGTCATTCGTCAGCTCGACCACCAGCAGATCATCATCCACTGCTTTTTTGAAGGACTTCACGGCGTCCGCAGCCGCGCCGGTATCCGACGTGACGACCGCGATTTTGGTGAAGGCGCGCGCGTTTTCCAGGTAATCGGCGGCGGCTTCCGCCCAGGTTTCGTAGTCGGCGGCGGCACGCAGCACGCGGCTGCTCTTTTCCGCTTCCGGCAGGCCGGTGATGATCGCCACGTCGGGCGTGCCATCGTCGGTGATGGCCGTCAGCCATTCGGCATGGTGCGGCCCAAGCACCGCCACTGCGCCCTCATCTACCGCCTTGTAATAGGCGTCCAGCGCCTCGGCGGGGGTATCGGCTTCGTAGTAGACCACTTCCAGTTGGTAGCTGTCGCCGGGGCCGCGCACACCGGCGGCATCATCGTCATCGCCGGCGTTGATCTGCTCGGCAGCCAGTACGGCGGCTTGGTAAAGCTGCCGGTCAAATTCAGCGGACTGCCCCTCGCTCGCCCCGATAAAACCGATGGTCAGCATCTCGAAGCTACTCTGCGCCGCCACCGGGACGATCACCAGCAGGGACAGCAGCGCGGCAGCCAATCCGATTGTGCGTTTGAACCTGTTCACGTTTATCCTCCGTGTTTATTCGTAGCGTAAAGCTTCAATTGGTTGAAGCGCGGCGGCCTGCCTCGCCGGGTAAACCCCGAAGAAGATGCCAACCAGAACCGAAAATCCCAGGCCGATAGCCAGCGACTCCGGCGTGATGGCGGTATTAATCAGGCCGCTGTTGTCTACCAGCATGGCGATAACCATCCCAAACAGCGTGCCGATCAGACCGCCAATCGCGCTGAGCGTGACCGTCTCGAACAAAAACTGCTGTAGAATATGCGACCGGCGCGCGCCGACGGCTTTCCGCAGCCCGATTTCTTTCGTCCGTTCCGTGACCGATACCAGGGTGATATTCATGATGCCGATGCCGCCGACCATCAGGGAGATGCTGGCGATTGCGCCCAGCAGCAGCGTCATGATGCTGGAAACATTGCTGGCCGTTTCCAGCAGGGTCTGGCGGCTGGTGATGTTGAAGTCATTATCCGTGTCCGTGTCCAGGTCGTGCTGTTCGCGCAGCACCGCTTCGATCTGTGTGCTGGCGGCGTCCACCTGTTCTTCGTCGGCGACAGCCACAACAATCTGGCTGACCTGATTTTTACTGCTGCCCGGTATGCGGGCGTCGAACAGGGAACGATAGCCGGTGGTCAGCGGCACAAAAATTTGCAGATTCGGGTCGTTAATGCCCAGCGCATCCTGCTCTTCCAGCACGCCGACGACCTCAAACCTGGCGCGGTCAATGCGGACTTCGCGCCCGATTGGGTTCAGGGTGCCGAACAATTCCTCGGCAGCATCATACCCCAGGACGGCTACCCGTTTATTGCTTTCGTACTCATCTTCGCTGAAGAAACGCCCGATTTCGACCGTCAGATTATTAGCTTCGAGGTACTGCTCGGTCGTCCCCAGGATACTGGCGGTATAGCTGGCCTGATCGGTGCGGACGGTCAGACTGCCGCTGAACTGCGGCAGCACTGCCAGCAGCCCGCCGACCTGTTCTTCAATTGCTTCGGCATCATCGTAAGTCAGGTTGGGGCGCTGGCCGGGGCCTCCGCGCTGCAAACCACCGCCATCCCTGATCGTCAGGATGTTCAGACCTGTCTCGCCCAACCGCTCGGCGACCGTGTTCTGCGCGCCCTGGCCGACCGACGTCAGCGACACCACCGAAGCCACGCCGATGATGATGCCCAGCATCGTCAGGGCGGAACGCAGTTTGTTCGCCAGCAGCGCATCAATCGAAACCGCGAGATTCTGCCGGATACTCAACCCGCTGCGCCGCGTGGACGTGACCAGCGCCGCCGCCTTTTTATCGTGCAGGTCGCGTTCGCGGCGGCGCGGAATCGCCACCTGGATCACCAATCCCAGGCTGGCGACCAGCGCGATCCAGAATCCAGGTGTGAGCAGGCTGCTCAAATCAATCGGAATGGCCGCGTCCTGCACAAAAAAGATGACGTAGTAGGCCAGCGCCACCAGCCCGGCCAGTACGGCCAGAATGGTCGCCAGCCGGTTAAAGCGCGGCCTGAAGGCGCTGCCGACCGCGCCAACCAGCGCCACCACCGCCGCCGCCGGGATGAGGATAATCCCGGTCGTGCCGGGCAGGCGGCCGGCCTGCAAGCGCGCCGCCAGGCGCTGCCCAGTCCTGCTGGCCTGTGTACCGGCCTGCCCCGCCAGCGCGGACTGGCCGCCGGCATCAAAACCGGCAGGCGCTTCAAAACCCGCCGGGGGCTGGAAACCCGACGGCGGCAGGATCACGGCGGCCTGCGCGCCGGAGGCAGCGGCGGCGGGCATGTCAGCCACGTCCCCTGCCCGCGCAAATGCCCCCATGCCCATCTGCATCCAGGGCGACATCAGAAAATAGGCCACCAGCATGACCAGCGCGCAGGCCGCCACTACCAGATTCTTGAAATAGGGCTTCAACCCACTAAGACGTTTGAACGGTTTCATCCACTATTACTCCATCGCGCATCGAGATAACCCGTCCGGCGCGTTCGGCCACTTCTGCCGCGTGCGTAACGATCACCAGCGTAATGCCCTGCGTCTGGTGTAGTTCCTGAAACAGCCGCAGGATGTCCTCGCCGGTGCGTGAGTCCAGGTTGCCGGTCGGCTCGTCGGCCAGGATGATCGAAGGTCGGTTGACCAGCGCGCGCGCAATCGCCACGCGCTGCTGCTGCCCGCCGGAAAGTTCGTTCGGTTTGTGTTTCATCCGAGCTTTCAGGTCAACGATTTCCAACGCCCGCTCGGCGCGCTCGCGGCGCTCTCTGGCGGGTATCCCCGCGTATACCAGCGGCAGCGCGACATTCTCCAGCGCAGTGCTGCGGGACAGCAGGTTAAACTTCTGGAACACGAAGCCGATGCGGTTGTTCCGAATATCGGACAGCCGGTCGTCGCTCATCTGGCCGATCTCGACGCCATCCAGCCTGTAAACGCCGCCGGTCGGTTTATCCAGCGCGCCCAGGATAGCCATCAGCGTGCTTTTGCCACAGCCGGATGGCCCCATAATGGCGACCATTTCGCCGCGTTCAATACGGAGCGATACGCCGGCCAGCGCATGAACTTCTTCATCGCCCATCGTGTAAATCTTGTGCAGGTCGGTGGTTTCGATCACCGGCGGCTGCCGTTCCTCCAGGACGGGAGTCATCTCTGCTTCCATAATCATGGCACTACCCCCCACCGAAGAAGAAGCCGCCCGGCATACCCGGCCCGCCGAGATTACCGTTCTGGGTGTCCTGGCTATCGGCGACCTGCTGCGGCACGACCACTATCGCGCCTTCGGCGATTTCCCCACTGATTTCTGTCATGCCGTTGCTGCTGCGTCCGCTGGTGATCGCAATGCGCTGCGTAGTGCCATCGGCGTTATAGACATCCACAAATTCGTTCGTGCCTTCGCGCTGGATGGCATCGGTCGGCACGGCCAGGACATTAGCGGCGATTTCGACGTTGATTTCGACGCCGGTGGTCATGCCTACTCGTATCGGCAAATCGCCAATATCGGTCAGATCAACCCGCACCGGGTAAGTCACGACGTTGTTGGATGATCTGCCGAGCGGCGTGATGCGCGCCACTTCGCCGTTAATCACGACATCATCCAGCGCATCCGGGATGATGGTCGCCGGCAGCCCAACGGCGAGGTTGGCGATGTCCAGTTCATCCACGTCCACTTCGACATGCAACTGGCTGGTATCCAGCAGCGTGACAGCCACCAGATTGGACGAAACGATGTCACTGACATCAATCGCCACGTCGGCGACAACCCCACTAAACGGCGCGACCAGCACCGCGTCTTCAAGCTGCGAACGGGCATTCTCCAGTTCCAGGCGGGCCTGTTCAAGCTGCGCTTCGGCGGACGTGATTTCCAGTTCCGTCGGGCCGCTTAACAGGCTGTCCAGGGATGCCTGCGCCTGGTCGAAGCTGGCCTGCGCGGCGGCGAGCTGCACCTCGTACTGCGAAATGGGCGTGGTTTCGCTGCACTGCGCCAGCGCCACGTCATAGGCCGTCTGCGCCGACCGCAGCGCGCTGCTCACCGCCGCGTTCGGGTCCGGCTGAAAGGTGGCATCCCACGTATAACCATCATTCAGATATTCATCGTAGGCCGTCTGCGCGTCTTCCAGTTGCAGCAGCAGGCTGTCCAGATTGGAGCAGCTAATCGTTTCCTGGTTCGGTGCGGTTTCCAGGTTGTTCTGTGCCGACAAAAGCTGCGACTGCGCCGAAGCCAGGTTCGCCCGTGCCTGCGCGAGTTCCGTGTCGGTCGGGTCGGCAACCAGATCGTCGTAGCTGGCCTGCTGGACGATCAGCGATTTTTCCCTCAGCGCGATTTCGTATTCCAAATCGGATGTATCCAACCGCGCCAATTCCTGGCCGGCAGCCACCACATCACCAACTTCGACCAACACTTCCTGGACGGTGCCGGACATCCTGAACACCAGATAACCGGTCTGTCTGGCTGCAATCGTCCCGGTCGCTTCAATAGTGTCCGAAAGCGTCACCCGCTCCACGCGCGCGGTTTCCGGGGCTTGCGCCTCGACGGTGGGCATGACACTGCCCGTAAAGCCGGGGATACCCATCACCGCAACGACCAGAATCAGGATCAGGGCTGCCCCGATGGCGATATACGTTTTTCGCATAAGGTACTCCATTCGCTGGTGAGTTTCGTCTGACTATGTATCGCCAGGGGTTTACCCCCTGTCGAACGTCGAAAATCCAACCGGCTCAAGCGTCGCCGATAAGCCGTTTGGTTTTTATTCTGCGCCGCAATTCTGAAGATATTGTCAAGACCTTGCGGGACTTCCGTTGAAGTTCGGCGGGGCAGCCGGTCCTAAAACTCGCCGGATGCGTAACCTGTGTTACCATAAAAACGGTCTGTAGAGTGTGACTATCTTTTTCAGCAAGGATTACTTATGCGATTCGTCCCTCTCGCGCTGGCGCTGCTGGTAATGGCGGCGGCCTGCGCCCCGGCAGCCCAGACCACCGAACCCGACCTGCCGACGCTGGCAGTTCTGCCCAGCGTCACTCCCACCGATACCCCGGCGATTCCGACCGACACGCGCGCGCCGACCGATACCCCCTTCTCGACCGCCGTGCCGACCCTGACCAGCACGCCCCGCCCGACGCGCACGCCGCGTCCGACCGACGCGCCGCCGGCCACCGTTCCGCCGACGCTGGCCGCTGTCGGCACCGCAACCCAGGCCGTACTGGAAGCGCCGCGCTTTTCGACTTTCACGCCCGCGCCGGACGGCCTGCTTCCGACCGGCACGCCAAAACAACTGGCCGATGTGGTCATCACGGAGGCGCAGTTCCAGGAAGAAGTAGATCGCCGGGTGGCAGACCTGCCTTCGATTGACCGCGCCATCGTGGATTTTGTGCCGGGCGGCATCCAGGTCGAACTGACGGCCCTGGGCGGCGAAGCGCTGACCACCGGCATCGTGCTGGTGACGGTGGAACTGACGGGCAGTTTCGCCACCATCGCTATCGGCGACATTCAGGTGAACGCGCCCGAACCGCCACAAGTTTACGTGCAGGTCGTCAGCAGCGACTTTTTCGCCATGATGCTGGATTCGCTGGACAGCATCCTCAAGCAGCGGCTCGGCCCGAACCAGCAGCTGCGGGACATCGCCGTGACCGATTCGGTCATCGAAGTGACGCTGCTCGTGCCGCAGTCATAAACATCGGATTTTTGTATATTTTCAGAGGAGCGTTGATTTATGCAGTACGCGAAACTCGGACGCACCGGGCTGAAGGTCAGCCGCCTGTGCCTGGGCGCGATGACGTTCGGCTGGTCGGCAGACGAGCCAACCTCGTTCGCCATCATGGACGCGGCTTTTGAGGCCGGCATCAACTTCATAGACACGGCGGACATTTATTCGCGCTGGATTGAGGGCAACCAGGGCGGCGAGTCCGAAACCATCGTCGGCAACTGGCTCAAGACCAGGCCGCGCCGGGAGGTCATCATCGCCACCAAAGTGCGTGGGCGCATGTGGAGCGGCCCGAACGGCGAAGGGCTGAGCCGCGCTCACATCCTGCAAGCCGTCGAGGACAGCCTGCGCCGCCTGCAAACCGATTACATTGACCTGTACCAGACTCACTGGCCGGACGACGAAACGCCGCTGGACGAAACGCTGTCCGCGCTAGACGCGCTGGTGCAGTCCGGCAAAGCGCGCTACATCGGGGCCAGCAACTACCCGGCCTGGCTGCTGACCAAAGCCCTCTGGGTGAGCGACGTGAACCGGCTGGTGCGTTACGACTGCTTGCAGCCGCATTACAGCCTGTTCAACCGCGCCGAGTTCGAGCGCGAACTGCGGGCGCTGTGTCTCGACCAGGGCATCGGCGTCATCCCCTACAGCCCACTGGCGGCGGGATTTTTAACCGGCAAATACAGCCGCGAGAACAAACAGGCCGACACCTCACGCATGAACAGCGGCCTCATCCAGCGCCTCATCAACGACGAGCGCGCCTACGCGGTGCTGGACGTGGCGCAGAGCATCGCCCGCGATCACGGCGTGCCGGTCGCGCAGGTTGCGCTGGCCTGGATGCTGGCCGACCCGGCCATCACCTCGCCCATCATCGGGGCGCGCACGGTTGCCCAGCTTCAGGAGGTGTCCGGCGCGGCGGAAGTGTCGCTTGCGCCGGAGGAAATCACCCGGCTGAACGAAGCCAGCCAGGGTTATTAGCACAGTTTTCAGTTACAGGTTGTCAGCTGCCAGTTTAAATCACCATCCCTGATGACCCTGAATAGCTGATCGGACTTCTTACGGGCTTGTGGTTTACAAGCAGCCTTCAAACCTGATACGCTGAAACTGCATTACGGCTGCAAATAGATGGTGTAGGCCACCAGGAAGCCTTCGTCGCTGACATCCACCGCATCCACCGTATAGGCGGGGTGCATGGCCTGCGCGTTGAGCATGGTCTGGGTGGCCGCCCCCGCCAGCGCCATTTCAAGCGCGGCCAACAGATCATCCGGCAGCTGGTCGGCTGGCACGTCCCGCCCGTTGATCGTCACGCTGATGAGCGTGGCGGTCGCGCGGCCTTCTTCAGCCGCCAGCGTATAGGTCAGTTCCACCGTGCCGGGAAGCTGCGCGCTGGCGTCCACCAGCGTTACCACCACATAACCCGGAAACGTCTCCAGGCCGGCGGCATCCGGGTTATAACCGACCGCCAGCAGAACCGTATCCAGCAGCAGGTTCGCCTGCGCCTCGCTGACGAAAGTCGTCGCGTCCAGCGTTTGTGTCGTGGGGTCATAAACCAGGCTGCTCTGATCGGCCAGATATGTCACCAGTTCCGCCAGTTCCGGCGGCAGCGCGGCCAGAGCGGCTTGCAGGCTGGCGACGATGGCCGTCCCGGTCGCCCGGAGGTTGGCTGCGCCCTGTGCCGCCAACGCCGAAAATGAACTCATAGTGGCGGCTACATCGGTCAGGCGCGCCTGGCTGGTCATCCACGCGGCAGTCACCATGCTGTCAAAGCCGGTGACGCGGGCTTCCACCGTCCCTGCCGCGCCCTGGAACTGCGCCTGCACCGTCATGGCCGCTTCCGTGCTGCGCGCCTGAATGGTGGCGCGCGGCTGCGCGACGGCCTGACCCACCGGCCACAGCAGCGCCGCAACCGGCACAATCAGACATACCCCGATCACCAGCGCCAGGCTGATTTTTGCCGACCGTGTTCGCATCATGTTTGTATCCCCCGTTCGTTGAACCGGCACAGACGGCCTTCAAAGCCGTAATCTGATTCTAAACCGGAGCGGCGGACGCGAACCTGACGCCAGCGTTAAGAAACGCGCCCAATCACTCGTTAAACAGTTCCCCGACGCTGCGGCCTTCGTGCGCCCGCAGGATCACCTCGCCCAGCAGCGGCGCGACCGAAAGCACCGTCATGTTCGGCAGCTTGCGTTCCGGCGGCAGCGGAATGGTATTGGTGGTGATGATCTCTTTCAGGTTCAGGCTGCGCAGGCGTTCAGTGCCCTTGTCCGACAGCACGGCATGGGTGAAGGCCAGATACACATCATGGACGCCGCGTTCACGCAGTGCCTCGACCACGTTCAGCATCGTGCCGGCGGTCAGCACCTCATCGTCCACGATCAGGACGTTTTTGCCTTCCACGTCGCCGATGACGGTTAAGGCCTCCGACTGGCCGGTATTAAAGAGCCGCCGTTTTTCCACCACCGCCAGCGGCGTGCCGAGTTTTTCCGCCCAGTTGCGGGCTTTTTTGGCGAAGCCCAGATCGGCAGATACCACCGCCAGATTTTCGATCTGCTGCTCCTTGACGTAATCGCTCATCAGGTGGAAGGCGGTCAGCGCATCACCGGGGATATTAAAGAAACCCTGAATCTGGCCGGTATGCAGGTCAATCGTGATGTAGCGGTCGGCACCGGCGGTTTCGATCATATTGGCGACCAACCGCGCCGTGATCGGCACGCGCGGCTGGTCTTTTTTGTCCGAGCGTGTATAGGACATATAGGGGATAACCACATTGATGCGCCCGGCGGAGTCCCGCTTCACGCAGTCCACCATGATGAGCAGTTCCATGAAGTTGTCATGCAGTGGGTGCGACATCGTTTGCACGATGTAGACATCCTGGCCGCGCACGCTTTCTTTAAGCTGGATGAAGATGTTTTCGTTGGGAAAGACGATGCGTTCTGACCCGCCCAACTCGATGCCCAGGTAAGCGCCGATCTGCTGGCATAATGCCACCGACGCCGACCCCGCAAATAGCATGATCTGTCCGTATTGGCCCATTGTTAATCTTCCCGGATGCGCGCGTGTTCCACGTGTGAGTTTGGTCCCAGGCACTTTGACCAGCGTGCCGTCCATATATTACGTTTCTCCCTCACATTCAATTGACCTGTCCTGCTGTTAATACCTTAACACAGTTACCCTTTTTGAGCCTGACCACCGTACCTGCGCCGGGGAAAAGGCGGATAATCCGTATCAGATTGTTAAACCACAGAACCGGCCAAACGATCAACACGATTGATCGGGCAGGGACAAAATCGCGTCCACTGCCGACTGGGGGTCCAGTTCCCGTGTTTGAATGCGGTGGATGACATCGGCGAAAACCTCGCCCGGCACCCCTTTAAGGAGACGCGCCATCAACGCCGCTTGCAAGCGGTCATAAAGTTCGATTTCGATATGCTGCCGTTCCAGGCCATCGAGTGCCTGAGTTTCGATCAGGTACTTATGATGCGCCTCCAGCGCCGCCACCAGATCGCCGATGCCGGTGTTTTCTGGGGCAACGGTAGACACGACCGGCGGAATCCAGATGGAAGCGGCAGACGAACCGGGCGCGCTTTCCGCCGGCATCAGGCGGCCATGATGGCTGATCAGATCGGTGCGCGTGGCGGGATGGCCCATTTCCAGCATGGCCTTCAGGGCGCGCGCCGTATTGTCTGCCCCTGGCCGGTCAGCTTTGTTCACCACCAGCACATCGGCAATTTCCAGGATGCCGGCTTTGATGGCCTGAACATCGTCACCCAGACCCGGCGCTTCCACGACGATGGTCGTCTGGGCCGCCCGTGCGATATCCACCTCGCTCTGTCCCGCACCAACCGTTTCGACAAAAATAATCTCGAAGCCGGCGGCATCCAGCACGCGAATAACGTCGCGGGTCGCCCGCGACAGCCCGCCCAGGCTGCCGCGCGTCGCCATGCTGCGGATGAATACACCCCGGTCGCCGGCCAGATCGCGCATTCGGATGCGATCGCCCATAATCGCCCCGCCGGAGAACGGACTGGTGGGGTCAACAGCCACGATACCGACCGTTCTACCGGCAGCGCGGAAGGTCTTCGCCAGCGCGTTCACCAGCGAGCTTTTGCCTGTCCCCGGCGCGCCCGTCACGCCGATGATCCAGGCGCGGCCAGTGTGGGGAAACAAAGCAGCGAGGGCGGTATCCACACCCTCGCGCCTGTTTTCGACAACCGTTAAAAGACGTGCCAGCGCCCGGCGGTCATGGTTGAGTGCAGCCTGAACCAACGCTTCCATCAGCCAGGGTTTCCGCCTCTTGCTGCCAGTTGTCTGATATGCCGGATAATATCCTCGGTACTCGTGCCGGGGCCAAACACGCCCGAAATGCCCATGGCTTTCAACGCCGACACATCTTCCTCCGGGATGATGCCGCCGACCAGCAGCGCCACATCCTGAAGGCCGTTTTCATCCATCAACTGGCGAACGCGCGGCACAAGCGCCATGTGCGCTCCACTGAGGATGCTTAAGCCCACCACATCCACGTCTTCCTGCAAGGCGGCCTCGGCCACCATCTCCGGCGTCTGGCGCAGCCCGGTATAAATGACCTCCATACCGGCATCGCGCAGGGCGCGGGCGATCACTTTCGCCCCCCGGTCATGGCCGTCCAGGCCGGGCTTGGCGATCAATACGCGAATCGTCTGGTTTATGCTCATGATTGTCCTGAAGTTCAACCGCAGGGTTAATCCCCGCTGTTCGAAATAACCTGTTTAAATTATATCAGAAACCCCTACCCACCCCAACACACCAAAACCAGAATCAAACCGCGCGTAAATTAAACCCAATAGTTGTGATTTTGAGACTATGCTACAATGAAACAATGGGCTATGGGAGATTGCTGTTTTATGAGTGCGGCGTCCAAAATAACCTCGAAAATCGGCGTTGGCGGCACACGCGCGCGCGTTTTCCCCCTTGCCATCGCGCCCGATCAACGCGCCGGATTTGTGTTCACCGCAGCGGCCTGCGGCCTGGCCGCCATTGCGCTCATCGTTTTCCTGGTGGCCGCATTGCAGTCTCGCAGCCATCCCTTCTTCGGCGCAACGCTGACCCCCTACCTGGTCGTAGATGGCAACGAGTCCATCAGTGCCGTTCCCTGGGCAGGGCTGAACGCTGGCTTAAAACGATTCGACCGTATCATCGCCATCAATGACCAGCCGTTGTTTGAAAAGCCCACCGATTATGCCGCCGCGCGCCAGAAATATCTGGACATCTTTTCGGGGCTGGCCGCCGGTGACCGAGTCGAAGTGGACTTCGAGCGCCCTGCCAGCGACACGACGCAGACACCGCCGGATATAGCCTGTCGCCGAAGCGCGCCGGATACCCTGACCTGTCGCGTCGGCTATCGGCTGACAGAGCTACCCGGTAACGATTTCCTGGCCTACTTCGTTATCCCCTATCTGATGGGGGTACTCAGTCTGGCGGTTGGCGTGACCGTGCTGCTGCTGCGCCCCAACCAGCCCACCGCCCGGCTGGTGACTTTATTTTCCGTCGTGTTCGCTATTTTTATGGGCGGCGCTTACAACTCCAACAACACTTACCAGCTTATCCCCCTGTGGTTAGTGGCGGTCAACAACATCGGCGGGCTGACCGCCGCGCTGGCGCTGGTTTTTCCGATCAAGATCATGATGGTTTACCGGCGTCCGGCGCTGGTTTACGTGCCGCTGGCGCTTGGCATGGCGCAGGCCGTTCTGATGGTGGCGATTTTCCTCAATCCGCCTTCCGCCCGCTCCTTCCCGGTCGTATGGCAGACCGGTATCTTCACCGGGGCAGCGGCAGCAGTTCTGCTGATCGTCAATCTGCTTCGCCGCCGCCGTCTGGCGACAACAGCTACCGTCCGCGATCAGAGCAATACGGCGCTTATCGGCGTCGCCATGACCATCGGCCCGATTGCCTTCTGGATTGCCAACACCCTGGCGCAGAACCTGACGGGCAGCCTGCTGGTGGCGTTTAACACGTCGGCCATCATGCCGTTTTTCATTATGCCGCCGGTCAGCTTTGCTTACGCCACCCTGCAATACCGCACCTTTGACACCGATCAGGTCATCAGCAAAGGCATCACCTACGTGCTGCTGCTGGTGGCGCTTGTGACGAGCTACTTCCTGGTGGTCTTCGGCAGCAGCCTGATTACCCGCGAGGCGCTGCAAATTCGCGCCAGCGACCCGCTGCTGATCGCTCTGACGGTGTTCGTCATGGCGGTGCTTTTCCTGCCCGCCCGAACCTTTTTACAGGATCGCATTGACCGGATTTACTTCCGAATGCGGACGAACTACCAGGAACGACTGGAAACCTTCAGCCGCCTGTTAACCGACCTGGTGGACATCAACCAGATCATTCACGCTTTTCACCGGCAGCTTGACGAATCGCTGGCACCTTCCAGCGCGTTTGTGTTTTTGCCGGACCGGCAGAGCAGCGACTATATCGCCTTCCGCTATCCGCAAACGCAGTCCCAGACGGACATCCGATTCGGCGTCGGCAGCGGCGTAGTCGCCCTCCTGGATGACCCGGCGCAGGAAGACCTGATTTATCTGGAAGCAGGCCGCTCCTGGCCGGCGGCGCTGCGGTCGGAACGCGCCCGGTTGAGCATTCTCAGAACACTGGTTATCGCCCGGATGCGTGGCCGACAGCAGTTGATCGGCTTCGTCTGCATTGGCCCGCCGCTGTCCGGGGCCGGAGTCTATAACTTTGAACAACTGCGGTTTGTGCAAAACCTGACCAGCCAGATCGCCATCGCCGTCGAGCGCGCCCAGGTGGTCGAATCGCTGGAACGCCGTGTGCGCGAACTGGATACCCTCAGCCAGGTCAGCCAGGCGGTCAACTTCACCATCGAATACGACGACCTGCTGGAACTCATCAGCGCGCAGACCGGCAAGCTGATTGACGCCCCACACTTTTACATCGTTCTGCGTGATGCCGCGACCGACCGGCTGTATTTCGCCTTTTTCTCTGAAGACTACGACCGCTACCGGGAGCGCGAAAACCGGCGCTGGACGCTGGGACGCGACCTGTTCAGCGAAGTTCTGCGCGATGGGCAGCCGCTCCGGGTTGGCGATTATGCAGCGGCGATGCGGCAGCGCCATGCCGAGATGCGCCTGGTTACGCCGGACATCAAAGCCTGGATGGGCGTGCCGATGATCGTCGGGTCGAATACCATCGGCCTGCTGGCGCTGGGCAGTTCTGACCCGGACACCGGCTATACCACCGACCAGCTCCGCATCTTTGGCGATATCGGCGCGCTGGCGGCCACATCCATCGAAAAAGCGCGCCTGTTCGGTGAAACCAACCTGCGCGCCCGCCAGCTTTCCGTCCTCAATACCATCAGCCGCCAGATGGCTTCCGAACTGCACGTCGAGAGCCTGCTGGAACTCATCACCCGCAGCGCGGTGGACATCCTTAACGCCGAGGCTGGGTCACTGCTGCTGACGCTGGATGACACTTCCGGCGATCTTGAATTCCGCGTGGCGGTCGGCAGCAGCGGGCAGGAACTGATCGGCCGGCGATTTCCAGCCGGTCGCGGGCTGGTCGGCGAAGTCGCCAGCACCGGCAAGGCCGTGATCGTCAACGATACCGCCAATGACCCGCGCTGGGGCGGCGAGGTTGCCCAGGGCCGATTCACCACGACTGCCGTGCTGGCCGTGCCGCTCATCACGCAGAACCGCGTCATCGGCGTTCTGGAAATGCTAAACCGTAAAGACGGCGGCGTGTACGTTCAGGAAGACCTCGACCTGCTGACCACCTTCGCCGGGCAGGCGGCCATCGCCATCGAAACCGCCCGCCGCGTCGAAGTGACCGACTTGCAGCTTCGCCAGCGCGTGGATGAACTCCAGGCGATGGAGCGCATAGACGCCGAACTTAACCGCTCGCTTGACCTCAGAAAAGTGGCGGACGCCACCATGCGCTGGGCAATCGCCAACACCGGCGCAACTGCCGGCGTGCTGGGGCTGGTGCTGCAAGGCGACCCGCCGCAGTTGCAGATCATCGCCAGTTATGGCTACCAGAGTGGCGATGAGCCGGAAGGCGCGGAAGGCAAGCTGTGGCCGCTGGACAGGGGCATCGTCAGCCGCGTGATGCGCACCCGGCAGGCCGACCTGGTGCCTGACGTGCGGATTGACCGCGACTATATCCCCAGCCTCAAAGGCTCAAAGAGCCAGCTTACCATCCCCATGCTGTCGGCGGGCGACATCCATGCCCTGCTGGTGCTGGAAAAAGACACCGACCCACGTCTGAACCTGCTGGATATGAGCTTCGCCCAGCGGTTGGCGGAACACGCCATCATCGCCATCACCAACGCCCAGTTCTACGATGAACTGACGCGCGCCAACCAATCGAAGAGTGAGTTCGTCAGCTTCGTGGCGCACGAGCTGAAAACGCCGATGACTTCCATCAAGGGCTATACCGAGCTGCTGTTAAGCGGCGTGACGGGCAGCATGACCGACCAGCAGAACACCTTCCTGAATACCATCCGCTCCAACATCGAGCGCATGAGTACCCTGGTCAGCGACCTGAACGATGTGACCAAACTGCAAACCAACAACCTGCATATGGAGTTTTCGGCAGTGGACTTCCGCAACGTCATCACCGAGACGCTGCGCCCACTGCACCGCCAGATCGAAGAGAAGCAGCAAGACCTGGTTATCAATACACCCAAGAACATGCCGAATATCTGGGCCGACCAGAATCGGTTAATCCAGGTTCTCACCAATCTGGTCAGCAACGCGCACAAATACACGCCGCCAGAAGGCACAATCACGATAAATGCTCAGGTGATTGAGCATGTCTACGACAACAAAAACCGCGACATCGGCCCGTTTTTGCAGGTCAGCGTCAGCGATACCGGCATCGGCATGAGCGAGGAAGACCTGATAAAGCTGTTCACGCCCTACTTCCGCAGCGAAAACCCGCAGGCGCGCGAGCAGCCCGGCACCGGTCTGGGTCTGACAATCACGCACGGCATCGTGCAGCGGCACGGCGGTAAAATCTGGGTGGAAAGCGCACTCAACCAGGGGACGACCTTCTTCTTCACCGTCCCGCTGGCGGCTGAACCTGCCGTCGAGGAGTTGGAAGAAGCGACCCAGCCGCTTAAATAAAACCACCAACACAACACAAACGCCCGCTGTTGCAAGCGGGCGTTTGTTTTTTTCGCGGGGGCGTTGTTTCGGCGACTACCCCAGGTGCGGCACGATCTTCCCGGTGATACGTTCCTTCGGCTGGTAGCCGATGATACGTTCTACTGCTTCGCCACCCTTAAACAGAATCAGCGTCGGAATGCCCATAATACCATAGCGCATCACGATGTCCTGGTTGGCGTCGGCGTCCAGCTTGCCGACCCGCAGTTTGCCCTCGTATTCCTGCGCCAGCTGGTCTACGATAGGCGCAATCATTTTACAGGGGCCGCACCACTCCGCCCAAAAATCTACCAGCACCGGCTGGGATGATTGCAGTACATCGGTCTCGAAGGTTGCTCCAGTGACCTCAAACGTCTTGGAACCCATGCTTGTCTCCTGAGTCTATCTGATATGTGGATGATTATAAACGATGATTTCCGGCTTTGAAACGTGAGTTTGCGTGCTACAATGATGATAAAGGACGTAGAACGCCAGCAGTATGTTTATGTCTGCATCCATGACTATAGACGACACACAACTTCCCGAACTTACGAAACGTCAGGAAGAAATCCTATCGCTGATTGTCCGCAGTTTCACGCAGTCGCCGGAACCGATTAGCTCCAAATATCTGGCGGAAAACTTCAATCTAGGCGTCAGTTCGGCCACGATTCGCAACGAGATGGCCGTCCTGGAAGACCTGGGATACATCTCCGCCCCGCACACCTCTGCCGGACGTGTCCCGACCGAGATCGGCTACCGCTACTTCGTCAAACGCCTGCTGGATGCCAGCGATCTATCCGCTGCCGAACAATCGCGCATCACCGAAAAATTCCAGGGGCAGGCGCTGGCAACCGATCAGTGGATGCGCACGACGGTGACGACGCTCGCCCGCGCCTCGCACATCGCCGCGCTGGTGACAGCGCCGATTGCCGAAACGCACCGCTTCAAACACCTGGAACTGATCGCCATTCAGGGGCGGCTGGTTCTGATGGTGCTGGTGCTGCACGGCGGGTCGGTCAACCAGCAGATGCTCACCCTGGCCGAATCCGTTCCCCAGGCGCGGCTGAGCGAAGTTGCCAACCAGATCAATGCGCACTTCCCCGGACTGAACGCGAACGAAGTGCGGATGAAGGGCATCATGATGGGGGTTCTGGAGCGCGAAATTACCGATCTGGCTGCCGACCTGATGGAGAAGGCGGACAACAACCAAACGATCCTGATCTACCGCGACGGCTTGAGCGAAATTATCAACAGCTTCGACAATACCGAAGGGGCGCAGCAGGCCGTCCGGGTGTTCGAGGAACGCGCTTTTATGAACACCATCCTGGCAGAAATCCTGACGCCGCTGGTCAACTGCGTTCAGGTTATCATCGCCGGTGAGGGGCGCTGGGAAGAACTCAAACACCTGAGTATGGTGCTCAGCCGCTACGGCATTCCGGGGCAGATGAGCGGCGCAGTTGGCGTGCTTGGCCCCACCCGCATAGACTATGGTCGGGCGATCAGCACCGTGCGTTACATCTCGAACCTGATGTCGGATATGATGGTCAGGCTCTACGAAGAGGACGAAACGCCGGCTGATGATTCGGATAATCCGCCGCAAACCGACCCGCCCTCGAAATTGTCCCCATTAACCGGGGACATTCGCTAACGCATTTCTTACAGGATACTTGTACACTAAAGCAGATCTTCTGCACCGGTTATTTGATCGTGTCTGTGCAGGGAGGAATTCAGTGAGCCAAGAGGAGACAGGACAGATTAAGAACGAAACCGATCACCAAACCACCGCCGATGAGCCGGTGGACGCCGAGTCTGTCAAAACCGCGCGCGAAGAAACGGCGGAACAGCCGCAGCCTTCCGATGCGGCGCTCGTCCAGGCTCAGAAGCAGGCGCAGGAGTACCTTGAGGGCTGGCAGCGCGAACGCGCGGAATTCAGCAACTACCGGAGGCGTGTGGAGCAGCAGCTCAAAGACAGCTATCAGAATGCTTCGTTGGATATGCTCAAAAGCCTCATCCCCATTATTGATGACTTCGAGCGGGCTATGACCAGCGCGCCGGAAGGACTCGCCGATCAGCCCTGGCTTAATGGTGTGATGCTGATTTACCGCAAGTTTCAGAAGCTGCTCGATGACCAAGGGGTGACAGCGCTTGATCCGGCCGGGGAGGTCTTCGACCCCAATCGTCACGAAGCAGTCGGAATAGACGACACGACGGACATCCAGAGCGGTCACGTCACCGTAACCCTGCAAAAGGGGTACGCGCATGGCGAGCGGATTCTGCGTCCGGCAATGGTGCGGGTCGCCCGGTAAGCAGTCAGATCATCATATGTCGCACACGGATTTGAGGACAGGAGTGATTAGAATTCATGGGCAGAATCATTGGCATTGACCTCGGAACAACCAACTCGGTCTGCGCCGTCATGGAAGGCGGGCAGCCGGTAGTGATCCCTTCCGCGGAGGGTGGCAATCTCGTGCCATCCGTCGTGGCGATTAATCCCAAAACCGGCGAGCGGCTGGTGGGTAAGGTAGCGCGCAACCAAGCGGTTATCAATCCCGAAAACACCATCTTCTCCGTCAAACGTTTTATGGGGCGCAAATTCAGCGACCCGCAGGTGCAGGAAACGCTCAAGCGCGTGCCGTATAAAGTGAGCGCCGCGCCTAACGGCGATATTCGCGTGCATATGGGCGGTAAGGAATACAGCCCGCCGGAAATTTCGGCTATGATTCTGCAAAAGATCAAAGCCGATGCCGAAGCCTACCTGGGCGAGCCGGTAGATCGCGCCGTCATCACCGTTCCGGCTTACTTCAATGACGCGCAGCGTAACGCCACCAAAGACGCCGGACGTATCGCCGGCCTGGAAGTGATGCGCATCATCAACGAACCGACGGCCTCCAGCCTGGCTTATGGCCTGGGCGAAAAGAAAAGCGAAATCATCGCCGTCTATGACCTGGGCGGCGGCACGTTCGACATTTCCATCCTGGAAGTGGGCGACGGCGTGTTCGAAGTCCGCAGCACCAACGGCGATACCTACCTGGGCGGCGACAACTTCGACGAAGTGATTATTGACTGGGTGGCCGCCGAGTTTAAGAAAGAAAGCGGCATTGATCTGCGCCAGGATCGGCAAGCGCTCCAACGCCTGAAGGAAGCCGCCGAGAAGGCCAAGATCGAGCTTTCGACCACCCTCTCGACCGACATCAACCTGCCCTTCATCACGGCGGACGCCAGTGGGCCGAAACACCTGAACATGACCCTGACCCGCGCCAAGATGGAAAGCATGGTTGAACATCTCATCAAACGCTCAATCGGCCCATGCAATCAGGCGCTTAAGGATGCCGGCATTTCCACCGGCGAAGTGAATTCGATCATCCTGGTGGGCGGCATGACCCGTATGCCTGCCGTGCAGGAGGCCGTCCGCAGCCTCTTCGGTCGGGACCCCTACAAGGGCGTTAACCCGGATGAAGTGGTGGCGCTGGGCGCGGCCATCCAGGCCGGTGTGCTGGGCGGCGACGTGAAGGATATTCTGCTGCTGGACGTGACCCCGCTGACTTTGAGCGTCGAAACGCTGGGCGGCGTGGCAACCCCCATGATCCAGCGCAACACAACCATCCCCACCAAAAAGAGCCAGGTGTATTCCACCGCCGCCGATGGGCAGACGCAGGTTGAAATTCACGTGGTGCAGGGCGAACGCCCGATGTCTGCCGACAATAAATCGCTGGGGCGTTTCATCCTGGACGGCATCCCGCCGGCGCCACGCGGCGTGCCGCAGATTGAAGTGACTTTCGACATTGACGCGAACGGCATCCTGAATGTGAGCGCCCAGGATAAAGCCACTGGACGCCAGCAGAAGATCACCATCACCGCCAGCAGCGGCCTGAGCGATGCGGAAATCGAGCGTATGGTGAAGGAAGCCGAAAAGTATGCTGCGGAGGACAGCAAGCGCAAAGACGCTGCCGAAGCGCGAAACCAGGCCGACAGCGCCATCTTCGCCGCCGAAAAAGTGCTGCGCGACTTCGCCGACCGCCTGCCGGAAGACGCCAAAAAGCAGACGCAGGAGAAGATTGACGCCACGCGCAAGGCGCTGGAAGGCAATGATGTCAGCCGCATTCGCGCTGCGACCGACGCGCTGAACCAGCAGGTGCAGGCGTTGGGCGGCAGCATGTATCAGCAACCAGATGTCGCCGGAGCGGACGCCCACACCGATGGTCGGTCAAAGAAGGGGCCGGAAGAAGACGTGGTGGACGCCGACTTCACCGAAGCGTAACAACTGCCCACTGCCGTATAACACGCCAACGGAGGGACACGGTGAGTACGCCGTGTCCCTGATTGGTTGGTGTACTTTTATGCCAACCAGCACAAGAACGCGCTATACTGAAAATAAGACGTGTGGCCGGGGGACTCTAAACGATCTATGGCAAGAGACTATTATGATGTTCTGGGCGTTCCACAAAACGCCGGCAAGGACGATATTAAGCGCGCCTTTCGCAAGCTCGCCCGCGAATATCATCCCGACGTGAGCAAACACGCCGACGCCGAGGCGCGCTTCAAAGAAATCAACGAAGCCTACGAAGTCCTCTCCGACGACGACAAGCGCGCGCGTTATGATCGCTTCGGCCATGCCGGCGTGACAGGTAACGGCTTTGGCACCAGCAGCGGTTACAGCCCGTTTGAAGAAATCTTCGAGGAATTTTTTGGCGGTTTTGGCGTCGGACGTGGCGCAACGCGCCGCCGGGGGCCGCAGACCGGCGAAGACCGGCGCGTATCCGTCACCATCAGCTTTGAAGAATCCATCTTCGGTGTGGAAAAAGAAATCGAGTTCGACCGGCTGGAAACCTGCGATACCTGCCAGGGCAGCGGAGCCGAACCCGGAACAACGCCCATGCGCTGCCCAGAGTGTAAAGGCACGGGCGAAATCCGCCAGGTTCAGCAGACCTTCCTGGGTGCGATGGTGCGCACCAGCGTCTGCCCACGCTGCGGCGGGCGCGGCGAGGTTAACCCCAGCCCATGCCATACCTGCAACGGCAACGGCGTGCTGCGCCGTCATGCGGTGCTGAATGTTCAGATCCCCCCCGGCGTGCGCGAAGGGTTGCAAATTCAGATTCGCGGCGAGGGTGATGCCGGCGAACGCGGCGCGCCCAGCGGCAATCTGTACGTCGTCATCCAGGTTCAGGAACACGCCTACTTCAAACGGCGGGATAACGACATTATCCTGGACATCAATATCAACGTCGCTCAGGCCGCCCTGGGCGATAAAGTCACCATCCCGACCGTAGACGGTGATGTCGAACTGACCATCCCGGCTGGTTCGCAAACCGGCAAAGTCTTCCGGCTGCGGGGCAAAGGTGTGCCGCGCCTGCGCAGCGACGGCACGACCTCCGGCAGAGGCGACCAACTGGTGTATATCCAGGTTGAAGTGCCTTCCAGCCTGACCCCCGAACAGCGCGAGTTGTTCGAGCGGCTGGCGAAAACGTTTGGCCGCAGCGTGCAGCCGCAGCAAAACGGGCGCGGATTCTTTGACCGCGTGATGAACTTCTTTGCCGGCGATCAGTCGTAGCGTGTCATGGACTGGATTGAAGTTTCCCTCAGTGTGGACGGCGAGGCCGCCGAAGCGGTCGCCGAACTGCTCCAGCGTTACGGGCATCAGGGTGTGGCCGTCGAACAGGAAGGCATCCCGCCCGACCTCTGGGATGA
Organism: Chloroflexota bacterium; assembly: GCA_013388735.1. GTDB lineage: Bacteria > Chloroflexota > Anaerolineae > Aggregatilineales > Phototrophicaceae > CFX2. The sequence goes on along the minus strand of JACAES010000058.1, from coordinate 22,202 downwards.
TGGCGAAGCCGAAGCCCCGCGTCGGCTGACTGTCCGCGCCTACATCCGCGCCGACGAACGCGCCGAAGCCGCGCGCCTGGAACTGGAAACCGCCCTCGGCCATCTGAACATGCTCTACCCTATGCCGACTCCGGTCTACAAAATCATTCAGGAATCGGACTGGGCGGAAGCCTGGAAAGCCCACTATCACCCGGTACGCATCGGGCGAAGACTGCTCGTTCGCCCGCCGTGGGCCGCAGCGCCCGCCCGCGAAGGGGACATCGAAATCGTGCTTGATCCGGGTATGGCTTTCGGAACCGGCACACACCCCACCACGCAGCTCTGCCTGGAAGCCCTGGAAGACCGGCTGCCGCCCGGCGCGCGCGTGCTTGACCTGGGATGCGGGTCGGGCATCCTGGCGATTGCTGCTGCCCGGCTGGGCGCGGCGTCCGTGCTGGCGCTGGATATTGACCCCATCGCCGTCGAAATCGCCGGGGCGAATATCGCGCAAAACGGCGTAGCGGATACAATCACCGTTCAGCAGGGCAGCCTCGACAGCCTCATCACCTCGTCACGACGGTTCGATCTGATCGTCGTCAATATCCTGGCGAAGGTCATCATCGCCATGTGCGACCAGCATCTCGGCCAGGTGGTGCGCCCCGGCGGTCTGGCACTGTTCAGCGGCATCATTGAAGATCAGACCGACGATGTGGAAGCCGCCCTCCGCAAAACCGGCCTCCAGCCCACCGCCCGCCGCCAGCAGAGCGATTGGGTGTTGGTCGAATCTGTCCGGCCACAGCCTTAACCCGCTCATCCGGCGGGTATCGTTCGAGGTTTACAGATTTCCCAAACAGACGCAGCAGCACTTTACGTAAATCTGTGCGGCGCTGGCGTTTGGTCGCGCCTCGTAACACCCACGCTTTAATCCCTGAACAGCGGGGCAGGCCAACGCTACCTGCCCCACCGTGACTCAATCCATCCGTTCCAGGATGTGCGTGACAACCGTCGCGCCGGTGCCGCCGATGTTCTGCGTCATGCCGATGCGCGCGTCTTTCACCTGGTTTGCGTCGGCCTCGCCGCGAAGCTGTGTCACCAGGTCTACCAGTTCGTAAACGCCGGTCGCGCCCACCGGATGTCCGCGCCCCTTCAGGCCGCCCATCGTGCTGATCGGGATGCGCCCGCCGATGGCGATTTCTCCATCGCGCGCCAGCCACGTCCCCCGGCCCCGCTCGGCAAAACCCGCCGCTTCCAGGCTTAAGGCCGCCATGATCGAAAAAGCGTCATGAACTTCAAAGACATCCACATCAGCCGGCGTCAGGCCGGTTTTTTCGTAGGCTTTACGGGCGCTCAACTGCGCCGCTTCCAGCCCCAGCAGGTCACGGCGGCTGGCGAGATCGAGCGAGTCGGTGGCGGTGGCGCTGGCCCGCACGCGCACCAGCGGTTTATCAATCAAACCGCGCGCCATCTCCAGCGGGCAGACGATGATGGCCGCCGCGCCGTCGCAGATGGGCGAACTGTCGTAAAGGTTGATCGGCGCGGAGATCATCGAGGCGCGCCGATAATCTTCCAGCGTGATAGGCCGCTGGAACATGGCGTTCGGGTTGTTCATGGCATTGCGGTGGGCGTTAATGCTGAACGGCGCGAAGGCCTCGTGCGGCACGCCGTATTCGTGCATGTAACGCTGCATCACCAGCGCGTTAAGCGCCACGAACGACGCGCCATGAACGCACTCATAATCGGCGTCAGCCGCCGTCGCCAGCGCCGACGTGACCAGTTCGGGGGTATCGTCGGTCATCTTTTCCACGCCGCATACCGCCGCCACGTCCACGGCGCCGCCGCCGACCGCGCGCACCGCCGCCTGAAAGGCCACCCCACCGGAGGCACAGGCCGCTTCAACCGTCGTCGCCTCGATGCCCCGCCACCCGGCGAAGTCGGCGATCAGCGCCCCCAGGTGTGCCTGGTCGCTCAGGCGCGGGGCCAGCATGTTACCCACGAACAGCGCCTCAGGGCGTTCAATGCCCGCTTCCTGCACGGCCTGATTGAGTGCCTGAAAAGCCAGTTCGCGCAGGCTGTAATCCCACAGCTCGCCAATCGGCGTCTGGCCGATGCCGATAATACACACATCCCGCATGATGCTTCCTCGTTCGCTTTTTCACAATGTACGGCTTTCACTGTAACATGGAAAAACTGTCAAAACCTATTCGGTTTTAACCCTGAAGCAAAGATTCACTCGCTGCTCAGGAAGTGGCATCAAACTGTGCTAAGTGCAGCCCGATGTTTTCTCTGGACTCAGGAGGTGGTAGCGGAGTTTGCAGGGCGTCGGCGCTGAACGGCGGCGGCCTCAACCGGCACCAGTTCGGCGGGCATCTCGCGCACGAGGCGATTTACAAAAGGATTACGGATAACCGGCATCACCATTCTTTCGTCGCCGCGCGTCAGCTCGAAGTAATAAATGAGGACAAAGCGCATCCCGGTATACCCGTATTCTTCATACCGGACGGTGGTGCTGACATCCCAGCCGTTTTCGAGAGCCGTGAACAGCGCATCGCCACCGGCATACGGCTCTGATCCCGGATGCCAGTGACGCACCATATCCATATAAGCGTAGTGCAGATCGGTCAGATTATCTTGAAGTTTCACGGCGCTACCCTACACAATTTCATAAGATACAACGAGGAAGTTAAGAATCGGTGGCAGCGTGGTTAAATCCCGCCGCGATTTTGTCCACGTTTCCGATTGTAACCAATCTGCCCCACCCGTACAAACGCGGCGACGGCAGATAAAAAGGCGCAAGAAACACAGACAAGGAACGATTCTCGTTTTGCGAAATCGTCGCGCGGCTGCCCCTTGCGCCTTGAACTTCAGCCCATTAGCCCCTTTACAGCAGGTTCGCGCCGCCGCTGGCGATCACCGCTTTGTACCACAGCGCCGAATCCTTCAGGATGCGCTGCTGCGTGTTAAAGTCCACATACACCATACCGAAGCGTTCCTTATAACCCTCGGCCCACTCGAAGTTGTCCAGAATAGACCAGTGAAAGTAGCCGCGCACATCGGCGCCGTCCTGCATGGCCTGGTGCAGCGCCCGCAGGTGGCGCGCCGTGTAATCAATGCGCTGCGGGTCATGCACCTGCCCGTCCAGCGACACCCAGTCCACATTGGAAAGGCCGTTCTCGGTGATATAAACGGGCAGTTTGTAACGTTCGTACAGGAAGCGCGGCCCCCAGCGCAGGCATTCCGGCGTTGCAAACCAGCGGTTCGCCGTCTGCGGATGGCCGGTGACGTGCGGCACGATCACCGGGCGGCCATCTTCCCCGAGTTTGACCGCCACCCCCTGATAGATGTTCACACCGTAGAAATCCAGCGGCTGCGCGATGATGTCCATATCGCCTGCGCCGACCGGTGGCGCGTCCGCGCCGAACAGCTTCAGGCCGTCTTCGGGATACCGCTTGAAAAAGATTGGGTCGGCAAACCACACATTGCAGAACAGGGTTTTATCGCTGACGCTGAACATCGCCTGCCGCGCCGCTTCGATGTCGGCGGGGCTGTCGGTGGCCGGATAGGCGACCGTCCCAACCGGGGCATAACCCACCAGCGGCGGCATTTTGGCGGCGGCGCGGATAACCTGGACACTCTTGCCGTGCGCCAGCAGCGCATTATGCCCGGCACGCAGCACTTCGGCCCAGCCATACTTCAACCCCGGCGCGTGAATGCCGACCTGATGCCCCAGGCCGATGAACACCTCCGGTTCATTCAGTGTCATCCAGTGGCGCACCCGGTCGGAGAACCGCTCAACAACTACGCGGGCATAATCCGCGAACCAATCGGCGCTGTCGGGGTTCAGCCAACCGCCGCGCAAAAACAGTTCGTAGGGGAAATCCCAGTGAAACAGCGTCACAAACGGCGTGATGCCTGCCGCCAGCAGCCCATCAATCAGGCGATCATAAAAGGCCAGCCCTTTTTCGTTAACTGCGCCGCGACCCTCTGGCAGCACGCGCGGCCAGCCAATGGACAGCCGGTAAGCCTTCAGCCCCAGGTCGCGCATGATGGCGATGTCTTCTTCATAACGATGGTAGTGGTCACAGGCGACATCGCCGGTATGCCCATTCCAGATTTTGTCCGGCTGGCGGCAGAGCATATCCCAGACGGACAGCCCTTTGCCGTCCTCGTAGGCCGCGCCTTCGATCTGATACGAAGCTGCTGCCGCGCCCCACGTAAAGTCAGTTGGAAAAACCATGATATTCCCTCAGTGCGGAGTTGATTGGCGAAACGGCTATGAATATACCGCCAGGCGCGGAAAACTGCACGTTTGAACAAGGATTAAGAAAGATGCCATGTGATAATTTTAACAAACGAAAGTTTTTGTTTAGATTATGCAAAAAAGCCTTACTATAGTTCATAGAACCATCTGAAGCGCAGCTTAAAACACATGTGATATGGTTTTGCCAGAAGTGGGAGGGTCTTTGATCTTCCCGCTGTGTGTTTTTAGCCGCAAGCGGTGTTTTATGCTGATGAACCGGCGAGATGAGCCATATCGAAAACCTGTCATAACGACCCGCGCAGTCAGCGTGCATATCGGCAATACCGACCCGAAACATGCCCGGCGGCTGGCGGCGCTTCAGCAGCTTGCCTTCCCCACGCTGCCCGATCATGACCTGCTGCGCGCCGAACATTTCCTGCGGCACATTCAGCTATTTCCTGAAGGACAGTTCGCCGCCCTGGCCCGCGTCCAGGGCAAATGGGCGGCAGTCGGCTGCACCAGCACCTTTCGCACCACCTGGGCGACTATACAGCAGCATCTTCCCGCTGCCGAGATAACCGGCGGCGGCTGGTTCAGCCGGCATGACCCAAACGGTGAATGGCTGTACGGCACGGATTTGTGCGTGCAACCCGACTTTCAAGGGCTGGGCATCGGCAGCCGCCTGTACGAAGCGCGCCGGGAGCTGGTGCGCTGGCTGAACCTGCGTGGCGAAGTGGCTGCCGGATTGATCCCCGGCTACGAACAGTATCGCAATTATCTGAGCGTTGAAAGCTATATTGAAAAAATCGTGGCCGGAGAACTGCGTGATCCCACGCTGTCCATGCAGATCAGAAACGGTTTTAAGGTGAAGGGTATCCTCTACAACCACCGGAGCGACCCACGCACCAATAACTGCGCCGCACTGGTCGTGCGCGAAAACCCATACTATAACCGCGCCGGGGTGTAAGGCGCGCATCCGGGCAAACCGGCCAGAATCAAAACAAAAAAGGGACGCTCCAACTGAGAGCGTCCCAGAGCAGCGGATTTAGTTGCTGCTTGCAGCAACCGCCATACGGTTGCCATCCCGGTCAGTCTCGGCCACCAGCCCACCGTTTTCCTCGGCTTCAGTCTTGGCGCGGGCGATGGCGTAAATCATCACACCATAGCCGCACTTCGCCAGCACATCAGCGATAGCATAACCGACCTGCACCGCTATCAGCGCCCCGGCGCCGCTCACCCCCAGGATAGGCAGAAGGTAAACGATCGGGTAAAAGCCCCAGGTAGCGAACAGCAGCAGGCGAATGTTCCGTACCAGCACCTTGGCCTCGCCTGGCTGGCGTCCAATCGCCGGCCCCAACTCGCGGAACAGCACCCACAGGATGTACAGGAAAGGCAGGGTGGCGATGAAGCCCCACAGCGCGCGCGTGCCGGTATCCGCCGCGATCTCGCCCGGATAACCCAGCACGACCATCAGCGCCGCCGCCAGTGCCAGACGGAACGTCAGGCTGATGCTGCGGGCGCGCGCCAACGCCAGTACGGCCACCAGTTCTGCTACCAGCAGCGGCACGGTCAGCAACCAGTCAACATAGCGGTAGGCATCGTTGAATGGAACGCCGCTGGCGACATAAACGCCTTCCTGAAGGCTGTAAGCTGCCGACCAATTCTCGAAGATACGAAAATAGTGGTAGCCAGCGACTGCCACGACGATAGCCGACATAACCAGCGCGCCGCGATACTTGGCAGCCACCTGCTGGCGTCCCAGCACAAAAAAGATGAAGGAAGCCAGCATAGCGGCGATGGTGAAGGAAAAGAGGTTATAGACCAAACTGTACTGCCCGACACTTAACTCCGGTAACATGGTGAAATCCTCGACAACTTATCCTCAACGACCACATTCATTTGTGATATTCATCACTTTTTGAATGTTATGAATCCCATGATATTCAGTAAGGTGATTCGCACATTGGAAAGACATGAAAAGCGCCTTAAATGCGCTTTTCTCAAGCGATTCTCACCTTAGCCCTGTACAATGGCGAAACCTTTCACAATCAGGACTGCTTCATGAGGATTCTGCTGCGACTGGCGCGGCGGCACACCAGCCGCCGCCCGCTTCAAAGTGTGTTGTTCATCATCGGCGTGGCGCTGGGCGTGGCGCTGGTGATCGCCATTGACATCGCCAACGGTTCGGCAGGCCGCGCTTTCGACCTCAGCGCCGAAAGCGTCACCGGCAAAGCCACGCATCAGATTTTCGGCGGCCCATCGGGGCTGCCTACCGAACTGTACAGCCAGATTCGACTGGAACTGGGCCTGCGTCTGAGCGCCCCGGTGGTCGAACAGTACCTGCGCGCCGCCGACCTGGGCGACAGCCCGCTGCGCCTGCTGGGCGTGGATTCATTTGCCGAACCCCCCTTCCGCGATTACCTGAGCGGCGTCACCATCCAGGGCGAAAACCCGGACACGGCGGCGGCTTTTAACGCTTTCATCGCCGAACCCGGCGCGCTGCTGGTCAGCCGCACGCTGGCGGAACGTTACGGCATCGAACCCGGCGATACGCTCCAACTGCGCCCCGGCGGGCGGCGCGTCGAGGCGCGCGTGATCGGCCTGCTGCTGCCGGAGGATGATACCAGCGCGCAGGCGCTCGACAACCTGCTGCTGGCCGACATCGCCACTGCTCAGGAAATCGCCGGGATGCCGGGGCGGCTGACGCGCATTGACCTGATTCTGCCGCGCGGTTACGATACGTCGAAAATCGAGGCGCTGCTGCCCCCCGGCGCGCGCCTGACCACACCCAACGCCGAAAACAGCGCCATCAACCAGATGAGCGAAGCCTTTGAGCTGAACCTCCAAGCGCTCAGTCTGCTGGCGCTGGTGGTGGGCGTCTTCCTCATCTACAACACGGTCACTTTCAGCGTCGTGCAGCGCCGCCCGGTGATCGGCATCCTGCGGGCGCTGGGCGCAACTCGCGGCCAGATTTTCACGCTCATCCTGGGCGAAGCCGCCCTGCTCGGTCTGATCGGCACAGTGCTGGGGCTGGCGCTGGGCATCATCTTCGGGCGATCATCGGTCGGTCTGGTAGCGCAAACCATCAGCGACCTGTACTTCACGGTCAACGTCCAGCGCGTGACGGTGCCGCCGGACACGCTGCTGAAGGGCGCGCTGGTCGGCCTGGCCGCCAGCCTGGCCGCCGCCGCCATCCCGTCTTACGAGGCCACGCGCACGCCCCCCGCCGGGACGCTGCGCCGCTCCGACGTGGAACAGCGCGCGCGCCGGCTGATCCCGGCCATGACCGCTGCCGCCATCCTGCTCAACGGCGCGGGCGTGCTGCTGCTGCAAGTCCCCACCCGCGACCTGTTCATCAGCTTCACGGCGCTGTTCTGCATCGTCATCGGCAGCGCCCTGCTCACCCCTCTGGCACTGATCGTGTTTATGCGGCTGGCCGCTCCCCTGGCCGACCGGCTGTTCGGTGTGGTCGGGCGCATGGCCTCGCGCGCGGTGGTGCGCTCGCTCAGCCGCACATCGGTGGCGGTGGCGGCGCTCACCGTCGCCGTCAGCGTGATCGTCGGCGTCAGCGTGATGATCGGCAGCTTTCGTAACACGGTGGCCGACTGGCTGGATACCACCCTGGGCGCGGACATTTACATCTCCCCGCCGCAGGTCACGGCCTCCGGCAACGGCGGGTCGGCGGCGGTAGTCGAACCCACGCTGGTAGATAGGGCGCTGGTCGTTCCGGGCGTCATCGGCGTGGCGACCGTGCGTTCGGTGGCCGTCCCCGCGCCCGATTATCCCAACCTGCCCCCCGCCAACCTGGACGCGATCAACCAGGACATCTCCGGCGGGCAGCGGCGTATGGCCTGGAATACCGCGCCGGGCGGTGATACCTGGGCGGCGCTGGAAGCCGGACAGGTCGTCGTCAGCGAGCCGTTCGCCTTCCGCCGGGGCATCACGCCGGAAGCCAACTCCATCCGCCTGCAAACCGACCGGGGTATCCAGACGTTCACGGTCGTGGGCGTGTTTTACGATTATTCGACCGATCAAGGCACGATTTTGATGGCCGACTCGGTTTACCGGCGCTTCTGGGACGATCCGTATCTGACGGCTTTCTCGCTGTTCGTCGCGCCGGAGGCCGACACGAGCGCCCTGATAGACACGCTCCAGACCGAAACGCTGGCCGGTCTGGACTTGCAGATTCAGAGCTATCGTTCGCTGCGGAACGGCGTCTTTGATGTGTTCGAGCGGGCATTTTCGATCACGACCGCGCTGCAAATCCTGGCGACGGTGGTCGCCTTCGTTGGCATCCTCAGCGCATTGATGTCGCTGCAACTGGAACAGACGCGGCAGTATGGCATCATGCGCGCCACCGGCATGACGCCGCGCCAGTTATGGCGCTTCACGCTGGTGCAGACCGGCCTGATGGGATTGACCGCCGGGCTGCTGGCGCTGCCGATTGGGCTGGCGTTGGCGCTGGTGCTGGTTTACGTCATCAACGTGCGGTCGTTCGGCTGGACGATGCAGCTCCAACTACTGCCGGTCGAGTTTGCCGAGGCGTTCCTGGTAGCGGTGGTGGCGGCGCTGGCAGCAGGGCTGTACCCGGCCTGGCGACTGGGGCGGCTGGTGACGGCGGCGGCGCTGCGCAGCGAATAGGAATGCAAACGGGGCGAGTTTTAGAACCCGCCCCGCCGTTTTCGGGATTTGGATGCTGCCGGGGTTACGCCGACGGCTTGAGCAGCGTCTCCGGCGTAAAAAATCTCCATCCAAAGGCGGATGCCCGTGCCCGATTCTGACCCTGATCGTCCATCTTCTGCCGGTGTATAATGCCCGAACTGTCTGCGAAAAGGCTTTGATGGCTGTTTACAGGCAGGCTGAAAAACCGACACCTACGGAACTTCATGCGCCTCAAACGCTTACTCGACCATCCACTACCGTTCATTTTGCTGCTGGCCGCCGCCGTCCGGCTGATCGTACTACTGGGCTTTCCACAGGTGTTCGCCTTCGAGCAGACCGGCGCGGTGCATGGCTCGGACGCCTACGACGCCTACGCGCAAAACCTGCTGGCGACGGGCGTGTACGGGCGGACGCCGGGCGTCCCGGATGCGGCCATCCCGCCGCTGTACAGCTATGCGCTGGCGGGCGTCTACGACCTGTTCGGGCGCGGCCATGTACAGGTCGGGCTGTTTCATATCGCGCTTGACCTGTTTTCTATCGGCTGCCTGTTTTACGCCGGCAAACGCCTGCTGGGAAATAAAACCGTCGCGGCGCTGGCAAGCCTGTTTTATGCCCTGTATCCCTATCTGATTTTTCAGAATTTGACGCTGATAGACACGCCGTTTTTCATGGCGCTGCTGTACGCCTTCCTGCTGCTGGTCATCCAACTGCGCGAGTGCCCGGTTTTCGACCGCGCCGCCTGGGGACTGGCGACGCTGGCCGGGCTGGCGCTGGGCGCGTCCATACTCACGCGCCCGATCACGCCACCGCTGGCGCTGCTGGTGGCGGTCTGGTTCTGGTTCCGGCTCAGCCTATGGCAAACCGTCATCCGGCTGCTGCCGGTCGCGGCGGTGTCGGCGCTGGTGCTTGTCCCCTGGATTGTGCGTAACACTGCCGTTTACGACGCCTTCGTGCCGATGACTACCACATCCGGCGCGAACTTCTGGCAGGGCAACAGCCGCTATACCGTCCCGGTTTTCCGCGCCGGATACGACGTGCAGTGGACGGCCCCCGAACTGGAATCGCCTGACCCCTACAGCCGCGAGGCCGATGCCGAACGCTTTGCGCTTGGCTTCCGGTATCTGCGCGAAAACCCGGATAAAATCCCCGAACTGCTGTGGGTAAAATTTCTGGTGTACTGGAGTGTAGACATCGCGCCGCGTTACAACCCGCAGCCGGGCGAACAAATCGACCTGGACGAAGACGGCGCGTTTATCATCCGGCGTGTGGACGCCAACGGCCAACTGCTGACCTTTGGCGAAAACGACCCGGTGAACGCCTATGACGAGCCGCTGTTCGACGTGCTGGGGCGCGCCGTTCACCGGCTGTACTGGGGCGGGCTGTTCCTGCTGGGGCTGGCGGGCGGTGTGCTGGCGCTGCGCCGCTGGCGCGAAACCGCGCTGCTGTGGCTGGCGCAGATCAGCATGTCGCTGGTTTATCTGGCCTTCCACCCCTCTACACGCTATCGCGTCCCCACCGACCCCCTATGGTTTTTATTCTCGGCCTATATGCTGGTCGTCCTGTGGAACTGGTGGCGGGGGCGACGCCAGCACCCGGCCCTCGCCGCCCCATAGAGCCTCAGCAGCATTATCGCCAGGACGGGGCATAGAGCAGGCCGCCGTCACGCCACAGGCTGTTCAGGCCGCGTTCCAGCCGCAGATCGCCGCCGGGGCCAAAATGGCGGTTGAAGATTTCGCCGTAGTTGCCCACCTCACGAATCACGCTGACCATAAAATCATTCGCTAAGGTAAGCTGGCCGCCGATACCGGTACGCGCATCGAGGAAACGCGCCACGTCCAGGCCGACGCGGCTGATATAGGTGTCCTCGCCTTCTTCCGGCTGGCGCACGATGGTGTTGATATTCTCGCTGGTGATGCCCAGTTGTTCAGCCTGAATCAGACCGAGGATTGTCCAGTTGACAATATCCGCCCACTGCGGGTCATCATTGCGATAAACCGGCGCGATCGGCTCCTGCGTGTACAGGTGTTCGCGTCCCTGCCAGACCACGTAGGCCGCCGGGTCGGGAAGCCGCTGGCGGGCGGACTCCAGGTCTATCAGCCCGGCGCTGTAAGCCTGGCAGCGCCCATCGGTGAACGCCTGCGCGGCCTCTGCCGCCGTCGGCAGCGTCACCGGCTGGTAGGACAGCCCGCGAGACACCATCGCCTGCCCCAGGCTGGTCTCCGCCGTCGAACCTTCTGCCACGCAGATCACCGCGCCATCCAGCACTGCCCAATCGCTCAGACCGCTGTCGGTGCGGGTCATAAAAGTCTGCCCGGTATAAAAGGTGATCGTCCCGAAATCCAGTTCCGGCCTGGAATCCAGCGAAAGCGTCCAGATGACATTGCGCATCAGCACGTCAATCTCGCCGGATTCAAGCGCGTCCAGGCCATTATCGCCGCTGAAGGGGACTAACTGTACGGCGGTCGCGTCGCCAAAAACCGCCGCCGCCAGCGCGCGGCAGAAATCCACATCAAAACCACGCAGTTCACCGGTGTTGGGGTCCAGAAAGCCAAAGCCGCGCAGGCTCTGGTTGATGCCGCAGGCCACTACCCCGCGCGACAGCACCGAATTAAGTGTTGGGCCGATGACGGCGGCGGGTGTCTCCTCCTGCGCCAGTGTCGCGGAGGAAAGCGCCAGCAGCAAAACGATGAATCCAAGCCGTTTGAGCATAAGTTTCCTTTTACTCGTCCGCGTTAAACCGAATTCCCGGCGGGCGAACGGCTTCCAGCTTTTCCAGGATGCGGGCGCGGACTTCGCCAGGTTCGGCGTGGCGTCCGAGCGCCTTTTTGGAAAAGACCAGTTCGCCGTTGACCATCACTTCAAACTTGCCGCCTGTACCGGGTATCAGCAGCCAGGAGCGGATAAACACTTCAATCTCGCGTTCGCTCAAAATTTCATTCGTCAAACTGACGATGCGCGGGGTATATTTTCAAACCGCGCAGTATTCAATCGTGACATCCAGAAGCGGGTATTGCATCAAGCACTCCTTACAACTTCGTTATATACTAAGACCGATGCTCCTGCATATGAGAAGGAAGACCAGGTTGAATTATATACAGGATATTCTAAACGAATACACCCAGATGCGCGACAACGGCGCGGAGAGCAAGTCCGCCCTGCAGGCGCTTCGTCCACACATTGAAAAACTCAATAAAAAACAGCGGGAAGAATTGGCGGCGCTCATCCGAACCTGGGAAAATCAAAACCCTGCCGAAAAAACCAAACCGCGCCCGCACCCGGTCATCAAGCCGCTGGCCGCCAAACCGGCTGCCGACACGCCGCCGCCCGCGCCAGCTGCGGTCGCGCCTCAGCCGGAGAACGCCATCACCTGGGTTGCCTGCCCGAACTGCGGCAAAACCAACCAGTCGCACGAGGTGTTCTGTTACGCCTGCGGCCATCTGCTGGATACGCGCCGGGGGGAGCAGAATACCAAACATTTCGCCGATGCGGGCGATACGATGGATTCCGGCTACTTTGGCGACGACTCGGTGCTGGCGCTGCGCGCGCGGGGGTCATCCGAAACCTACGAGGTGCGTCCACAAAAGGCCGACCATGAAATCATCGTGGGGCGCAGTTCCAGCGGCAGCGCCATCGCGCCAGACGTGGACTTAAAAGACCGGCAGGCCGCCGACCTGGGCGTTTCTCGGATGCACCTGGCGCTGCGCTACGATGCCGACCAGAAAGCTGTGCTGGCGTCGGATCTGGGCAGCGCCAATGGGACTTTCATCAATGGGCAGCGCGTGCTGCCAAAAGAAGTGCGCGCGCTGCATCATGGCGATGAACTGCGCCTGGGACGCCTGATTCTGATTGTGTCCTTCCGGCATCCGGGCGAACAGATCTGAAGCGCAGATTAAACCGGCGGCATCGCGCGCAGGCGCTCGGCGGCCTCGTCCACCACGCGCTCGAAAAGCGCCTGCATCAGTGAATCGTCGGCCTGGTATGGGCCGCCAAAACTACCATCCCCCAGCACCTCGCGGGGCGTGCGCCCACCCTGGATGTCGGGCAGCATCACAGCGGGTTTATCATTGGTGGGCGAATCGGCCACCCGGTTAAAGGGGAAGTTCTCGCCCCAGTTGGCATGGTTCACCTGCAAACCGTGTTCGGCCTCGAAGGCGCGGACGGCGCCCTCCCGCCACCAGTCGTACCATTCCACCCGCGCCAGTCCTTCAAGCTGCAAGTCGTTCAGGTGAGTGGGCATCTGGTTGCCGCCATGTCCGTTGAGGACGAAAAAGCGGCGGAACCCATGATGCAGAAGGCCGTCAGTTATTTCCGACAGCACCGCCTCGAACGTCGCCCGGCTGAGGCTGATCGTGCCGGGAAAGTCCACGAATAACTCGCTGACACCGAAGTTCAGCGGCGGCGCAATCACTACTCGCTCACGCTCTGCGACGGCCAGCGCGATCCGAGTGGGGATGAGGATGTCGGTCAGCAGGCTGAGATAAGCGTGCTGCTCCGTCGAGCCGGTAATCAGGATGACACGATCATCCTGTTCCAGATAGCGCTCGATGTCCATCCAATTGAAGTCTTCAAATCGCATGACACGCCTGCTCCTATCCAGGTAAACCGAATTCCAACCTTCTGTAAGTTCATTCTAACACCCTCTGCTATAATGATAAATCAACAAAAGGTACGATTTAACCTGAATATGGCCGACGAAAACCTGATCTTAAACGAAAACCATCCCACCCGCGCCGACGCCCTGAAGAACCATACCCTGCTGCTGGAAACCGCCCGGCGGCTGTTTGCCGAACGGGGCGTGGAAGCCGTGCCGATGTCGGCAGTGGCCGAGGCTGCGCGGGTAGGCAAGGGAACGCTCTACCGGCACTTTGAGAACAAAACCGCGCTCTGCCAGGCGCTGCTGGACGAAGACCAGCGCGACTTGCAGGAACGCACGCTGCGCCGATTATCGGCGGGCGGCGATACGCTGGCGAACCTGCACTGGTTCCTGACGCAGGTGATCCTGTTTGTAGACCAGAATGCCGCGCTGCTGTGCGAAAGCGCGCACGGTGATCAGAACGCCATGCTGGAACATCCCGCGCATCTGTGGTGGCGGCAGACCATACGCGGGCTGCTGTTGCAGCGCCGCGCGCCGGGCGACGTGGATTACACCGCCGATGTGCTGTATGCCATGCTGGACGCCCGCATGATTAATTTCCAGCGCCGCTTTCTCAATTACTCACTCGACCGCATCATCGCCGGGCTGACGGATGTGCTGGAACGGCTGACTTAGGCAGCGCTCATCGTTTTCTCAGCCGGTTAGGTTATCATGCCTTTGTGATAAATCAAACAATCAAGACCGGACAGAAGGGTCAAACCATAATCATGTGGCGATGGGTCTTCCTGGCACTGCTGGCGCTGGGCATCATTGTGTTCGGCTTCAGCCTGATGGACGCCAACGGCGGCGACGGCATCAGCGCCGATGTCATACTGATGAGCGTATCGGGCGATACCGGCGGCTTCGCGCAGGCGACCGCCCCCTACAATTGGCAGTTTCCGTCGGATTTCGGCGCACACCCGGCTTTTCAGACCGAGTGGTGGTATTACACCGGCAACCTCAAAACCGCTGATGGACGGCACTTCGGCTACCAGTTCACCATCTTCCGCCGGGCATTAACGCCGCCTTTGTCCCCTGCTTTACCTTCCGCGCAAGACGACACGGCTTCTGAATGGCGCGCCGACCAGATTTACATGGCGCATTTTGCTGTGAGTGATGTCGAAGGCGGGCGTTACTTCCACGAGCAGCGTTTCAGCCGGGGCAGCGCCGGCCTGGCCGGGGCAACTGCTGACCCGGTTTACCGCGTGTGGCTGGAAGACTGGCAAGTAGTTGCCCTGGACGAAACCGCGCAGATCACCCAGATCACAGCACAAAGCGAAGCGTTTGGCATCAACCTGCGCCTGGATCAGCTCAAGCCGCCCGCGCTGCAAGGCGATAACGGCCTCAGCCCCAAAAGCGACGAACCGGGCAACGCCAGCTACTACTACAGCTTAACGCGCCTGCAAACCGAAGGCACCATCAGCGTGAACGACCAAACGTTTGAGGTCAGCGGCGCAAGCTGGAAAGACCACGAATTCAGCACCAGCGCCCTGGGCGCGGACGCGCAGGGCTGGGACTGGTTCGGCTTGCAGTTGGACGATAACCGCGAACTGATGCTCGGCCAGATTCGGATGGTGGATGGCTCGCGCGAGCCGGCCTTCGGCGGCCTGTTGGTGAACGCCGACGGCAGCACCCGCTACCTGAGCGCCGAGGATTTTAATATCGAAGTGACCGCCACATGGACGAGTCCCCACACCGGAGCAGCCTACCCGGCGGGCTGGAATATCTCGGTCAACACCGGCGCGGAGCGGCTGGACATCACCCTTACGCCGCTGCTGGCCGACCAGGAATTACACGGCGGCGGGGGCGTGGACTACTGGGAAGGCGCGGTCGCCATCTCCGGCGATGCAGCCGGTTATGGTTACGCCGAACTGACCGGCTACGCCCAGGCCATGACCGGGCGATTTTAGAACCGACAGCAGCAGGCCGACCGCATCTCGCTGCCGTTTTTCGCAGCGGGCGGGATGTGGCCGGCCATAACCGCGCATAGCGCGAAGTTCCTACTCCGTCAGCCGTAAATCATCAATCCAGATCGTGCCTTGCTGTGGCTGTTCCCAATTGCCAAAAGTGATGGCGATAGCGTCAACCTGCGACGGCTCAAGCACGTCGAGATTAGAATCATCGGCCCAGCTCGCCTTCTGAAAATCATCCCAGGCCAGATTTACCAACGTCCAGGTTTCGCCGGGGGTTTCCAGGCCGGTTTTGAGTTCAAAGGGACTCTGCTCAATCCACAGCAGAATGCCGACCGATATACCCGGCGCATCAGACTTCCAGAAGAAACGCAAACCCTGAGCATCGGCCCAATAGTCGGCGGCAATCACCCCCCGGCTGCACGCCGGGTAGCGCCCGGTGGCAGCCTGGAAGGTGATTTGCAGCGCGCCTTCGCTTTCATAACCCGGCTCGCCCCGGTCGCAGGCTATCTCGGTATCGTCTTCCCGGTAGACATACCAGGATTCATCAGGCATCATGGTTTCAAAATCCTGGATCATATCGGCGGCCTGCGGCGCGGCGGACGACTGCGACGTAGCCACTTCTACCCCAAAGAACTCCTGAATACTGAGGTCAACCCGTTCAATCAATGCCGCGCCTACTTCGCCGTTGGCGATGTCGTTGGGATGGCTGTCCCATTCATCAACGCGGTAATCCTCGCGCAGATAACCGTCTGCATCCGCCAGCAGGCCGAAAATGTCGAAAACGACAATATTCGGATGCCCGTCCAGGTACTCGTCCGAGGTAAGGTATTCCGACCAGCGGCGGGCGCGGGCGGCATTTTCCGAAGTGGTCGCGTTGGGGACGAGCGGCGGTGTAGTGAACGGGATGAACAGTTTATCGGGATGTTCGTCTATCACGTCGCGGATGCTGAGGTAGTAGTCGCGGTAGGCTTCGAACTGCTCCTCACTTTGAATGTCGGAAGAAGGAAAGCAGCTTTTGAAGATAATCACGTCGTATTCGAGCATATGGCTGAAGGTATTATCCGGCGGGTCGCCGACCGGTTGGTTAAAGATGGCATACCAGCCATCCGGGTCGGTGTTGTCGCCCGGCACGTCCCAGTTCAGGCCCAGATTCTCGCCGGCGGCGTCCGTCAGCCCTTCATCGTTGTAACCGTGATCCCAGAATTCGTAACTGCGTTCGGTCAGGCCTTCGCGCACGCCCCCCTGCCAGATGAGGCCCGCGCCCGTCGAATGGTGCATAAAGATGATACGGATGGGGTCATCCTGCGCGGCGGTGCCGCTGAGGCTCATCAGGAAGAGGGCCACCAGCAGCAAAGCAGCGGCGATGGTTCTCCCGTTCATCAAGAGACTCCTTTTCGCAGAAAATGTCGCTGCTTCAATTATAGGCTATAATTGCTTTTTGAAATCATTTAAAATTCTTGCAGTCGTTAATCGGGGCATCGGCAGGCAGCAAAAGGGGCAGACACGCCGATCTGCCCCTGATAAATAGTGTCGTTTCTCCGGCGGCTTAATTCACGTTCTCGAAAATGCCCGCCGCGCCCATGCCGCCGCCGATACACATCGTCACCATACCGTAGCGGCCATTGCGGCGCTTCAGTTCGTTGATGATCTGCACCGTCAGTTTGGCGCCGGTGCAGCCCAGTGGATGCCCCAGCGCAATCGCGCCGCCGTTGACGTTCACCTTCTCCGGGTTCATTTCCAGGCTGCGAATGACCGGCAGCGATTGGGCGGCGAACGCCTCGTTAAGTTCGATCAGGTCTATATCGTCCAGCTTCAAACCGGTGCGTTTGAGCAGCTTCGGCACGGCGTTGATCGGCCCCACGCCCATAATCTCCGGGCGCACCCCGGCCACATTAAAGCTGACGAAACGCGCCAGCGGCTTCAGCCCCAACTGAGCGGCCTTGCCCGCTTCCATGACGATCACAGCCGCCGCGCCGTCGCTGAGCGGGCTGGAATTACCCGCCGTCACGCGCCCGCCCTGGCGGAACACTGGCTTGAGCTTCGCCAGCCCTTCCAGCGTGGTATCGCGCCGCAGATGTTCATCCTGGTCGAGCGTGACGGTGTAGGTATGCGGCAGGCCGTCCTCGCCGATGACCGTTTCCTCCACCTCGAACGGCACGATTTCCTGTTTGAAGTACCCGGCATCGGTGGCCTGGGCGGCTTTGCGGTGGCTGTGATAGGCGAACTCGTCCATGTCCTCGCGGCTGACGTTGAACTCGTCGGCCACGCGCTCCGCTGTATGCCCCATGCTCATGTAAACGTTGGGATCATTGGCGGCCATGTATGGGTTCGGGCTGATGTGAAAACCGCTCATCGGCACCAGTGACATGGTTTCCGCCCCACCGGCGATGATGATGTCCGCGCCGTCGGCGATGATACGTTCGGCGGCCTGGGCGATGGTTTGCAGGCCGCTGGAACAGAAGCGGTTAACGGTCATGCCCGGTATCTCGACCGGCAGCCCGGCGCGCAGCGCAATCACGCGGGCGAAGTTTAAACCCTGCGCACCTTCCGGCATGGCGCAGCCGATCACCACATCATCAATGTCCATCGGGTCAAGTTTGCCCTCGGTCTGCCGCAGCAGGTCAACAATGACCGCCGCCGCCATATCATCCGAGCGGGCATTGCGGGTAACACCTTTTTTTGCCTTGCCGACAGCGGTACGGGCCGCGGCGACAATAACAGCTTCTCGCATAATAAGTCTCCAGTCGTCAGTCTATAGTCCTTAGTCTTCGGTTGTCAGTGGTTAGATGCAGCGATTTTTCTCGACTCGTACCTCATGGCTCATCCCTCGTCCCTAATTCCGCAGCGGCTTGTTGTTTTGCAGCATGTAAGCGATGCGCTCCTGGGTTTTCTCCTCGGTGACAAGGCTCATGAAGGCTTCGCGCTCCAGGTTCAGAATGACCTGCTCGTCCACCCAACCCGGCTCGCTGATCGCGCCGCCGGTCAGCACGTAAGCCAGCTTGCGGGCGATGAAAGCGTCGTAGTCGCTGGCGAAGCCGCTTTCGCGGAAACCCTCGATGCCCAGCAGCAGCGCGGCGTAGGCATCGCGCCCGGCGGCCCACACTTTGCCGGGACGCTTCGGTGTGTAATCGTCCGCCAGCCGGCGCGCGACGCGCTTGGCCTCGCCCAGCAGATGCGCGCGGTTCATCACGATTTTATCTTCTGCCGCCAGGAAACCGATCTCACGCGCTTCCATCGCGCTGGTGCTGACTTTGGCAGTCGCTATCGCCTCAAAAGCCTTTTGCAGATGCGGCAGCGCGTCGGCGTTGGGCGAGGCGGCCATCACCGGGCTGACCACACGGCGCAGCAGTTCCTTGCAGCCGCCGCCCGCCGGGATGAGGCCGACACCGAACTCGACCAGCCCGGCGTACAGTTCGGCATGGGCGACGATTTTCGTGCCGGACATCAGCAGTTCCGTGCCGCCGCCCAGCGCCATATTAAACGGCGCGGTCACAACCGGCTTACGATGGTAGCGCATGGCCTGGGTGAGGTCTTGCAGGCGGCGGATCATGCCATCCAGCTGTTCCATCTGGCCGCTCTGCACAGCCATCACCACCATGAAGACGTTCGCGCCGATGTTAAAACGTTCGCCGTCGTGGCCGACCACCAGCGCGTCGAAGTCCCGGTCGAGGATGTCCAGCGCCTGCCACGCCATTTCGATCAGATCGAGATCAATCGCGTTGGCCTGGCTGTGCAGTTCCAGCAGCGCCACGCCATCGCCCATATCCAGCACACTGGCGCTGCCGTTGCTGGCGACCACGCCCAGCGGTTCGCGCCGCCACTGTTCCAGCACACTTTCCGGTACACCGGCCTGCGGGCTGACCGCTGTCGGCACTTTTTTCGCGCGCAGTTGTTTAACGCTGATGGCGCGCGGGTCAACCGGAACCGGCACGTAGTCGTTATCCTGCGGGCTGTAGAAGGCGGTTTTCAGGCCATCCTCGTCATACAGGTAAAAGTTCCGGCTGCCTTTGGCAACCATGTGTTTAACCCAGTCTGCCACCGGGTAGCCCGCTGCCTCGAACTGTGGGATCGTCTCCGCTACGCCGATAGCATCCCAGATTTCAAACGGCCCCATCTCATGGCCGAAGCCCCACTTCTGAGCATTGTCAATGTTCAGGATGGTGTCGGTGATTTCCGGCACGCGGTTGGAGGCATATGCTAGGTAAAAAGCGTGCAGATGCCACAGCAGCTTGGCGGCGCGGTCTTCCTCGTTGATGAGCAGGCGAATCCGCTCGCCCAGCGGCTCGACCTTACGATGTTTGCCGACGCTTTCAAAACGCGGATTTTTCGGCGGCTCGTAGTCCAGCGTTTCCAGGTTCAGCGACCAGAATTCTTTTTCGCCGCTTTCGCCTTTCACCATCTTGTAAAAACCCTGGCCGGTTTTGTTGCCCAGCCAGTTGTTGTCCAGCAGTTTTTGACTGAGCGCCACCGCTTTCGGGTGGTTAAGCACCTCGCGCGCCGGGTCGTCGGGGATGGCTTCATACAGGTTGCGGGCGACATGCACCGCCACGTCGAAGCCGACCAGATCGTTGAGCCGGAAGGTGGCCGTCTTGGGATGCCCGATCAGCGGCCCGGTCAGGCTGTCCACTTCCTCGACCGTGAAGCCGTTGTCCAGCGCGTAGTTCATCACCTGCATACCGGACATGCTCATAAAACGGTTGCCGATGAAGTTGGGTTTGTCCTTACAGATCACCACGCCTTTGCCCAACGTCCGCGTGCCGAAGTCCACCATATACTGCACCAGTTCAGGGTCGGTATTTGAATGGGGTATAACTTCCAGCAGGTACAAGTGGCGGGGTGGGTTGAAGAAATGCGTCCCCATAAACCGGCGGCTGAAGCCCTCGCCTAATCCTTCGGCGATGGCCTGAATCGGGATACCGGAGGTATTGGTGGTGATGATGGCATCCGGGCGGGCGACTTCGACCAGTTTCGCCATCAGGCTGCGTTTCACGTCCAGCCGTTCGACCACCACTTCGATGATCCAGTCGGCGTCGCTTACCATATCCAGGTTGTCGTCCAGGTTGCCGGTCTGGATGCGCTCCATGTCGGAGGCAACAAACACCTGCGGCGGGCGCGCGCCGATCAGCTTTTTCAGGTTGTCGTTAACCAGAGCATTGCGTTTGGCGGGCGGGTCGCCCGGCTGCGTGCCTTTGGCCGGGATATCCAGCACGACGGTATCCATGCCCACCGCCGCCAGCAGAGTGGCGATACCGCCGCCCATCGTGCCGGAGCCGATGACGGCTGCTTTGCGAATGTTATAAGCCATTTTGTCTCCTCAACAATAAATTCCAGATGCGCGATAAATAGATTCAACGCACAGAGGCGAAGGGGCAAAGACGCAAAGAACAGGTTACTGCGCGCCTTTCGCCTCCTTGCGCCTTTGCGTTACGCTCTCATGGGGTTCTCAGCCGCCCATTACGCCAGTTCCCGCCGCGAGTAATCCAGGATGCGGCGCGCCACGATCAGGGTATTGATCTGGTTGGTGCCTTCGTAAATTTCCGCGATCTTGGAATCGCGCATCCACTTCTCGACCAGCCATTCGCGGCTGTAGCCCATCATGCCTAGCATCTCGACCGCCTTCTGCGCGATCCAGGCGCAGGCTTTGGCCGCCTTCACCTTCGCCATCGAGGCTTCCAGGCTGTTATGCAGCCCTTCGTCCAGCATGGCAATCGAACGCAGCGTCAGCAGGTAGGCCGCTTTCCACTGAGCCTCCATCTCCAGCACATCGCGCTGGACGGCGGTCAGCTTGTGGTATGGCACGGTGTAGGGAATTTCGACGCCGTTTTCGGCCAGTTTTTCTTTAACAAACTCCAGCGCGGCGCGCCCCACCCCCAGGGCGCTGGCGGCCACAATCGGGCGGCTGGCGTCGAAAGTCGCCATCGCGCCTTTAAAACCCTTGTCCTCGCTGCTGGCCTGCACTTCCGGGCTGCCCAGAATGTTATCCGCCGGGATGCGCGCGTCGTTGAACACAATCGAAACCGTGTCGCTGGCGCGGATGCCGTGTTTGATCTCCACCTTGCCGATGCTCACGCCCGGCGTGCCGGCTTCCACCACAAACGGTTTGATGCCCGCGCGCCCGGCGGCTTTGTTCACCGTCGCCCATACGATCACCAGGCCGTTGGATTCTTCCAGCGCCAGCTTGCCGCTGGTGATGAAGATTTTTTCGCCGTTGATGACCCACTGGTTATGCTCCTCATCGAAAACCGCCGTCGTGGCGATGGATGAGTTATCCGACCCCGCGCCCGGCTCGGTGATCGCCATCGCGCCCCATACCGGCTGGTCACCTTCGGCGAAGCGCGTCAGCAGGCGGAGCTTTTGCTCGGTCGTGCCGACCGCCTCGATGGCGAATCCGCCCAGGCCGGCGCTCGGCAGGCACAGATAAACGCCTGCATCGCCCCAGGCCAACTGCTCGATCATCAGCATCAGTTGCAGGTTGCGCGTGCCGGGGCGTTTTTTCTTCGGCTCGCCGTCCTTGCTGCCGCCGTTGGCCGGGGCGGCGGTCAGTTTGTCGAGCGTGGCCTTCTGCTGGTCGCGCAAAATCGGCCACATCGCCTCGATAAATTCCTTCGGGCGCTCATGTTCGTTTTCGTCCAGCCGGCGCGCATGTGGGCGCATATAGGTCTGCGCCATAAAGCCGGCCATCTGCGCCATCTGCTGTGCAAATTCGGGGATTTCAAAGCTGATTGCCATAAGTGTCGCTCGCTCAACTCCATTTCGATACGGGTCATTAGTCTCTGGT